>NZ_QOSC01000016.1:0-131603 GCF_008368845.1 Bacillus sp. BB51/4
ATCCTTTCTTTCTATTATATATTAACGATTATCAATTGTTTCTGGATATAGATCATGGTTCATCATGCGGTAGTCTGCCATTTGTTCATACTTCGTGCCTGGGCGACCGTAGTTGCAGTAAGGATCAATTGAAATCCCTCCACGTGGTGTGAATTTCCCCCATACCTCAATGTAACGCGGATCCATTAATTTAATTAAATCATTCATAATAACGTTCATGCAATCTTCGTGGAAGTCACCATGATTGCGGAAACTAAATAAATATAGCTTTAAAGATTTACTCTCTACCATTCTTTGTTCTGGAATGTAGCTAATATAAATTGTTGCAAAATCTGGTTGTCCTGTTTTCGGACATAAGCTTGTAAATTCAGGACAATTGAATTTCACAAAATAATCACGGTTTGGATGATTATTATCAAATACCTCTAAAATTTCTGGGCTATATTCAAATAAATATTTTGTATTTTGATTTCCTAATAATGTTACATCTTTTAAATCTTCATCTAATCTTCCTGCCATTTTAAACATCCCTTCTCATTATACTCCGCGTTTATTTCCCCATACTAACGCATGAAGCTGCGGCAATACTTTTGCATTATTCATCTCTTTACAATTTACAGCTTTATCGATCAGCCACTCATACTTATCTAATAATTTTTTAATCAACATCGTATCATCCACCGTTTTTGTATCATCATTTCCTACTTGTAAGAAAAATGGCACATCTGGATAACGTTCGTGCATATTAACTGCATACTCAAAGTCATAATCGTCAAATACTACTACCTTTAAACTAATATCTTTTCCTGCTAGTTTCTGAATAACAGCATCTAACTTCTGAAAATCAGTATTCATTGCCGAACTTGGTGGTTTTGGAGAAATCGTTATCTCATCAATTTGAAGTAACCAATCTTGCCATTTACTCCCTTGCGTTTCGATTGCTGTTCGCATTCCATTCTCTTTTAATATAGAAAGAAGAAACTCAATATTTTTCAGCAATGCTGGATTTCCACCTGAAATCGTAACATGAGAAAAATTTTCGCCACCAATTTCTACAAGCTCGTTCCAAACGTCCTCTGCTGTCATCTGTCTAATTTGATCTTTAGCCGATCCATCCCACGTAAAAGCAGAATCACACCAAGCACAGCTATAATCACAACCAGCCGTACGAATAAACATCGTCTTTTGTCCTACAACCATTCCTTCACCTTGAATAGTCGGACCAAATATTTCTAAGACAGGGATTTTACTCATCAAGCATCCACTCCCGTCTTACTTCCGCATAACTAGTCGGCGTCTCAAATAGACGAACAAATTCAACGCGAGCTCCTTTATATTCGTTCGCACGATTATCTTTTAGTAATGCTTCTGCCATCTTTTCATAAATCCAAACGACCATGTTTTCAGCAGTCGTATTCATTGCTGGTAACGTTTCGTTTAAATAACGATGGTCTAAATAAATTTCTATTTCATTCTTCCAAATTTCTTTTATATCTCCAAAGTCAATCGCAAGACCTATTTCATTTACATATCCACTAATCCCAAATACAACTTTATATGTGTGACCATGTAAGTTTTTACATTTCCCCTCATAACAGTGTAAATGGTGTGCTGCATCAAATGTAAATTCCTTGCTGACCATTACTCTTTTATTATGATATTTGAGCTGTTTACGCTGAATATCCTTGTCCATTTTTTGCAAATTTTCTACGATGCGAAATCCAAAGAAATTATCCATTAGTTATTTGCTCCTTCGCGTTCTTGTAGGTACGTATCTAATCCTGCTTTACGAAGCTGACATGCTGGACATTCACCGCAACCATCACCAATGATTCCGTTATAACATGTTAATGTTTTTTCTCGAACAAACTCGAATGCTCCAAGTTCATCTGATAATTTCCATGTTTCCGCTTTATCAATCCACATAAGTGGTGTATGAATTACGAACGGATAATCCATGGATAAATTTAAAGTAACGTTTAACGATTTCACAAACACGTCACGGCAATCTGGATAACCACTAAAATCAGTTTCACATACACCCGTTACAATATGACGTGCTCCAACTTGTTTTGCTAATACAGCAGCAAATGATAGGAATAGTAAATTTCGTCCATCTACAAACGTCGATGGCAATTCACCTTCTTCATGTGTAATCTCCATATCCGTTCTCGTTAACGCATTTGGAGCAAGTTGATTTAATAGACTCATATCTAGCACCGTATGTTTAATTCCTAGCTCTTTCGCAATTTCCGCTGCACAATCAATTTCTAGTTTATGACGTTGATTGTAATTAAACGTTACAGCTTCTACTTCTGCAAACTGCTTTATTGCCCAAAATAAACATGTCGTACTATCTTGTCCTCCACTAAAAACAACAACTGCCTTTTCTTTTTTCATTTCACTCATTCTCCTTCTCTACTACGAATAAGAAGAAAGAACGTTCTTGAACTGTCACAATAAAAAAACAAAACAATACCTAAAGATATTGTTGTTTCCATAGTTTTTTATAGAGGGAGTTCGCGAACCTCTCCCGTGCAATGCACGGAATTCCTTCTTTCATTGACAAAGCTTATTGTAACATATTGTATACTACCAGCAAAAATTTCTGATTTTTCCGCTATTTTTCCATTTCATTTCTTTCATTTTATAGTATGATGAATTTAATGCGAGAAGAGAAGAGAGGAGGCACACCACTGAAACCCTTTATTATTTATCTCTTTTTAAATATATTATTCATCCTTGTTACAATGCTCGTATACCATTTATTTTGGAATCAAAAAGGGAAACGTTCTCCTAAATTAAATTCAGCTATATTTATTGTATTATGTTGCCTCGTTACTATACTGTGTATCACTTTCGCAGCAAAAACAAATTATGGATTTCAATTTGATATGCGTCATATCGTATTAATTGTCGGTACATTAACCGGAGGTCCTATTGCTGGTGGATCTATATTAGTTGTATTAAATATATACCGCTTCTTATTAGGAGGAATAGGTGTTTTCCCATCGGTTATCGGTTCTATCCTTCTATTTATTGTCCTATTATTTACATACAAATTTTTCAACCGAACTTCTAATCGTATAAAAATAGCACTTGCTATTATCTACAGTCTCACATACGGATTTAGTTGGATACCTTTCTTCCTTTCAAAGGTTACAAACAAGGCTGATTATATACCACATATTATTGTGTATGAGTTATGTACGATACTTGGTACGATCCTTATTTTATATTTACTACACATATTACAAACTCAAGTTCGTCTCCAAAATGAACTTATGAATGCTGAAAAATTTCATTTAATTGGTGAAATGGCAGCGTCTATCTCTCATGAAATTCGCAATCCATTAACTTCAACGAAAGGATTTTTGCAACTTTTACAATCAGATACATGTACTGAGCAGGAGCGAAAATTATATATCGACATAGCCATCAACGGAATCGAACAAGCAAACCACGTTCTTACAGATTATTTAACCTTTGCAAAACCAAGTATTGAAAAAGAACAAAGATTACAGTTAGAAGAAGAACTACTACATGCATTATCGTTAATTACACCGCTTGCTAATTTAGCAAATGTGCGTACGCATTATATAAAGCAAAGCACTTCTTTTTTTATCGCGGGAGAAAAACAAAAACTAAATCAATGCTTGTTAAATATTTTAAAAAACTGCATTGAGGCCATGCCAAAAGGCGGTGATCTTTATTTCACATTAGTTCCTGATCATAAGCATATTCAGTTGTATATAAAAGATACAGGAATCGGTATGGATACCGAACAAGTGAAACGTCTTGGCTCTCCTTTCTACTCAACGAAAGAAAAAGGAACTGGTCTTGGAATGATGGTCGTGTTCAGTGTTGTTCAAGCTATGAACGGAAAAATCGATATTATAAGCGAAAAAGGTACAGGTACAACCTTCTTATTAACTTTTCCACTCATACAAAAAACGTGATGAAATAATCATCACGTTTTTTCTGTTCCTTCAACTAATTCAGCAAAGGCTTTCACTTTGCCATGTGGTTTTTGATTTTCTTTACGTGCTTTCCAAGCGCGCTCTTCTTCTTTCTTTTTCTTGGACATACTTTTCAACTCCTTCTTTTCTTTCTCCATGTAGTATTCCAAAATAAGAAAGAAAACTATGCACGTATCAAAAAAGAAGTGGTCTCCCACTTCTTCCTACTTATCGCTGTAAAATTGCATGTTTCGCCTCTTTTAACTGCGTAAGATGTCTTTGTTCATGCAATTCAAGAAATTGAACCCACTGATACAAATTCAACTCATTAAAAATAGGATGCTTTAATCCATTTTCAAATAGATCTTTTTCATCTATAACACTATGAAGCGCGTGTAATAGTTCTTGTCGTGAATGTTCTAGCAATTGAATTCCTTGCTGTTTTTTCATTAACGTTTCTGTTGGTTCCATTTGCTGAGGAGCTTCTCGTTTATGTGTGCGATCAAGCGTAAGTTGGAGGTCTTTAAATGGAGTCGTGTTTCTTTCATTTTTTTGTAAAGCATATACAAGGGCAGATGTAACTGATTGTTCAACTAAATGCAAGTGATGCAAAATTTGAATAATACTCCATTTATCACGGCGTGGCTTTACATTCACTTCTGTATCATTTAACATTTCAATTTCTGATAATAGCGTGCTTCGAGTAGACTGTAATGAGTTCACCAAACTTTCTAAACTCACATCCATATTAGATTGAAGCATACTTCTTTCCCCCCTTTTTGTTGGTGAAAAGAGGTGCTCCTTATTAGAAACACCTCTTTAGTATTCTGAATTTTCTTTTATTATCTCATCATTTTCTCGTTATGTCGATGTTAAACATGTGAAAAAAAGCGCATGTTTTTTACAATTTTGTGTCGTCAATCGCATGTAGCCAAGCTTCAATTTCTGTAATGACACTTTTCACACAACCTTCAGCAAATGGTGATGTTAAATTTGCAACTTCTACTAATTCCAAGAATGATTTACTTCCACCTTGTTGACACAGATTCACATAATCTTCCCATGCCTCTTGTCTATTATCTCTTGCACGTTTCCAAAATTGCAGTGCGCAAATTTGTGCTAATGTGTAGTCGATATAGTAGAACGGCGAGCTATAAATATGTCCTTGACGTTGCCAGAATCCACCGCGCTCTAAATAATCATTATCTTCATAATCACGATGCGGCAAATACTTTTTCTCTATATTACGCCATGCTGTCTTACGCTCTTCTGGTGATGCTTCTGGATTTTCATATACATAATGTTGGTATTCATCAACAGATACACCATACGGTAAAAACAGAAGTGCTGAACTTAAGTGAGAGAAATAATATTTATCTGCATCTTCTTCAAAGAATGACTTCATCCATGGCCATGTAAAGAATTCCATACTCATAGAATGAATTTCACATGCTTCATACGTTGGCCAATTGTATTCTGGAATTTCAAACTTTCGACTTTCATATACTTGGAAAGCATGACCAGCTTCATGTGTTAATACATCAATGTCGCCAGATGTTCCGTTGAAGTTTGAGAAAATAAATGGCGCTTTATAATTCTCAATATATGTACAATATCCGCCACCAGCTTTTCCTTTTTTCGCAACTAAATCTAATAAATCATTATCTAGCATGAAATTGAAAAATTCATCCGTTTCAGCCGATAACTCTTTATACATCGTTTTCCCATGATTAACAATCCAATCCGCATCTCCTTTTGGAGTTGGATTACCAGTAGCAAACTCAAAGTTTTCGTCGTAATATGCTAACTTCTCTACACCGATACGTGCTTGTTGTCGCTTTCTTAATTCCGTTGTAACGGGAACGATATAATCAAGTACTTGCTGACGATAATTCGCCACCATTTCCGCATTATAATCTGTACGGTACATTCTTGCATATCCAAGTTCAACAAAGTTTTTGAAACCTAAAGATTTGGCGATTTTCGTTCTCACTTTAACAAGCTCATCATAAATACGATCTAACTCTTCCTCATTCTCAGCTAAAAATCCGTAATATGCTTCACTTGCTACTTTACGTTCATTTCTTTCTTTCCCTTGCATAAATGGAATCAGTTGCGATAACGTTCTTTCTTCTCCTGCAAAGTCAATTTTTGCAGATGCTAATAACTGCGTATATTGTGAAGACAATTTATTCTCTAATTGTAAATCTTTCACAACTTCATCAGAGTATGTTTTCAAATCACACTCCGCTAAAGCAAATAATTGCTTTCCATAATACGCTTCTAATTCTTCACGGAATGGAGAATGAATTAACGCATTATAATACTTTGTACCATATCCTTGTACAACTGGAGAGAATTCATCAAAGAAATCTTGCTCTTCCTTATAAAAAGCATCTGTCGTATCAACAGAATGACGAATGTAACAAAGATTCCCCATTGTACCGAAGTCGTTGCGAATTTCGTTAATTGAATTGATGACTTGTTTTTGTTCTTCTACAGTTTTTGCATTATCAAACTTCTCTAAAGCAACAGTAAACTTTTCTTTTAATTCTTCAATATTTGGCCGTTTATATTCATAGTCTTTAAATGACATGAACGAGCCTCCTCTCCATTATGTGCATCCTTACTATAATTCAATGCTTACTTACAAATCTCCTCTTATTCTTCAACAAAATACGGCAGATGCTGTCATAATTACATGTAAACAAAAGAGCCTTGGATTTCTTTATCCAAAGCTCTTTTGGAACATACTATTATTTTTCATATTTCCCAATCTTTTTTAATAGAGCAAGTAATTCATCCTTTTCCTCTTTCGTTAACATTTCAAAAGACTGATGTATAACTTGCTCATGCCCTGGAAAAATAGAAGCAATAAAGCTCTCTCCAGATTCAGTTAGTTGTGCATAAATAACACGTCTGTCATTCGGGCACGGAATTCTCTTTACTAGCCCCTTTTTCTCTAGCTTATCTACAACATATGTAATGCTGCCACTAGCTATTAAAATACGCTCACCAATTTGCTGAAGTGGTTGACCGCCTTTATGATATAACAGTTCTAATACAGCAAATTCAGTTGGATTTAACCCGTTACTTTGTATAGATTTATTTGTAGTATCCATAACAGATCGATGTACACGAGATAATGCAATAAATACTTTTAAAGATTGAGAAATATCTTCTCGTTCATTATTTGATGTCATACAACTTTCAACCCTTCACTTAAATTCTCAGTAATAAAAAGAAAAAACAACTTAGTACTTCATGTAAATTCCGAATGAGTATTCACTCATTCATTTCCTCTCCCCAAATATATTATGAATGATTCTTGAATAAAAACATGACAATTTTAACATAGTTTATATATAATGATAATAAAAAAGAAGGAGTACCAAATTTGAAAGTCAAATTCCACAGCATAGTTTTATATATGGTGCTTGTTATCCTACCAACGATAGGAATTGGTGCTACATTTTATTCATATCATTCGTATAAAATGAAGCAGGAAAACAAACTATCTGCTCACACGGTTCTCTTTTTATATAGAGACTATTTAGATCATCACCTTGGTGAAGCAATTTCCGCATTAGAAATGCTCTCAAAGGTCGTAGGAACCGAGACTGGAAATATAAATGGAGTTAAACAAATTGTACATGATACAGATGGAAACGATACACGTTTTTCTGGTTTATATTACGCTACATCAGAAGGCATCATTACAATCGCATCCGAAGGCGACCGACCACCTGTTGATGTCTCAGATCGCAAATATATTCAAGACGTATTGCAAACGAAGAAAACAACTGTATCATCAGCCATTACAGATCGTGTTCTTGGACATCAAGCTATTATGATTGCTTCTCCCATTTTCAATAAACAGAAGGAAATCTCAGGCTTATTGTTAGCAAGTTTACGCTTTGACTACATTTCAGCATCTTTAAATGCCATTAAGCCACAATATCATTTTGAAGTAACTGATAAACATGATGTAGTTTTTCTCACCGATGATAATAACGAAACAAGTGATGCGCACTCTAATATGCTTACTACCCCACTCCAAAGATTAAATTGGAAGGTCTCTGTTTCTCCATTGCCTATCCATCAAAAAACTTTATATCAGTGGGTTGCAATAGAGTGTATAGCTACTTTATTTTTAATGTCTATTTTATTTTTACTTGCTCAATATATGTTGTTAAAACGTCAAACAAAACTGGAAAGACAACAAAATGAACTACAAAAAATTGAATTAGTTGGAACTTTTGCAGCTAGTACAGCCCACGAAATCCGTAATCCTCTTACCGGAATTAAAGGGCTCGTCGCTCTATTAAAAGAGAAATATAAAGATGAACAAGATCAGTTTTATTTTTCCGTCATCGAACAAGAAATAGAACGGATTAATGAAATTGTAAGCGAATTTCTTATTCTTGGAAAGCCAACTGCTATCATTGAACAAACATATGATGTGAGAACCATTCTAAATGAGGTAGCATTAATTATTCAATCTGAGGCGAATCTACATAACATTGTATTCCATTTACATTTGCCAGACCATTCTGTTCATATCCGTTGCTCAAAAGACCATATGAAACAAGTGGTTTTAAACATTACAAAAAATGCAATTGAAGCCATGAATTCTGGTGACACACTGATCATTTCCGTAACAAACAATGAAACACACGCACAATTGCAAATTACAGATACTGGAAAAGGCATTCCAAAACATATTCAAAAACACCTCTTTCATCCGTTCTTTACTAATAAAGATACTGGAACCGGTCTTGGACTTGTCATATGTAAACGAATTGTAGAGATGTACAATGGGCATATTTTTATTGACAGTATAGAAAACGAAGGAACGACAGTTCATATCGAAATTCCGTTACACCTAGTATAATTATCCTTATCCCAAAAGGGTAATTATACTTATTTCATAAAACCAGCCACAAGCATTCGCCAAAAATTACTTGATTTCCCTTCATATCCAATTTGAAAAATAGGTACCTTTATAATTGATAACCATTTTGGTGTTTGTTTTTCTTTATAACGCTGGTACTGTAAAATAAGCTTGTCCAATTCTTGACTCACTTGAATTGTCTCCATACTATTTAACCCACTTGTTAAACCTAATTGAATCATTTCTTCACGTTTCATATGAATATCACGTGAAAGCTTTTCTAATGTGTACTTCCTTTTTACAGTAAACATTCATATCCCCCTTATTATACTTCCATGCTCTCAACTTTACTTCTCCATTGGCCTTTTAACTACTTAATCATATTTGAAGAATCAGAAAATTTAACATTTTCTCCCTGTAATTTACAAATCTTTACCCTCACTTTGAGAATTATTACAAATTATTCTATCTTTGTAAATACATTCGCAATAATAGACATTTTTTTCATCTTCTTTTTTTACAAATACCAATTAAATAGCGGATTCTCTATTTTCCATATACTTTTCTTCGACATTTTTTGTTTAATTTTTATAAAAACGC
Source organism: Bacillus sp. BB51/4 (assembly GCF_008368845.1). NCBI lineage: Bacteria > Bacillati > Bacillota > Bacilli > Caryophanales > Bacillaceae > Bacillus > Bacillus sp. BB51/4. The sequence continues at coordinate 9,454 of NZ_QOSC01000016.1, forward strand.
AAAACATAATGATGATTGATAAAGTGAAATTTAATCATTGGGGATTTTGTCCTTCCTCACTGCTCGCAAATAGCGGGATAAAATAGAAAGGAAATATTTATATGCGCAAATATACGATTGCATTGCTTATATTTACTATGTTCTTACCATCCTTCTTGTTTCCTGTTCAAGCAAAGGCCCATACAAACAAAGTCGCTATTGTCATTGATGACTTTGGCAATAATATGAAGGGGACTGATAAAATGTTATCACTTCCTATTCCACTGACTGTTGCCGTTATGCCTTTTCTCCCTTCCACAAAGGAAGATGCGATAGCGGCTCATAAGAAGGGGCACGAAGTTATTATACATATGCCAATGGAACCTATTAAAGGTAAAAAAGAATGGCTTGGACCAAAAGCAATTACAACTGATTTAAGCGACGAAGAAATAAATAACCGACTCGAACAAGCGATTCAAGAAGTACCGCATGCAATTGGCATGAACAATCATATGGGATCAAAAGTGACCGCGGACGAAAGAATTGTACGACTTATACTTGCAGCTTGTAAAAAACACGGTTTATTTTATTTAGATAGCAAAACAAATCCTAAGAGTGTTGTCCCAAAAATCGGGAAAGAATTAGGAGTGCCTATTATTGAAAATCAATTATTTTTTGATGATGTGTATACAGCGGCACATATTTCAAAACAAGCCCAATTACTTATTAAAAAACTTCAAGAAAAACCGATTATGGTAGCTATTGGACACGTTGGACCTCCAGGTGAAATTACATCACGTGTTATAGAAACTTCTATTCCTAAAATTCGCGAACATGCAGATTTTATTTTTTTATCTGATTTAGCATTATCTCCACCTCCTGTTTCAAAATAAGATTCATTACTCGCACTAAAAAAGGTACCAATCTGCATATAGCAAATTGGTACCTTTCCTTTTCACCTTAAATATAATCTACATGACTCACCCTGAATCCTTTTTTCTCTATTTTTCCAATTAATTGCTTTAATCTTTTTTCATTTAACTCATCTGCTATATTTACGATAACGCGGCGAATATATTGATCACCGTTATCTAGCGTAAATAATCCACCGATATTAAATGCTTTCAACAATGTCCCAAGTTCTTTAATCGTTCCCTTACAATCTTGTGTTGCAATTGTTAATATATAACCACCCGTCCGCATACCGAATGAATCTTCGATAACATCAAATATATTGGAATGCGTTAAGATACCGACAAATTCATTATAGTCATTTAGCACAGCTAAAAATGGAAGTCGACGAATAACATAAAATGCTCTAAAAAAAGAATCCTTTTCAAAAATAAATGCAGAGGAATCTCCCAGCATATGTTCCGTACTTAATTTCTCTAATCCGCTATTACACTTCTTTTCTAAAAGATCTACTTTATAAATAATCCCTATGAATTTCTTTTCATCTTCTGCTAATACAGGGATTGCTCGAAATCCCGTTTCATTCATAATGTGCAAAGCCTCTTCACCTGAATCGTTCATTTTGCAAAATGTTACTTGCTGTTTTGGCAGAAAATGATATTTAACTCGCAAAATATGTTCCTCCTTACATGTCAACATGTAATCTATATATAATAAGGAGACCTATATTTTATGAGTGAAATTATTTTTAAAACGCTTTCATTTTTTATTGACTTGTAACGACATCACAAACATTTTATATAACAGAGCTCTTTGCACCTTTTATCATTAACAACTTTACATGGTAATTCATTAAATATTCTATACCCTCTAGCCATTTTTTCGCTTCTTCTGGAGTTTTCCCCCACACAATCATGCCATAATTATGAACAAGAACTACTCCTCCACCTTCAATAAAATTCGGTACATTACTTTCTAATAAATCAGCAAATTTCTTCTCATCTTCTACAATGGGAATTGTCATTTCTGTTATACCTTCTTTTCCAAAAACACGTTCCACGCTACGTTTATCGAATGTTACTTCTCCTTCTTCTCCATATAACTCTGATATTAAATGGCTATCTACAGTCTGCACTTGTAAAATACATTCTGCACTACTTTTTTTATAAATATCCGCATGCATAAACGATTCTGCAGCTGGTTTTTCTTCATTTTCAAATACTGGCTCACACATACAATTAACAACAATAAAGTCTTCTTCTGAAAATAACCCTTTATCTCTTCCCTCAACGTTTATTAAAAAAGTTAACGGCTCTTTTGACGTACAGAGTGATAAACTAATTTTTGTACCATAAAACCAATCACGAAGTGCCAATTCAGATTTCACATCTTTTAATTCATTCCATTTCTTTAGAAAAAATAACATTTCGTCACCCCCGGCATAATATTTATATAATGTTCGAATCCTTTCTATGTAAAAGGAGTATTTTTTGATTATTCTAAAAATTTAATTGAATTATCACATGAGAACGCCTTTTTGTCAATATAGTTTCACAGCTCTTCTTTAAAATGGGCCATTCATATATCTATACTTCTGTCTATTACCTATTTCATTTTGTACATAAAAAATACGTTATTCTTTTTAAATCAAAGAATAACGTATTTTCTCATCTTTTATTTCTTTATTGCATTATATAAAAACTGTGCATATTGTTCACGTGTTACGAAATCATCACCTAAAAAGTTTCCTTTTCCATCACCTTTTGATATATTATTATCCGCTAAAGCTTTCACATAGCCTTCTGACCAATGACCCTTTGGTACATCTTTAAACTCTATTACTTCTTCAGCTACTTTTTCATTTACAACCTTTTGAATCACAGAACCAGTGAAGAAAATACCTGTATCATTAAATGGATCTTTCACTCCAAATTCATATACTTTCTCACCTGGTGTACTCCATTTCACTACACCATTACTATGCGTACCACCATCACTCTTCAGACGGATTTTTGTAGATACCTCACCGTCTTTTTCGTATATAGGTACTTTTACTTCTTTATTTACTTCTGTATCCTCTAGAAAGACTTTTTGGTTTTGAACATTAATATAAGCTTTCTTACTTAGTTCTATTACTGGTCTAACATCGCGGATTTCATTTGCAACAAAACTTAAATATACTAACTTATTCAACTTACTAACTGGCGATAAGTCTGAAATATAATTTGCTTCTAAATCAAGTTTTTGTAAGTTTACTAGATTTGATAATGGAGTAATATCCTTTAACTCATTATTAGGTAAATCTAATTCTGTAAGCTGAGTCATTTTAGCAAGTGGTGTCACATCTTCAATTTGATTTTTCCCGATAAATAATTTATTTAATTGCTTCATTTGATCAATACCCGATAAATCTTTAACTTTATTACGAGTTAATACTAAGTCTTTTAAAGGTAATGAATATAACGGTTTAATATCTTCAATTTGATTACCTGCTAAAGTTAAGTATGTTACATTTTTCAACGCGCTTAATGGAGCAACATTCGTAATTTTATTATTTGCTAAATTCAAGTAATCTAGTTGTTCCATTTTCGCTAATGCTGTTACGTCTTCTATTTGGTTGCCTGATAGATATAAACTTTTTACATTTTTCATTTCAATGAGTGGTGCAACGTTTGTAATTTTATTATTACTCAAATCAAGAGATGCTAAATTATCCATCTTAACAAGTGGTGTTACATCTGAAAATTCATTATCACGTAAAGCTAAATGATTTAATTGCTTTAAATTCGCAAAGAACGACGGATCTGTTATCTTCGCATTCGCAACTGTTAAAGATTTTAAATTTGGCATATATTTTAATGCACTATAATCAAGAATCTCATTCGTGTTTAAAAACAAGTCCTTTACTTGTAATAACTCCTCTTTCGTAATTGGTGTATTTAAATCTTTTCTATTAAATACTTTTTTATTAACAAGTTCTCTTAATTTGTTATCTGTTATCATATTTTGACTTTCAACTGGATGATCCGTTTCCGTATTGCCTGAATTAGAGTTATCATCTGGTTTCTCTGTTTCTTTGTCACCTACAATTGGATCTTTAATTTCAAATTGAACTTGATATTTGTGATCATATCCGATGGCCGGAATAAGTATATGCATATTATGCTTCTTCTCAAACTCACCAATTTCAAATTGGACTACTTTCGTTCCATTTTTCCTCTTATCTTCTGATAAAACTTTCACATCTTGAAATACACCAGGTTGGTTTTTATCCTCTATTCTAAGATATTGAAAATAATCGCTATCTTGTATTGTTACAGTAACGATTTTTTTCCCATCTTCAATTGCTACTTTAGGATTTTTTATGTACTGAGAAACCATAGATGGCTCATCTTGTTGATCCTTATATATTTTAATCTCAGTATCGTATGTACGTTCACTAGCTGCTGCCACCGACTGGTTTGCTTCAGCTTTTAGTGCTGCTAATGCTGGAGTAGAGTATGTAGCAAATGGAATTGCTAATGTTGTGGCTACTACTAGCGCCTTAATATAACTTTTTCAAAATAATATCCCCTATCATACATAATTTTTATAATTGATAAATGTTATCAATTATCTACAAATAAATGATAATATTACATTAAGTTTATATTTCCAAAGATAAAAAATAAAAAAACCCTTTAATCAAAGGGCCTTTTTACCTAGCGTATGAAGAATTTCACTTTTTTCTTTTTCATTAATAAAACCAATTTTTTGCAAAATATTTGCATACAATACAAGTTTATTATATATCCGTTCTGACATGCTTCTCCCTTCTTTCCTTCGACCAACTTTTTTTGTATTGGTAAATTATATGAAAGAGATGAGAAAATGTGTCCACTTTTTGCATACATACAAATCTTTTATCCCGCTATTTGCGGACAGTAAAACTCCCACCTCAAAAACAGGTGGGAGTTCAATTTATTTAACAAATTGTCCATTGAATATTATGCTTTTTGACTTCCTCTTCAAAACTATAGGGCATTTTCTTATCACAAATTACATGTTGAATACGTGAAAATGCTGCTATTCGGTAATTTCCTTTTACCCCTACTTTTGTATGATCACATAAAATATATGTTTTCTCCGCTAATTTCAGCATCGCTTCTGACAGTTTCGCCTTTTCTAATTCAAAACTAGAAACCCCAAAACCAGGTAATAATCCATCAATTGAAACGAATGCTTTATGAAAATGAAATTGCTGGATTACTTGCTGCGAAATAGACCCTGACACACGTGAATGCTTTGGAGAGACTTTTCCACCAATAAATAAAACTTCACCGTGAAACATCTTTTTATTAATAGAAGAAATTAATTGTGTAGCGACTGGAAATGAACTTGTTACAATCGTTAAATTTTTACGATGAACAAGATATGGCACCATTTGAAGTGGTGTACTTCCATCATCAATCGCAATCACATCTCCATCTTCCACAAACGTTGCTGCTTTATACCCAATTCTCTTCTTCTCTTCTATATGCAGCATCTCTCGTTCTAACATTGGTGCCTCTATTCCAGCTCCCGGAAGTTGGACGGCTCCGCCATACACTTTCTTCAACTTCTTTTCACGATCCAATTCTTCTAAATAACGACGAATCGTCTCTGTTGATACAGCAAACTCTCTCGCTAACTCTGAAACTTTTACTTTCCCTTTAAACTCTACCTTCTCAAGAATGGTTCGCTTTCTTTCTTCACCTACTACAGACATAGATTCACCCCATTGATTTCTACCTCATACACTGCCTTACTTATACAAAGTTATGACCTTCTTTTTCAGTGAAAACTTCTTCATGAATATGAATATCACGCTTTTTTAGTTCATCAAAAATAATTTGTGGATTTACAAAAGCTTCCTCAGGTGTCACAACACCAACTTTGTTTACACTCCCTTTTGCGATTAACTCTGTAGCAATCCCAAATGGAATACCGACGTTTCTCGTATAAGCTCTTAATTTTTCCCATCCTACAACAGAACCATCAGATAACGGGTGTGTATGATATAATACGTGCCTTTGTTTCTCATTATTTTTCATACCTATTACTTCTACATGAAGCGCATAACCGTAAATTTCTGTTTCTTGCCCTTCTTTCGATTGCAATAAATACTTCGAAATACAATCCATAATGCCAATTTCTTTCCCATTTATGTCAACCCGATCATTACGCAATATACCATAATCATATAAAGCACGTACGAGCTGCATATTTTGCTTTGGCCAAGTTCCTCTCGTCTCTATCAGTTTGACCCCTTTATTTTCTAGTGCTTTTGCTAACGTAATCGTTTCAGAATGCGGTATTATATACTGCGTTTCCTTACCATAAGGCGCCGGTAATTCAATTTCTCTCGGACGCGCAAACGGCGGTACTTGCTTAAACTCACCATCTTCATATACTGTACGCGATGGTAAATGTGGATCATATTCATATGTCGTTGTTTCTGTAATTGATGCAGAAAAAGCAATTGGACGGTACGAGCCATGACTTACACGTACTGACTCTACAGTATCTAGCTGATTTGCTGCATGCATTGCCATCATTTGCGTTACACCTGGCGTCATACCAAAACCAGGTAAACACGTTTTTTCATTTTGAGCAAATATAGAATGAGATTCATTTTCTTCACCAAATCCATTCAAATTCACACCGTGACAACCTGCTTCTGCAATACATCGAGTAGACAATCCATTTAACTTAATTGTCGTACCGTCCATTACAATGTCATAACCTTTCATTTTTGCAACCGTATCCTCGTGATTCGTTACATCTACTTTCACAAAATCAACACGAGGATCGTTGAGCCATTCTACTACTTTCAGGCCCTCTTCTTCATTAAAATCAGCTACTGTAATCGCCTCAAAAGATGAAAATTGCACTAAATCTAAAATTGCTTCACGACAAATTTTACCTGCTCCACCTAAGCAAAATACTTTCAACCTATAACAACTCCTTTAGCGATACTATCAACTAAGCGATTGATATCTGCCTCATGTACATCACCGATATTTCCAATGCGGAATGTATCTACTTTTGAAATTTTACCTGGATAAATAACAAACCCATCACACTTTAATTCATTATATAACTGCCCAAAATCGAACCCCTCTTCTGGATAAATGAAGGATGTAATAATAGGCGATTGGTATTTTTCATCTACTAGTGGCTTAAATCCGATTTCTCTCATTCTATTCACTAATATTTTTTGATTGTTATAATATCGATTGTAACGTGCTTCTACTCCGCCCTCTTTTTCTAATTCAAGTAGTGCTTGATAAAAAGCGTGTACAACATGTGTAGGTGACGTAAAACGCCATTTCCCATTTTGATGTTCCATCGTTTCCCACTGATCAAATAAGTCTAATGATAATGAACGTGCCTGCCCTTTACATTTCACCAATTCATCGCGCTTCGCAATAACAAAGCCAAATCCAGGAACCCCTTGAATACATTTATTCGCACTACTAATTAGAAAGTCAATTTGCAACTCAGCGATATCTATTTCAATACCACCAAAACTACTCATTGCATCAACCAGTGTTACTTTTCCGTATTGCTTCCCTAATTTACATACATCTACAATTGGATTGATAATACCTGTTGTTGTTTCACAATGAACAACTGCAATATGTGTAATCTCTTTATCTCGTTGCAATATCTTTTCTACTGCTGCAATATTAGTGGGCTCCCACTCTTCTGTTTGACTGACCACCACATCTATATGTAACATCTCTGCCATTTGTACAATTCGCTTACCATACGCACCATTTGTACATACGAGCAGCTTTCCATTTTTAGGAACGACAGATCCAATCACTGCTTCAACTGAAAACGTACCGCTTCCTTGCATGAGAACAGTTGTATATGTCTCTTTTTCCTTCGTTGCTAACGATACAAGCTTAGCTCTTACCTCTTGTACCATTTTGTTATATTCAGCATCCCACGTACACCAATCGTATAACATAACTTCTTTTACTGTTTTGGTTGTTGTTAATGGTCCAGGTGTTAATAATAAATAGTGATTTTCAGTCATGATCCTATTCCCCTTTTATGAAATAATAAGTTCTTGTTTCTCGATATGTTCCATTACGTTTTCGAGTTCCTGCATCGTTTCTATCGTAAAGTGCGCCCCATTTTCAACGAAACGATTGCGAACTACTTCTATTTTTTCACGAAGTTCTACCGGATCCATATTCTCCACTTCCTCTTCAGTTAAGCCGAGTTCGCTACTGCCGAGAATTACACCCACTGTCCACATACCAGCATTTCTTCCCTCTTTCATATCTGATACTGTGTCTCCAACTTTTATCATATGATTCATTGGATATACACCAAGCTCCATCCCATTTTTATAGCACATCCACGGATACGGACGACCTGCTGGAACATCATCTGGTGTTACAAGAAAATCAGGTTTATACCCTTGTAGTGCTGCTTCTTTTGCTACAATATCCATCATTTCTCTCGTATAACCAGTCGTTGAACCAATTTTAATTCCTCTTTCACGTAAAGAAGCAATCACTTCTTTTACTCCATTAATCGGCGACGCATAGCGCGGTAAAATAGCGAAGAGAATCTTTTCGAATTCTTCATACATCTCCTGAATGTCTGCTTCTGTTGGTAATTGTCCGAAAATACGATTCCACTCACTCGCAATACGAGGCATCTCTGTTAATGCCCTAACATGATCAATTTTCAATAATCCCATTGGCTTACGGGCTTCTTCTGCAGTAATTGCCACACCACGTTTATGGAAAATCTCCATAAATACTTCCAGTGGTGCAAAACATCCGTAATCAACTGTTGTACCTGCCCAATCAAAAATAACTGCTTCTACTTTCATCTAATCCATCACCCTTCTTATTTATCTTTTTTGCCATTGTGACGTTCGGTTACGAAGTGCTTTCGTTCCCCATTCATATACAACTCTCACTACAATATTTGTAACAACAATAAGTACACTCATTGCAGCTGCTGGTGCTACATTTCCTGCATCATCCATATTTACAATTGATACGGCAGCTAGTTTAAAATCAGCTGCATACAGGAATACAACTGCTGAGACAGTTACCATTGAATTTACGAAGTAGTACATTACCATTTCTAAAATGGCTGGTAAACACATCGGTACCGTAACTCGAAAGAATGTTTTATAAAACGGTATCCCCATCGACTGTGAAACAAGTTCAAACTCTCGATCTAATTTCTTTAAAGCTGTCGTTGCCGTAACAAATGTTACAGAATAAAAATGAATGATATTGACTAGTACTAGCACAGCAATTGTTCCGTATAGAGAATGGAACGGGTTCGTTACGGAAAGTCCAAAGATTTGTATGGTTGGTTGACTAAAGAAGAAGACGTAGCCTAACCCAAGTACTAAACCTGGTATCGCTAAAGGGACGATAGAGAAAAAGTAACCTACTTTTCGGAAAAATTGTAGCTGATCTATTTTCTCAATCGCATAAGCGAACATAAATGTTAAAACCGCTCCAATAACCGCAGTAATTGCTGAAACAATTACGCTATTTTTAAATGCTTCCAATCCATCTCCTGTTAAACTGGAAAAATTAAAATGCTCAAATGTAAAGCTCATATTATATGGCCATACTTTCACACTTGCAGCAATACCAACTGCCACAAATAATAGAATGATCATAAGCGTTACTACGCTACAATATACGAATGAAATAACATCTCGTTTCTTATTATTTATTATTCTGTAAGGTACTGATTTGGAAGATAAGAGATTCGCCTGCTTTCTTTGCGTAATGCGATCAACTGCAAAGGCAAATATAGCTGGGATTAATAAAATCATTCCGACAGTTGCACCCATCGGCATATTTTGCTGCCCAATTACTTGCTTATATACGTCAGTAGCAAGTACATTATATTGCCCACCAACAATTTTTGGTGCCCCAAAGTCAGTGAAACTAAGTGTAAACACAACGAACATCGCACTAATTAATCCGTACTTTACACTAGGTAAAGTAACAGTGAAAAATTGCTTTGTTTTACTCGCTCCTAACATATTAGAAGCTTCATATAAACGATAATCAGAGCCTTGAAAAGCAATTAATAATATAAGAAATGCTTGCGGAAATGTATACATGACTTCAGCCATTACAATTCCTACTGGTCCATATAAAGGGATTTGTATCCCTTCAAACAAACCAAACATTCCTTTCGTTACTAACCCTTGATTACCAAATAAATATGTAAGTGCGATACCATGCATCATCGTTGGTGCGAATAATGGTAACAACGCAATATATTGGAATACACGCTTTCCAAACACATTCGTACGAGCGATCGCATAGGCGTAAGCGAAAGCAAGTGTCACTGCAATAATTGTTGTCGCACCCGAAATCCATATCGTATTTTGTAATGATTGAACTAGCGTTGGTGTTGTGAAATATTTACTGAAATTCGCAACACCAATGAAAGCTCCATCTTTATCATAAAAAGCTTGTGTAAACAATTGTAATAGAGGTAATACAAGCATGATCAAAAACGCGAGAAGCATACCAATAATTAATAGTCTTTGTATCCACTCTTCTTTACCGATACGTCTCTTAATCTTTTTTTTCGTACTTTCTACCTTAAAATCTTCTAACATCTCCATCTATACAATGACCTTCTTTCCATATGACAACATATGATTTTCTGAGAAAGAGATTTGAATCGGCTTTCCTTTTCTAATTGCGGTTGCTTCTACTTCTGATGCCAATATATCCACTACAATTTTCTCGTTATAAAGATGTGTTTTTTCTTCTACGACCCGCACTTCCGTCCGATATACAGATCCGCGAAATTCCATACTTTCCACAACCGTTTTAATACCATCCTTTTGTACAACTGTTACATGCTCAGGACGAATTGCATGTTCTTCATTGTTTTTCGAAAAGAAATTAATAGAACCAATAAAATCTGCCACAAATGGATTGGCTGGTCTTTGATAAATCTCCTCTGGTGTGCCAATCTGCATAATTTCCGCATGATTCATTACAACAATTTTATCGGCCATCGTTAATGCCTCTTCTTGATCATGCGTAACCATAATAGTTGTTACTCCTACTTTTTCTTGCAAATCACGCATTTCTCTACGTAACTTTTCACGCACTTTTGCATCTAAAGCAGATAATGGCTCATCGAGTAACAAAATATCCGGAGACAGAGCGAGCGCACGTGCAAGTGCTACTCGCTGCTGTTGTCCACCAGACATTTGAGCAGGATATTTATCTTTTACATTCAGCAAATCTACAAGTTCTAACACCTCTAGCGCTTTCTCTTTTACTTCTGCTTTTCCATATTTTTTTGTCTTTAAGCCATATTCAATGTTTTCAAGTGCTGTTAAATTCGGAAATAATGCATATGATTGAAACACCATTCCGAAATTCCTCTTTCCAGGAGGTAATGCTGTAATATCTTTTCCCTCCACAGCTATACTACCTGTTGTTGCCTCTTCTAGCCCTGCTAAAATTCGAAGCAATGTTGTTTTCCCACAACCACTTGGGCCTAATAAACATACAAACTCATTTTTTTTCACAGTAAAAGAAATATCTTTTAACGCTGTAAATGCATCAAACTGTTTTTGAATGTGTTGAATTGATAAATATTCGCTCATTTTTTCTCTCTCCCACTCACTTACTTTTTCGGTTCTGCTTTTTGGCCAAACTCTTTTTCCCATTTTTCTAAAATTTTGTCACGATTTTCTGCTGCCCATTTAAAGTCATTCTTTTTGTATAACTTTTCTGTCACATCTTTAGGGAATCCATCTGGAAGTTTATAATCATTTTTAATTGTCGCAAATCCATTTTTCTCGAAGTATAACTTCATTACATCATCAGTAATTGCCCAATCTAAAAATGCTTGCGCTAATTTTTCATTTTTTGCATTATCTTTTTTAATAAGTGCGTTCGCTTCTACTTCCCAACCTAATCCTTCTTTCGGCAATACAACTTCAACTGGTGCACCTTTTTGTTTCTCTTTCAAAGCACTATAAACCATTGATACGCCAACTGGATATTCACCTGCGCCTGCTAATTTCGCTGGTTTTGAACCTGAATGAGTATAAGTTGCTATATTATCATGAAGTTTCTTCATGTAATCCCAGCCTTTATCTTCACCCATAATTTGTAACCATGCAGAAACTGTTAAAAATCCTGTTCCAGAAGAAGCTGGATGTGGCATAACAAGCGTTCCTTTATATTCTGGTTTCGTTAAGTCTTCGTATGATTCTGGCATCGGTAAATTTTTCTTCTTTAATTCTTCTTTATTTATAGCAATCCCCGTCATAAATGCCGTATTACCTACCCATTTTTCTGGTTGCTTATCATCTTTAAATTGCGGAAGAACACGATCCGCTCCTTTTGGAGAGTATCCTTTTAACATATCTTTTTTATCTAAAGCTAATAGACTAGACGCTGCTGTTCCCCATACAACATCTGCTTGTGTATTTTTTCCTTCAGCTAGCAATTTCGCTGTAATAACCCCAGTTGAATCACGAACAATGTTCAGTTTCACATCTGGATACTTCTGTTTAAAAGAATCAAGGTAAATTGGTACAAGTTCTTCTTCAATCGCTGTGTAAACAGTTAATGATCCAGATAATTTATCATCCTTTACTTTTGCCCCAGCACTCTCTTCTTTCTTTGCACCACACCCCATTAATAACGAAAATACCATTCCAGTTGCTACAGCTTTAAAGATTGTTTTTTTCACTGTCTCTCTCTCCTTTTATAAATCTTATGTACAACTCTAATATAAACAACTAGTGTAAAAGCAGTATTAAACCAACATTAATCTTTTGTTTGTTGTTTGTTTTTGTGTAATACGTTGCTACTTCTATGTTTTTTCGCATTTTTCTGCCAATAATGAACACTAAATTTACAAATAATTAAAAAAACCTTTATAATCCCACAAAAAAATGAGGCGTTTGTAAAAAACGCCTCATTTTTGTTTACCTTTTTTTGAATTACGATTTGCATACTTCGCGCTATTTTCTCCTTCATACTCTAATGCAAATTCTGCATCTGGTAAGCTTTCTTTCGGAGTTTTATTATTGTTGATTGCCGCATTTTGTTTCACTTTTCTTTTTACCAATACATTCACCTGCTCTCAAGAATTCACTTTCTACTCTAGTTTAAAACAACATTAAATAATTATTACTGGCAAGTGTTAACAAGTACATAAGGCCGCTAGATGGAAATACTACCTATGAAGAAAGCATTAGAAAAGGGGCGATTATTTTGAAGAAGAAAGATAAAATTCAGTCACCAATTTTAGATGAAACGCTCCCGCATCAAATGAATTTCCCATCTTTTAAAGGAACAGGAAAGAAGATGCAACAACCTTTCATAAATCAATATGACGTCGTAATCGGAGACAGTAAATATGATTCCGAGAATAGTCCACTTCACAATTGGACTGATGAAGTAGACCCTGCCATTATGGCTGGAGAAGAATGGATTCATCCTACAAATGATATTGGGTGGATTTCAGAAGAAAATCAAGAGTTGCTAAAAAAAGAAGTGGATAATAAGAATGAGGCTTTTATGCATCCGCAATTTGGCATTAACGACTAAAAAACCATTCTACCTCACATAGGTAGAATGGTTTCATACTATCCAATAATAATTCTCTCTTTCGGGTATTTATAGCGAGGTGGCTGTTCTCTTCCCCCACTAGCCAGTATAAATGTTAAAATACCGACACGCCCAATAAACATAAGTACAATAAGTACAAGTTTACCAACAGTTGTTAAATCTGGCGTAATACCTGTCGATAGCCCTGTCGTTCCGAAAGCAGAACACACTTCAACAATTAAACTCATAAGCGGTACATTTTCCGTAATAGATAAAATAAAGAGTGCTGTGGCACATAATAAAATCCCCATTGTCATAACGACAGATGCTTTTAGCACGTCTTCTTCATGTAACTGACGTTTGAAGACTCTAACCGTTCTTCCGCCTCTTGCAAAATTGTATAACGATAATATACTAACAGCGAATGTTGTTGTACGTATTCCGCCCCCAACCGAACTTGGAGATGCCCCTATAAACATTAATATACTCATAAATAAAAGCGTCGGTTGTGACAATTCACGTATATCCATTGTAGCCAGTCCACCGCTTCGCGTCGTCACAGATTGGAATAATGTATAGAAAACTGTTTCATGCCATGACTTTCCTGCTAAAAATTGATTTCGTTCTAGTAAAAAAATCATAATGGTTCCAACGATAACGAGGGCAAAAAATGTTGTTGTCGTCAATTTTGTAAATAACGAAAAACGAAATAGTTGCTGTCTCTTTTTACTAAGGAATTGCTTTACTTCCATTAATACAGGGAAACCAATTGCCCCTAAAATAATGAGTAACATATGAATCATTTGCACAATATAATCTTTCTTATACGGAATTAGCGATTGTCCTGTTAAATCAAATCCGCCGTTCGTGGTTGCACTAACAGCGGCAAAGAAACCGTGAAAATAAGCTTCTTGCCAAGTTGGAAAATAAAGTAGAAATCTTGTACCTAATAGTATCGCTCCAATAAGTTCTATCGAAATAATTACAATTAAAATAGAACGCATCAATTCTACAAGGCCTGATAAATTCCCTTGATTATGGTCTGCCATAATGAGTCTTCTTCTCTGCAAACCGATCTTTTTCCCCGTTATAATCCAAACAAACGTACCAAGTGCCATAATTCCTAAGCCGCCTAATTGTAAAATAAGGGCTAACATAATAATTCCTGCCGTAGTAAATGTATCTGAAATCGTAACAACAGACAGTCCCGTAACACTTACCGCACTAACAGATGTAAAGAGGGCATCGATAAATGTCCATTTCACACCAGACTTCGTAACAAACGGGAAACTAAGCAATATCACCGATACAACTACTGCTAATAAATAAAATAAAACAATGAGTTGTACAGGACGTAATTTTTGTAAAAACTTTTTTATATCTCTCATTCCATCACTTCGCTACCTTTTTTTCTATCGATTAAATAAAGAAAAATCTTCACTTTCTTTATTTGTAAATAACTGCTCAAATAATTTGGCAAATACCATTCCATACACAGTTCCATTACCTCCATATGGCAATGCGTAAAATAAATTATGTATCTTTTTGTCTTCTTTTAAAATAGGGAGACCATCATGACTACCGCCAAATGCTGCCGCCCAATAGTACTCTGCCTGTATATTCTTATACTGCGGGAACATCTCTTTTACAATGTTAATAAGGATATCACGCTTATGCAATAATTTCGTATCACCAATTGTTTGAATTTGCATCGCTTCATCTAATCCGCCTACAATAATACGGTTTTGATACGTTCGAAAATATAAGTAAGGCCGTGCTGTTTCCCAAATTAATGATCGTTCATGCCAGCCTTCAAATGAATCTACCTTATTTGTCACCACTGCATATGATGTTTCCACTGTTGTATTTTTTTCTTTCTTTCCGAAAAGTGCTTCATAACCTGTCGCCATAATAATATTCTTTGCTACAATTTGATTTCCTGTTTTCGTGTAACAAATTAAATCATTTTGGCGTTTTTTTATATGTATGGCCTCTGTATGCTCAAGTATAGTAGCTCCCATTTGATTTGCTTTATGCAAAAGGCTATGCGCTAATAAATACGGATTCACTTCGGCATCACCATGCGTATATAACGCTGCTTGTTTTATAAATGAATACTTCTTCTTCATATGTGAATCGGTAAAATATTCAACCGGGAATCCATAATGGCGTAACGTATTATATTCTTCTTGTAAAAACGATACATCCTCATTTCTACTTGCATAATACAAACTACTTCGCGGAATAAACTGAGGATCAATATCGAGAGTCGGTACAACTTGCTCCATTGTTCGTAGCGCTTCGTAACAAAGCTTATATGCTCGTACCCCCTTTTTTTCACCAAATGTATGGATAAGTGAGGTTAGCGATTTATCATGAAGAAATTGTAGTAAACCTGTATTAGCAGCTGTGCTACCACATGCGATTGCTCGTTTTTCAATGAGCGTAACATGCATTCCAATTTTCGCTAACGAATACGCTATATGAGCACCTGCTTCTCCGCTTCCGACTACAAGCACATCACATATCATATCATTTTCTAATGATGGATAACAAGGTATAGAAACTCCTGTATTCCAAAACAACTTACCAGTCATAAGTTTCATAATTATACTCCTAAAA
Source organism: Bacillus sp. BB51/4 (assembly GCF_008368845.1). NCBI lineage: Bacteria > Bacillati > Bacillota > Bacilli > Caryophanales > Bacillaceae > Bacillus > Bacillus sp. BB51/4. The sequence continues at coordinate 25,584 of NZ_QOSC01000016.1, forward strand.
TATAAATTTCTCCTTTCTATCTTTTGTTATTTCCCATAAAAAAATCCAACTAACATACGCTAGTTGGACTTTTTATTTTTAATTAGAACGCTCCTCAAGCCAATTTCCAACCGTCGGATATGTTTGTTTTACCGCTGTTCCACCGTAAACGATCGACATATGTCCCGTTGGTAAACATACATATTGTTTATCTGTGCTAGAAATATGGTCTAGCAAAGCTTCTACTTGGCATGGCAGGGCGATATGATCACGTTTCGCAGAAATATTCAAGACATTCGCCTTAATATTTGCAAGGTCTACCTTTTGTCCACGAATAACGAGTTCACCTTTCACTAATTTATTATTTTGATAAAAATCACGAATCCATTGTCTATACGATTCACCCGGGAATGGAATACCGTCACCAACCCACTTTTGAACTAATTTCCAGCTTTCGACGAAGCGCTCATTTTCTGAACGATCAAGTAAAGCGACATATGGACCTACAAAGTTTGTAATTGGTTTTAACATCTTATTTCCGAAATCAATCATTTCTGGCGGAATATTTCCGAATGTATCAACCGCTTTATCTAAATTGAAGTATTTCTCATCTAATAAAGGACCGTATAATCCTGTTTCAGAGAAATCAAAAGGACTTGTCATAAAGATTAAGTTGCGAATTGGCATGTGCGGATGAAGTGCTGCATAAATAGAAGTTAGCGTTCCACCCATGCAATAACCAAGTAAAGAAATCTCGTCCGATTTCGCAGTTCTCATTACTTTCTTCACTGCTTTTGCAATATAATCAAACACGAAATCATCAAATTTCAAATGACTATCTTCTAAACCAAATGTGCCCCAATCAAGCATATACACATCAAAACCACGATCTACTAAATATTCCACTAAACTATTTCCTGGAGTTAAATCCATAATATACGGTTTATTAATAAGCGCGTATATTAATAAGATTGGAACTCTCTGTGTTTTTTCTTGTTTTGGAATGTAACGATACAGCTTCGTTTTATTCTTCGTCCAAATAACTTCTTTTGGTGTTAAACCAACTTGTGGTTCTGGTTCGCGCAATAAAACTTCGCTCGCTCTTTTCACACGGCGATATGCTTTACGATATTCTTCTGGGTACAACTCCAATTGCTTTTCCCATTCCGTTACGAATGTAGTCATTTTTCTATCTCCTTTTCGGTCGATTTATTTCTAAAAAAAGAAGTGCATTCCTGCTATGGATATGCACTTTTTTCTCGCTTCATTACATGTATAATCCACCGTTAATGTTTAATTGCTGACCTGTGATATATGCACCGTCACGGCATAGGTATACTACACCTTTTGCAATTTCATCAGCTTGACCAAAACGTTTTTTCGGGATTTTCGCAACGATTTTTTGACGTACTTCTTCTGGTACTTCTGCTACCATTTCAGTATCAATAAATCCTGGGCAAATTGCGTTTACAGTTACATTTGTTTTTGCAAGCTCTAATGCTAATGATTTTGTAAATCCTAACATACCTGCTTTTGCTGCAGAGTAGTTTGTTTGTCCAAATCCACCAGCTTGGCCAATAATAGAAGAAATACTAATGATTCTTCCTTCTTCTGCTTCCGATATGTATGGCAGTACCGCGCTTGTTGTATTAAATACACTGCTCAAGTTCACGTCAATTACGCGCTCCCAATCTTCACGATTTAATTTTTTGAATGTACGATCTCTTGTAATACCAGCATTATTAACAAGAATATCAACTTTACCAAAATGATTCACAGCTTCTTCTACAAGTCGGTTTGCATCTTCTACTTTCGAAACATCCGCTTGAACTGCATAAACGTCATGTCCTTCTTTTCCTAATTCATTTACTAAGTTTTCAGCTGCTTCTTTACTGCTGTTATAGTTAATAACTACTTTTGCTCCCTCTTGTGCTAATGCTACTGTAATTGCTTTTCCAATTCCTTTTGCCCCACCTGTTACGATTGCTACTTTGCCATTTAATTGAACCATTTCTTTTCCCCCTTAAATGAATTTGTGAACGATTGTTATGAATCATTTTGGTACTCATATGAATAGAGTCCATATATTAATTATGTTTCGTTGTTTATACATGAAAAAGAGATTCTCCCTTTCCCTTTTACACGTTATAAACAAACGCTATTATCATTTTTTATTTTCCGGCTTATTCGCAGGTTTTACTTCTTCTTTTGCAGGTACTTGTAGTTTCGCTAGTACTGCATTTTGCTTTTCTAGTAACTCTAAAATTTGATCAACTTTCGTTTCTAGCGTGCGAATATCTTGTTTTACTTTCGTAACATCACGCTTTAATGTAGGAGCTTGTCCTAATGAATCCACTTTCTCTTCTAGAATTTCCTCAATGTTATCAACTTTATTTTCTAAATTGATAACAAGCGTAGCTACTCTAGCGATATCCTCTCTCGTCGGCACATTCACCTGTTCTAAATAATTTTTTGTCGTATCATTTAATGCTTTTTGATAAAACAAATTCAAATCTAGAACGCTGCCCATCCAAGCAGAATATTCTTCTGTTTTAATTGTTTCATTGAGCGCTTTTCCCCAAAATGTTTCGGTTTGTTCATAAGCATTTTTCCATGCTTGCAATGGATCGAATTTTTGATCAATCACTTCGCCTACACTCCCTTTTTCGTTTTTGAAACAATTCAACCTATTCACTATTTTCTAATATTCTGAATAAAACTTCAAGTCTATATTTTATTTTTCTTTATTTTCCAATAAATGTGTTGACATTAAAAACAGATAGGTGTAAATTGCACTTATAAGCAAAAAAATTCCATCTAACTGATTCATGAGGTGATGCACAATCATGCTACATAATGAACCAGAACACCCAGAAAGTTTGGGAAAAAACCAAGCGAAACAACCAAACTCCATGCCCAAAAACTTCTTAGTTCCTTTCTTACTTCTCTGTCTAAAAGACTGGAGTCTTCATGGTTACAAACTCATTCAAATGCTAATGGACATCGGCTTTTCTTCTGTTGACCAAGGTAATGTGTATAGAACATTGCGCAAGTTAGAAAAAGAAAATCTCATTTCTTCCACTTGGGATACAAGTGAAGGCGGGCCAGCGAAACGAATTTATTCTTTAACAGAATATGGAGAGCAATATTTAACAACATGTGCAACTTCTTTTGAACATTATCAAAATATGTTGCGGACGTTTTTTACGTTATACACCAATGCGTTCTTTCCATTTTCTACTTCTCCAGAAAAGGATGAAAAGGATTCTTCATCTTCACCTGGTGGTACAGCAGAGTAATCTGCGTTCACAATATGCAAAAAAACATTTGGAGGTCAAACAATGGAAACTAAGCCATACGAATTAGTCGATGCATTTTGGAAAAACTGGTCTCAATCTCTTTCCCTCTTCTCTTCAGCTGGGAAACAATTAGAGCAACTTACTTTAGAAACTTTAAAACAACAACAAGACGCTTTGCATAAATTAACATCAGGAGTAGATGAACTAGAAAAAGAACTACAACAATTCACTGCTCAGTTCAATAACCAATATACAGATTACGTGAAGCAATTAACTGGAAACTCCTTAAATGATCAAATTAACGAGTGGCAAGGGAAATGGAATGAACTTTCTAATCAAATGCACCAACTGACTGTTTCTCCTACGAAAACATCTTTGTCTATTCTTACTCAAACTAGCGGTCAATTTGAAGAAACAACAAAACAATTTATTGAACAACAACAATTACAACGTGAAGAGGTTCAAAAACAGTTAGAAGTTTTTTTGGGAGAGTTCAAGTCCAAACAACTAGAACTCGCAAAGCAGTTCGAGGAAAACTCAAAAAATTTATTTACTTCCATCAAGTAAGAAAAATGTGGGAGCTAACTGCAGCACAAACAAAACTCTTTCTTCCTCCTACTACATCAAGATGGCTAGCATTTTTCGATATGGAAAAGAAGGAGGCAAAAATGAATCCATTCCAAGAAGCACAAACTGTTCCGGAGCTTCGTTATGATGAGATTCAAGTCGGTGATCAAGCATCCCTTACAAAAACTATTACGGATGAGGACGTTATTAATTTTGCAAAATTAACTGGAGATGTGAATCCTATTCATATTTTAGATTCTTTTGCAAAAACGACAATGTTTAAAGAACGTATTGCTCATGGCATGCTCGTTTCCAGTTTCATTTCGACGATTCTTGGAACGAAACTCCCTGGCAAAAACACGATTTATTTATCTCAAAACGTTTCATTCCGTGCTCCTGTCAAAATCGGTGATACACTTCGCGTTGTGGCAGAAGTCATTAAAAAACGAGACGATAAAAAAATCATTACGTTGCAAACAAACATATATAATCAATCCGGTGATATTGTCGTGGAAGGTACAGCGACAATACTGAAAAAAGAGTAGCAAATTTGCTACTCTTTTTTCTATCCAATAACTTCTAATCACACCGATTACTTCCGCGTATGAGTACGTCGTTTCCACATAAAATAACGTTACCAGTTTAGATAAGTATTTAGCTGAATTGGACTACTCATAAGGATGTGTATCAACATGGTAAAAACAAACAAATTACTAGTTCCAGGTGCAGAACAAGCGCTTGAACAATTTAAATATGAAATCGCACAAGAATTCGGTGTTAGCTTAGGTTCTAATACAGCATCTCGTTCTAACGGTTCAGTTGGCGGTGAAGTAACGAAACGACTAGTCGCTTTAGCTCAACAACAATTACGTGGATAATACAATAACCTATGGCTTAGAGGCAGATATTCTCTGCCTCTTTCTATTTTTAACATACATAATCGTGCTTTTTCACATACTAGTAAGAGCAAACTGAAAGGAACGATATGTGACATGAAACGGATTAATATTAGCATGAGTCCTCCCCGTGTTCTTACTTTGTCTTTTATTATGTTATCAGTTATCGGTACATGCTTATTAAAACTACCAATTGCTACAACAACTTCTATTTCATGGATCGACGCTTTATTTACAACAGTTTCTGCTTGTACTGTTACTGGGCTTGGTGTTGTAGACACCGGAAAAGTATTTACTTTGTTTGGACAGTGTGTCATTTTAACGCTTATACAAGTAGGCGGACTTGGCATTATGAGCTTTGCCGTTTTAATTGCGATTATGCTCGGCAGAAAAATTGGTCTTCAAAACCGAATTTTACTGCAACAAGCGTTAAACCAAACGAACATTGGTGGCGTCATTCGTCTTGCCAAAGCATTATTTTTATTCTCTTTTACAGTCGAATGTATCGCTACTTTGATTCTTTCTTTTGAATGGGTACCAAAATACGGGATTTCTAAAGGGATCTATTATAGCTTTTTTCATTCGATCTCTGCTTTTAACAATGCTGGTTTTTCTGTGTGGAGCGATAATTTAATGTCCCATTCTCATAGCATTCTTGTCAATCTCGTTATCTCCTCCCTCATTATTTTAGGTGGGATTGGTTTTACAGTAATCGTAGATATAAAAAGAAAAAAAAATTTTAAAAACCTTACATTACACTCAAAACTTATGCTCTCTTCTACTCTAATCGTCAATATTATTGCGACTGTTTTTATTTTTATATTCGAGTTCCACAATTCCCTTTCTATGAGAGGATTTACCCCATTTGAAGAAGGAATGGCCGCTTATTTCCAGGCGGTTTCAACTCGTACTGCCGGGTTTAATACTGTTGATATTTCTGCATTATCAAAGCCTTCCCTACTATTAATGATGCTCCTTATGTTTATTGGCGCTGGTAGTGCTTCAACCGGTGGTGGAATTAAGTTAACAACATTTTTAATCATGTTTTTTGGGGTATTTAAATTTTTACAAGAACAAGATGATATTGTCGTGTTTAAAAAATCTATTAAAGATACTCTCATTGTCAAAGCATTAACCATCACTATTATTTCCATTTCATTTATCTTTTTTGCTATTTTAATTTTAAGTATTACTGAGCGAGTTCCTCTATTGATGAGTGCTTTCGAAGTATTTTCAGCATTTGGGACTGTCGGTCTCAGTATGAATTTCACACCACACTTAACTATGATCGGAAAAGCCATTATCATCTTTATGATGTTTTTTGGGAAAATGGGACCTTTAACATTGGCTTTTTCATTTGCACGTAAAAAGAACCGAAAAATAAAATATCCGAATGAAGATATTTTAACAGGTTGACAACCGTATACATTATCCATATAATGAGAGTACAATAGCATATCTCCAAAGGGGAGTAGCGTCCAAGAATATTTCTTGGAAACAAAGTCGTCATTACGTAGAACTTAGTTCTTCCGGCTTTGTTGGCATTTTCATTACATATGTCTAGCAAGACCTTTGCCTATTAACGGCAGAGGTCTTTTTTGTATTAATTTCCAAATCCTTCCAAAGTTAATAGGCAGGAGTATGGGGAAACTAAATAGTGGGGAAATTCTTCACTTATTTAGTACTTATAGAAATGAGAGGAGAATGTACATGGATGTATCATTATTATTGGAGTATGGTTGGGTATTACTCATCCTAATTGCACTAGAGGGGATTTTAGCGGCTGATAACGCTCTCGTTCTTGCAATTATGGTAAAACATTTACCAGAAGAAAAACGAAAGAAAGCACTATTTTACGGATTAGCGGGGGCATTTGTTTTCCGTTTCGGATCGTTATTTATGATCTCGTTCTTAGTCGACGTATGGCAAGTGCAAGCAATCGGTGCCATTTACCTTATGTTTATCGCTGGTAATCACTTATTTAAAACGTATGTTAAAAAGAATACGGATGAAGAAACAGAAGAAAAAGAAGCAAAGAAAAAACAAGAGAACTTTTGGTGGACTGTATTTAAAGTTGAGGTTGCTGATATCGCCTTCGCAGTTGATTCAATTTTAGCTGCAGTTGCATTAGCAATGACTTTACCAAAAACAGGATTAGGTACAATTGGTAGTCTTGATACTGGGCAATTCGTTGTTATCTTTGTAGGTGGACTTATCGGGTTAATCATTATGAGATTTGCAGCAACTGCTTTCGTACAAATCTTAAAACGTAAACCAGGACTTGAAACTGCAGCATTCTTAATTGTAGGTTGGGTTGGTGTGAAACTAGCAGTTTATACATTAGCACACCCTGCATTAAATGTAATTCCGCATTCATTCCCAGAATCTACACTATGGAAGCTTACATTCTGGATTGTATTAGTGGGAATCGCAGTTGGCGGTTGGTTCTTCTCGAAAGAAGTAGAAGTAAAAGTAGAAAAGAATTTAGACGAAAAAGCGCTGTAATTACAGCGCTTTTTCTTTTTCCCTTCCCCCCCTCAATGTCCAGAAAAAATTCTATTATACTACCATTTGTAAGCGTTTTCTCGATGTATGTATGTCCTTTTTGTGAAACATTGCACAAACTTATTGAAACTGAGAACAATTCCATGTACTTTATTCATATAAGGAGTATTTATAGATGATGTACTAAAGGAGCGTATTACTCATGCTAGAACAAGGATTAGATTATGTTGTCAAACTGGCTAAGAGCAAAAAACAAATGCTAGATACAAACCCGATGCAATATTTCATTCGTGCCGCACTTGCGGGTATTTATATCGGTTTTATTATTGTACTATGTTTTAAATTAGGTAACTTTTTTCACATTGCAGATTCACCAGCAACTTATTTAGCTGCTTCTATGTTTTTCGGAATTGCCCTCGTACTTATTATATATGGCGGTGCTGAATTGTTTACTGGAAACACAATGTACTTTACTGTAGCAACTTTAAGAAAAGAAACAACGATTTCTGATACACTTCGTAACTGGATCGCTTGTTATGCAGGGAATTTAGCTGGAGCTTTATTCTTTGCCTTACTATTTTATGCAACTGGAATTTTCGAAGCAATTGATCACGGCCATTTCATGAATAAAGTAGTAGAAGGAAAAATGAATACACCTACAATACAATTATTCTTTAAAGCAATTTTATGTAACTGGCTTGTATGTCTTGCGTGTTTCTTACCTTCTCAAGTTAAAGGTGATACAGCAAAAATTATGATGATGATGCTACTCGTTTTCACATTCTTCTTATCTGGTTACGAGCATAGCATTGCAAACTTATCACTGTTTGCTCTATCTTTAGTTTCACCGCATCCGGAGACAATTTCTTTTGCAGGTGCTATTCATAACTTAATTCCAGTTACAATCGGTAACATTATTGGCGGGTCCGTCTTTGTCGGTATGGTATACCATTACTTAACAAAGAAAGGACCTGACGTGAAACAAGAAGAAACTGAATTAGTAGCAGCTCAACAAGAAGAAATCATTCCGTTACAAGCACATATGAAACATTAAAAACTCCAAAGTTTCACTTTGGAGTTTTTAGCTCCCCACATATTTAACAACAAGGTGCGGATTAATTTCTCCTTCTTCCTTTCCCTTATTAATTCTCTGTTTCATCTTGTGCATACCGATGACATCATTCGTATGAAGGTGAATTTCATTTACATATAACCCCTCTTTACAAAAAGCCTCTACAAAATCTAATCCATTTCTTTCCCCCCATCCCATATTAAAATCAAGGGAAAGAATATTCACATCATAATCCCGAACCATTTGCAAGGCACATTCTACTGTAGTGGCGGGCACATACCCGTACGGACAACTTCTTTGATCATCCATATATACATTCATGTTCTATCCCCTCTCTATTTTGTATACGTGACCAACATGTAACATATTGCCCCAAGGCTAATAAAAGGACCGAACGGAATTTGGCTCCTCATTTTCATACGTTTTAATACTATACCAACTCCAAAGAAACAAAGACTAAAGCAAGATGCTAAAAATAAGATCATAAAAATCCCTTTCAGTCCCACTATAAATCCAAGTAACGAAAGTAATTTTATATCCCCTCCACCAAGCCCTTCTGGATATATCTTTTGCATGCAATATAACAAAATGAATATAACGCCACTACCAACTATACTATCTGTCCAAGTCACTAATGGCACAAAAACACATTCTAAAATGAGTAAACAGGCAAACCAAGCTAAAATACGATTGGGGATTAACATATATATGTAATCTGTAACTGAAATAATAAGAAGTAGCGAAAAAAGCGATAAAATGATGATAAGCTCTCGTTCCACCCCAATCATATATACAGTAAGAAGAAATATCATTCCTGTTACAAGTTCAAATACTACGTACAAAATTGAAATTTTCCTCTTACAATTCGTACAACGTCCTCTTTGTATACAAAAAGAAATGATTGGAATCAATTCTTTTGGCTTTAGCACATACTTACAATAATGACAATGTGAACGCGGGGTAATGATAGACTCACCTAGCGGCACTCTCATTGCAATTAACATAAAAAAAGAACCAAACACCATCCCCACTAACAATGCATATAAATAAGTGAACATCCCTTCCTCTCCTTTCCAGAAGAACATAGCAAAAAAAGGAGAGAACTTCTACTTCATATTATTTCTATTCTATTAAAAAAGCAGGCCATTTTCCGGCCTGCTTTCCCCTCTTTTATACGATGAAATATACTGCTTTTAATGGTCCGTGTACTCCGACAACAAGATTCATTTCAATATCTGCCGAGTTACTAGGTCCTGTAATAAAGTTAATACAAGATGCTACTGCCTCGCCATTTTCTACACGTGTGTTCATATCCTGAACTGCTTGTGTAATACGAGGCACAAGTGTTTCACGTGGAATAATAGCAAAGTATACAGTCGGTAAAAAGTGTAAAGAACGACCTTGGCCTTTATGACTTTGTACAACAATCGTACCAGATTCAGCTAAAGTATAATCACTAAATGCGATTCCAATATTCGCTCTTTCTGCGATACGCATATTCTCTTCTTTTTTCTCAGGATCCCATACATTCACTTCAACATTTTGCTTTGGAAGCTCTTCTTTAAATAAAGAAGTCAATCCATAAGAATCAAAACGTTCGTCTGCCGATAACATAATAGGTCCCCCACCGTTTTCCACGATTACTTTTTGAATATCTTCACGTAAACGGTCGTTTGTCGTTTCCACTACAGTTGTATGAATGTTTGTACATTGATTTTTAAATACTTCTAACAATTCTTCTTTTGAATAATCTTTTAGCGTTTCTACATTCACATTACTTTTCCATGCTGGACGCTTTACGCCTTCTGTTTTCCGCTCACGTCCAAGTTCTTTTGCAATATTATCTAGAAAGGACTCACGGTTTTGAATTAATCCTGTCATTATTTGTCCCCGCCTTTCTTATGATCTTTATACCAATCACGGAATCGTTCTTTACTTGGAGCCGGGAATTCACGAATATCTGTCCAGTTTTTAAGTGGCCCAACACCTTTTGATACACGGTTGCCCGATGTAAATGGACTCATTGCTGCTGGCGCCATTTTTGATCCCATTTTATATAAAGCTGCTGAAGATGCACCCATACTAAACATTTTCATTGCTAATTTTTCTGCAAGTGGTGCACGTCCTTCTTGCTCAACAATTGCTTGACGATGTTTTAATAATAAATCATGCAATGGTATTTTTACTGGACAAGCTTCTGTACACGCTCCGCATAAACTAGAGGCATATGGAAGCTCTTTGTAATCATCGTATCCACCTAAAAGTGGTGTTAATACCGCACCGATTGGTCCTGAGTATATAGAACCATACGAATGTCCACCAACGTGACGATATACAGGACATACGTTAACACAAGCAGCACAACGAATACATTGCAATACTGAGCGGAATTCAGATCCAAGAATTTGAGAGCGGCCATTATCAACAACAACTAAGTGGAATTCTTCTGGTCCATCTACTTCCTCTTCTTGAATTGGTCCCGCTACAGTTACATAACTTGTTAATTTTTGCCCTACTGCACTACGACATAGTAAACCAACTAAAACATCTAATTCTTCCATTGTCGGAACCATACGTTCCATACCCATTACTGCAATTTGAGTTTTCGGAATCGACATAACAAGATCGGCATTACCTTCGTTCGTTACTAAACAAAGAGAGCCAGTATTTGCAACTGCAAAGTTACAACCTGTCACACCAATTTCTGCATCCATAAATTTCTCACGAAGTTGTTTACGAACAAACTTTGTCATTTCATATGGATCATCAGAATTTTCATAGCCAAGCTTTTCTTTAAATACATCACGAATTTGCGTTCTGTTTTTATGAAGTGCGGGCGCAATAATATGTGAAGGTGGATCGTTATCTACTTGCAAGATATACTCTCCTAAGTCACTTTCTAACACTTCACAACCAATCTCTTCAAGGGCATGATTCATACTAATTTCTTCAGTTACCATTGATTTTGATTTTACAACTTTCTTCGCTTGTTTCTTTTTTGCAACGTCTTGAATATACTTTGCTGCTTCCTCTTTCGTTTTCGCAAAGTACACATGTCCGCCTCTTTTTGATACATTTTCACTTAACTGCATTAAGTAATAATCAAGGTTTTCTAACGTATGTTGGCGAATTTGTTCACCTAGTTCACGCCACTCTTCCCAGTTTCCTAATTCTTCCGCTGCTTTTAAGCGATTCGTATATAAGCGCGTTTGCGCAGAAGATACTGCTCCGCGCATAAAAGAATCTTGAATTCCATCGCCAACGCGATCATTAAATTTTTTCTCACTGATTTTCATAGACATAGCTTATGTTCCCCCTTCATGAGCGACTATTTAGTACCTCAGCAATATGCATTACTTTTATTTCTTTTCCTAAACGCTCAATACGTCCGCCAATGTTTAACAAACACCCACAATCTGCACCGATTAAATAATCAGCACCTGTTTCCATTGCACTATCTACCTTTTCATCTACCATTTGCTCAGAAATTGGAGTCATCTTCACTGAAAACGTTCCCCCAAACCCACAACAATTTTGTTCGTTTGGCAGTTCTCTCACAGTTAATCCTTTTACGTTTGATAATAAAATTCCTGGTGCCTCTTTTACTCCAAGCAGGCGTGTCATATGACACGATTTATGAATAGTAGCTATCCCTGGTAAGCTTGCACCAACATCTGTCACTTTTAAAACATCTACAATAAATTGTGTAAATTCATATGTTTTATCAGCAACCCTTTGTGCACGTTTAGCCCACTTCGGATCATCTTTAAAAACATGCGGATACTCATGAAACATTGTCGCACAAGAACCAGATGGTGTAACGATATATTCTGCATCTTCGAAAGTTTCAATCATATGTTTCATCGCTTCTTTTGCTGCTTCTACATGGCCGCTATTATAAGCAGGCTGACCACAACAAACTTGTGCTTCTGGAAATTCAATTTCACAACCTAAACGCTCCAACACTTCAACTGTTGCTTTGCCGACGTTTGTTTCAAACATATCGACTAAACAAGTAACAAATAAAGTAACTTTCATAATTATTACTCCCCCTTTTTACAACTCCACCAACAAACATATGGTCATCAGATGACTGAGAAAAGAAGAAGTAGGCTCAACCATGGCCTATCCTCTCCCTCTTCTAAAGAAAACGCTTACTTAATCTTTCTCTATTTTATCAAAAAATTTGATTTTTAAAAGATTAAATTACGAATTTATATCGTTTTTACCTGTGACAATATGTTCTACATTTGTTAAATGATCTAGCATTGCTTGCTGCGCTAATTCTACATCTTGCTTTAACACTGCATCATATATAACTTGATGCTCTTCTATAAGTCGTTCTGATGTTGTTTGTTCACCATATAAAATAATGCGTCTTGATTCACCAATCGTTTCAGCAATCATCTCTGAAACGTGATTCATGAGTTCAATCAAAATGTTGTTATGCGAAGACTCCGCAATTCCCATATGGAACTGAAAATCTGCTTTTTCGCCAGCCTTTTCATCTCCAATGCTCTTTGCCATTTCATCTAACCAATGCTTCATATTTTGCAAATTATCTTCCGTACGTTTTGCCGCAGCTGCTCGAACTGCCCCCACTTCAAGCACCTTTCGTACTTCTAATAAGTTTAAAATATCTTCTTTCTTCATTAATAATTTATTGTTTAATGATTTTGTTAATGAAGAAGAATCGAAATTCTTCACATATGTACCTTCTCCTTGTTTCATCTCAATTAAGCCCATTGCTCTTAGCGCACTTAGCGCTTCACGAACAGCAGATCTACCAACTTGAAACTGCTCAGCTAATTGATGTACAGGAAGTAGTTTGTCACCAGGTTTTAACGTACCATTTTTAATCATTGTTAAAATAGCTTCAGATACTTCTTCGTAAATCTTTTTCGGTTTAATAGATTTGTACTCCAGTTAAATCACCTCAGTATCTTCCAAACAACAATTGAAACGATTTATAAGAACTTTGCATCATAACTATTTTAGAACGAATTGGTAAGAAGTACAAATGTTTTGTTCATAAAATCGTCAAATTTTTAATATTTATTTGATATTAATTTATATTTATTCCTCTATTCGTTTGCACTCATGAAGAAAAGCATGTCCTTCACGTTAGAACATGCTTTCTTCAACTTGTATTTTCAATTTAAAACTAACCGTCGTTCCATGCCCTTTTTCACTTTCAATTCGCCACTGTCCATCATGTATATGAACAATTTGTCTGACAATGGCAAGGCCTAAACCTGTTCCCCCATGTTGACGACTTCTCGCTTTATCAACGCGATAAAAACGTTCACCAAGATTTTCTAAATGCTCTGTTTCAATACCGATTCCTGTATCTTTTATGTTTAATTCACAGTAATCATCTATCTGCCTGAGTGTTATCATAATATCCCCGTTTTGATTTGTATACCGTATCGCATTATCTAACACGTTATGAAGCACTTGTTGCATGCGATCCTCATCAATCATTACAATGATTTCTGGATTTAAATTTGTTGAAATACGAATTTTCTTTTCTATAAACTTAATCTCATACGTATCTAACACATCTTCAATCAGTTGTGAAAAAACGATAGGTTGTTTCTTTAACGGAAAATGTTCACCTTCTAATTGTGCTAAATCTAATAAATCATGAACGAGACGCTGCATACGACCCGCTTCTTTATGAATGAGCTGTGTTACTTTTTCCTGCTGTGGTCCCTTCGCTACACCATCTAAAATAGCTTCACTATATCCTTTTATATAACTAAGCGGTGTTCTTAGTTCATGCGAAACGTTAGCCAAAAATTCCTTACGCTTTACGTCTTCTGTCTCTAAAGAATTTGCCATTTTATTAAATGCTTTTCCTAATCGTCCAATTTCATCTTCGGAAGAAATTGTAATCCGTTCTGAGAAATCTCCCGTAGCCAAATGATTGGCAACTCGTTCCATTTGCGAAAGCGGTCTCGTAATAGCAATAATAATCTTTCTACCAATCCATATTGTCAGTAAAGTCATAGCAAGTGCTAACGGTGCTAAAATAAGGCCCATATCATATATTAAGTCTTTTATACTTTTTAAAGGAATATAAGAATATACAATGCCAACTAACTTTTTATTTTCTAAAACAGGGATGACAACCCCCATAATATTTCGGTCAAAATGTTCCTCATACCCTATCTTTGTCACAGTTTTTCCATCTAATAATGCTTGCCTGTCCCCTTCACTTATAAGAGAATGATGATGCACATCAAAAGGTAAACACGCGCTTAAGTCACGCGGATTAGATACGAAAAGAACATCTGAACTCGATATTTGATCAAATGCCCTTACTTTCTCTTCAAAAGTTGCTATTCCTTCACGCTTATCATATTGCGCAGCAAGACGCTTCCCTTCCATTACTAATGAATCTTTTAAATTATCAACGTATAGTTTTTCATACGAGTATAAAGATACAAAATAAAGAAAGGAAACTGTTACACATACTGCACATACTACTGTAAGCCAAAGCTTCTGTACCATCGTAAACATACGTTACACCTCAAATTTATAGCCTACACCCCAAACCGTTTGAATGTAGTTTCCACTTTCTCCAAGCTTCAAACGCATCGTTTTCACGTGCGTATCCACTGTTCTTGTACTTCCGGCATAATCATATCCCCATACCTTTTCCAGCAATTGTTCCCGGCTAAATACTTGTCCCGTATGTTGGCAAAGAAAATAGAGTAAATCAAACTCTTTTACTGTAAGAGAAATCGGCTCACCATCAGCCTCAATCTTCCTACTTTTTTCATTAATAAGTATCGGTCCAAACTGAATCTCCTCTTGTTGCTCTTGCTTTGTATAACGTCTTAACACAGCTTCCATACGAGCAATTAGTTCTCCAGGACTAAAAGGCTTTACAATATAATCATCTGCTCCCATACGCAAGCCGTTCACCCTATTCCACTCTTCACCTTTTGCTGTTAAAAATATAATTGGTACATCTGACGTTTTTCTAATTTCTTTACAAACTGAAAGTCCATCCATCTCTGGCATCATAATATCTAATACAACGAAATCATAATGATCAGTCTCTAATTTTTTTAGAGCCTCTTTTCCATTTTCAGCTTCTCCCCACTCGTATCCGAAATTATCTAAGTACATTCCAACAAGCTGCCTCATATCACTTTCATCATCTACAACTAGCACCCTATATTTACTCATTGTCCTTACCTTCCCTCTCTATGAGTTGAAACGGCCCTTTTCCGACTTTAATTGTTTGTTTTATTTTCAAACTCTTCATATCCATGACGCACACTTCATCACTATCATAGCTTGCTACGTATCCTTCTGCTCCGCTCTTCAAAAATGCAAATGGATTCGATCCTACTTCTACAGAAGCCACCTCTTTATACGTGCTAACATCAAACTTTCTAAGCGTATTCGAACCGTGACTTAATGCATATACATACTTATTATCCTTCGTTATATTCACAGGCATAAACGGAGCATGTAAAGAACGTACCATTTCTCCGCTCTTCAATGAATACACTAATACTTTTTCATTGACTTGATTTCCATCACCATGTCCGCCAATCCATATTTCTTTCCCATCTGGGCTAATTGTCGCTCCCGTTGATGCTGGGGGAATCATAAAGGATTGTATCACTTCTTTTTTCTTTGTATCAATGGTCGTTAGCTTCGTATCATAAAAGTTTAATACCGATAACTGGTTATCGTGCTCTACCATCGTAATTGGTCCTTTTCCTGTTGATACACTCCCTGTCTCTTTCCCTTTTATCGTAAAGAACCTTACCTTTTGGGCAGTTTGATCGGCAGCAAATAATTGTTTTTTATCCTCGGATACAATCACATTTACAATGCCTTTTCCCGTTTTATATTTGTCCACTTGCCTTCCTTCTGCTAGTGAATATACATACATGTACTCTAACTGCTTGCCATATACAAGTATGTCCTCACCGTTTGGAAGTAGTGCAACTCCTGCCATTGGTTCATTAAGTTCCCATGTCGTAATTAACTTTTTAGTTTTTTCATCAACAAAACTAATACTACCTTCTTTTATATTCGTTGTTATAATAACACTTTTATCTTTAGCAATCGGTGTATACGAACTTCCTTGACACCCTACTAATAGAAATAAAAAACAGAGAAGAAAAACATACTTTCTCAAAAGATTCCCTCCATCTTCGGATGATTTCGTTATAATTGTAAAATAACAAATAAATGTGTGGAAAGTGTGAAATTTTCCTTTCTTACTTCATTTACATATATAATGTACAACAAATAGAATTTGAGGTGTGCAAATTATGCTTTTTCCTGATTTAGCGAATAAAATTGTACGAGAAGTACGCAGATTAATTAAAGAAAATATCATTATCATTAATATACAAGGCGTTATTATCGCAAGTACAGATGTAGAAAGAATCGGCCAATTTCATGAAGGTGCACTCCGATGCGCGAAACAAAAGCAAACTGTCATTATTACAAAAGCAGATGAACGACGTTTGCAAGGCGTAAAGGCGGGTATGAACCTCCCCTTACTATTTCATGACGAAGTAATTGGTGTCATTGGAATTACAGGCGAACCTGAAAACATTTCGCAATACGGAGAAATATTACGTAAAATGACCGAACTACTCATTCACGAAAACTACTTTTTAGAACAACTAGAACTTGAACACCGTTCTTATGAAGCATTTGTCTTTGATTGGCTTCAAAATACAGACTGGTCTCCAAGCTTTCTCGATCGCGCAAAAACACTTGGTATTGATTTATATAAGAAGAAACAACTTATTTTGTTCTCTATCGATCAAAATGACACGATGCTTCAGCGTAAGATTTGGCAACACGTACGCAATCTATTAACAAAGGAGCATCTATTTGTTCGCTGGGGAAATGATCGATTCATTTTATTTACAGCCACAAACTCCAAAGAGCAAACGTATCAATTTTTAAAAAGATTAAAGCAAGACTGTGAAACTTTGTTTTCTATTCCTTTATATATTGGGATTGGACAATCCGTTACACCAAGCAATATGAACTTATCGTACGAACAAGCATTACAAGCTCTTTCCGTATCACTTGAAACGAAAAAAATTGTATTTAATGAAGATTTACGTTTAGAAATGTGCTTACAAGATATTTCTGGTGAAACGCGGGAACAGTTTCTAAGGCGCACCATCGAAAACTTACTATCATCTCCTGAGCTTATGCACACTTTACGCTTATTTATTGATTATAACCAATCCTATAAACAAACAGCTGAACAATTACATATACACATTAACACATTGCATTACAGACTTAAAAAGATTGAGGAGCATACAGGACTTGACCCGAAACAATTCAAAGACTTAAACATTTTATACTTCTCGCTCCTCTTATTAGATAATCACACAAAAAAGAATGATAAAAAAGATTAATCTTTAGATGATTATACATAGAAAGAATCCCCCAACTTTTTTATCATTATAATGAAAGCACTGTTACAACGTTTTTTATTATGATTAAATACGTTAACAGTTTGAGGGGGATTTCCAATGTTAGAAAAGCAAATTATTCATTCATTCGTATCCATTGTTGGCGAAGATAATGTAGATACATCCAATATGGGGCGTTTAACGTATAGTTATGATGCCACTCCAAACTTCCAAGCAATGCCTGATGCAGTCGTTGCTCCTCGTAATACAAATGAAGTAGCTGAAGTGTTAAAAATATGTAACACTCACAAAATTCCTGTATATGTTCGTGGTTCTGGAACAAACCTTTGCGCGGGGACATGTCCACTTGAAGGCGGTATCGTCCTTATCTTCCGCCATATGAATAACATTTTAGAAATTGATGAAGAGAATTTAACAATTACTGTACAAGCTGGTGTAATTACACTTGATATTATTAAAGCGGTAGAAGAAAAAGGTTTATTTTATCCACCAGATCCAAGCTCGATGAAAATTTCTACAATCGGCGGTAACATTAATGAAAACTCAGGTGGATTACGCGGATTAAAATATGGCGTAACACGTGATTATGTGATGGGTCTTGAACTTGTCTTACCAAATGGCGATATTATTCGTACTGGCGGTAAATTAGCAAAAGATGTAGCTGGTTACGATTTAACTCGTTTATTTATCGGTTCTGAAGGAACACTTGGCGTCGTAACAGAAGCAATATTAAAACTTGTTCCTATGCCTGAAACGAAGAAAACGATGCTTGCACTATATGAAGATATTAATGAAGCTGCACGTGCTGTTTCTTCTATTATTGCAAATAAAATCATTCCAGCGACACTTGAGTTTTTAGACCAGCCGACAATTGAAGTAGTAGAAGAGTTTGCACAAATCGGTTTACCAACTGATGTAAAAGCAATTTTATTAATCGAACAAGACGGTCCACCTGAAGTTGTCAATCGAGATATTGAAAAAATGGCTAACGTTTGCCGCTCCATGAATGCAGTCGATGTTCGCATTGCAAAAGATGAAGCGGAAGCAGATGCACTTCGGACAGCTCGCCGTAGTGCACTATCAGCACTTGCAAGATTAAAACCTACTACAATATTAGAAGATGCAACGGTACCACGCTCACAAATAGCTCCGATGGTTGAAGCTATTAATGCGATTGCAAAAAAATATAATATTCCTATTTGTACGTTTGGGCATGCTGGCGACGGCAACCTACACCCAACTTGTATGACAGATGCTCGTAATGAAGAAGAAATGCACCGAGCTGAACAAGCTTTTGCTGAAATATTTGCGAAAGCAATTGAACTTGGTGGCACAATTACTGGTGAACATGGTGTTGGTGCGATGAAAGCTCCTTATTTAGAAATGAAATTAGGTAAAGAAGGTATTGCTGCCATGCAAGGAATTAAACAAGCCTTCGATCCAAATAACATTATGAACCCTGGCAAGATGTTCGCGAAAGACACTCGCAAAAGAGTGGTGGTTGAGCGATGACAACATTAAATAAAGAAAACATTCAAAAAGAATTTAAAGAAAGATTAAGTGAAGATGAACTACTAAACTGTATGCGATGCGGTTTCTGTTTACCTACTTGTCCTACTTACATTCAATCTGGATATAAAGAATCACATTCACCACGAGGACGTATTGCATTAATGAAAGCGGTCGTTGACGGTTTAATTGAACCAGATGAAGATGTTGAAAATACATTGAATGTTTGCCTCGGCTGCCGTGCTTGTGAACCTGTTTGTCCATCAGGTGTAAATTACGGACATTTATTAGAAGAAGCTCGTGATATTATAAATCAAAACAAGAAGTTCTCGGTGTCAGTGAGAGCCGTTCGTAAAGTCGTTTTTGAAGGGCTCTTCCCCCATCAAAATCGAATGAGAACATTAACAGGGTTAATCGGATTTTACCAACGTTCTGGTTTACAAACGCTAACACATAAAATGGGTATTATGAAGTTATTCCCTGAAACACTTGCAACAATGGATCTCGTTTTACCAAAAGTCCCTAAAATGAAAGCAATGAAAGATCGTCCTGCATTTTTACCTGCTGAGAGTACAAAAAAGAAACAAGTTGCATTCTTCACAGGCTGTTTAATGGATACGATGTTTTTAGAAACAAATAACGCAACGATGAAACTTCTTCAGTTAGCTGGTTGTGATATCGTTATTCCGAAAACACAAAGTTGCTGCGGTGCATTACATGGGCATGCTGGTGAAAAGAGCGGAGCGAAAGAATTAGCAAAACGAAATATAAAAGCATTCGAGGATTTAAATATCGACTATATTATTACGAATGCAGGTGGTTGCGGAGCTTACCTCGTAGACTACGATTATCTTTTAAAAGATGATCCACAGTGGGCTGAACGCGCAAAGCAGTTTGTTTCTAAAATTAAAGATATTACTGCTATTCTAGTAGAACTAGATTTCCATAAACGAAATGACTTACGACTTCCATCGCAAATTATTACGTATCAAGACTCTTGTCATTTACGCAATGTTATGCGAACATCTTCAGAACCTCGTATGTTACTAGAAGCAATTCAAGGCGCAACATATCGTGAAATGAAAGATGCGGATCGCTGCTGTGGTTCTGCTGGTATTTACAATATTGTTCATTCAGAACTATCCATGGAATTTCTAGATTATAAAATGGACCGTGTACATGAAACAGAAGCAGCAACTATTGTTACTGCAAATCCAGGTTGTCTACTACAAATGAAATTAGGCATTGAACGAGAAGGAATTTCTCATAAAATGAGAGGAATTCACATTGTAGATTTATTATTAGAAGCAATTGAAACCAACTCGTAATAACTCGTAACATACGTAATAATAGGAAAACGGCTATCTCCTTCGTCTATGTAAAGAGATAGCCGCTTTTTTGTCCGCTACAAGATTAAGAATATGTTACTTTATTATAAAAAAGAACAACAGAAACATTACAGTTTTGTAAAAATCAATCCATTATATTCCTCAAAAAAACGCTCAAATCATTGATACAATAGGATTCTTCATTTTCAATATAGGTACATTTATCCAAAAACCCCCTCTTAAAACGAAGTATAAAAATGCTGAAAATTCCTTTTATACTCTATGTTTCTCTTATTTTTCCCCTTTTCTTCAATTAGGATAAATTAGGTAATTTTAAAGTCTATGAATTTTTTTCCATCTTTTTTCTCACAAATTGTATGCTACGATGAATTTGTCAGTCAGACAGGCTGTCAAAACAAATCGTGTGAAAACAAATTAAAACTTTATATAGGGGGACACACATCATGAAAAAACGTGTTTTATTATCTGTAGCTGCTGCAACAGCTCTTACTTTAGGAGTATCATCTTTAGATGCACAAGCTGCAACAGTACAACCATCTAACGCAAAGGTTCAAAATATTCAGCATTCAAAAGTGATGATGAAGCAAATGAGCCAACAAGAATTACAAGCATTCTTACAATCTATGGGCGTTGAGTCATTAGCACAATGGCAACAAGGAAACTTCCAACCAAACTGCTTCATTCCTGGTCAACAACCAACTGAAAATGTTGTAACTGAGCAACCAACAGCTAAGCCAGAAACTCAAAAGCCTGCTGAGCAAAAACCAGTTGAGCAAAAGCCTGCTGAAGAAGTTCAAAAACCAGAAGCTCAAAAACCTGCTGAAAACAACAATACTCAAAAACCTGCTGAACAAAAACCTGCTGAGCAAAAGCCTGCTGAAGAAGCAAAATCTTTAAGCGAATTCGAACAACGTGTTGTTGAATTAACAAACGCTGAACGTGCAAAACAAGGCTTACCAGCACTAAAAATCGATACTGAATTAAGCAAAGTAGCACGTGTTAAATCTGAAGATATGCAGAAGAATAACTACTTTGATCATAACAGCCCTACATACGGGTCTCCGTTTGACATGATGAAGAAATTTGGTATTTCTTATACATCTGCCGGTGAAAACATCGCTCAAGGCCAACGTACACCTGAAGAAGTAGTACAAGCTTGGATGAACAGTGCTGGACACCGTGCAAACATCTTAAATAACGGCTTCACTCACATCGGTGTTGGCTATGTAGAAAGCGGCAACTACTGGACACAACAATTTATTACGAAGTAAATAGATTAAAAGAGTCTTCTCATAATGAGAAGACTCTTTTTTATGTTTCATAACTTTCTATTATGTATGAGTATAAAATGTAAAACATGAACAAAATAGAACCACTACTTATTACACTAAGTAATACATAAAACCCCCACTTCAAGTTCAAAAATAATGAAAATAATATACTACATGCCATTATTTGAAAAATCCGCCTACTCACTAAACGGATCTTTTGTAATTTGATTGGGTCTTTTTCCTTACTCTGAACTTGTTTAAACAACTTACTAAGCATAAAAAGAAACATACTAATCCCAATTGTTAGTCCTGTTTGAAAGGATATCATACTTCCAAAATTAATAAAGAGAATGAGCATATGGATAAACAACATAAATAAAGTAATCGTCTTTAGAAATCCACTTATAATGACATGCTCGCCTTCATTAAACTTATATATATTATGTGAAATAATATACATCAATCCATGTAAAAAAATAAGAAAAAAAGGAATAAATGCTATAACAACTTGTTTGCTCATAAAATCGTTCGGCCCACCATTTTCATCCCAATGTACAGCCATCTCATTTGGTAAATATGGATAGAGGCATAGAGTAACTAAAAGACAAACGAAAAATATTCCTAGTATATATTTATATTTGACCAAGCAATTCTCACCTCTCTTTTCTCTTAACGGCTTCGCTTCTTTTAGAGAAATTCCTGCAAGAATCTACTTTTCTCAAATTTAAACTTACACTTTACGCCTTCATTCTTTGAAATTCTTTCATTGTATGATTTAATTTTGCAGGGAATGGTACATCCACTTCGATCTCTTCTTTCGTAATGGGATGTAAGAAGTTTATCTTCATCGCATGTAATGCTTGCCCAGACATATATTGCGTTTGTCCACCATATAATACATCCCCAACTAATGGATTACCATTATAGCTCATATGAACACGAATTTGATGGGTTCTACCCGTTTCTAATTGTAACGTTACGAACGTAACATTTTGGTTTTTAAAATACTTCTCTACTTTATAAAATGTGATGGCTTGATCTCCCTTTGGAGAAACACGTCGTCTCGTCGCATGATGGCGATCTCTTCCAATAGCTGCGTCAATTGTTCCTTGCTTACCTTTTACTTTCCCTTCCACAAGCGCCGCATATGTTCTTTTAATTTTTCGTTCCATTAATAAACGATCCATAATTGCACCAGCAATTCTATGCTTAGCAAACACGACACCACCTGTCGTATCTTTATCTAACCGATGAATATGACGAACCTTCGTCTCTAAACCTTGCATTTGAAAATGAAAGGCAACAAGGTTTGCAAGTGTTCCCGTTCCACCTTTTTCCGCAGGATGCGTATCCATCTTCTCAGGCTTATTTACGATGAGTACGTGATCGTCTTCATATACTACATCTAATTCACCATATTCAGGCTCTACATCGTATTCTTCTTCCATAAACATATGTACTTGTAACTTATCGCCTTCTTTTAAAAGCTCATTCCATCTTCTCTGTTCTCCGTTAACGGTAATACCTTTTTCCATACGAAGCTGATGTAACAACTTTTTCGGTATTTCCCATTCTATTTTTAATAACGAATCAATACTTATGCCATTCCATTTCGCTGGAACAGTAATTTCACACCATTCGCCCTTCTTCTTCGTTTCCATACTGTATCACCTTATTTCTATTGATTCTCTCATTGTAACGGAAAATACAATTTGATGCACCGTCAAAAATAGAGGACAGTCTTATAGTAGACTGTCCTCCTCACGCTCTACGCCGTTTCATTTCCTGCAATACTTCTTCCGCTTTTTGCTCATACGATAAATCTTTAAAGAAATCCGCCAATCTTTTATAATCATTATACGTATCTAATAAGTCATCAATTTTTTCTACTTTCATCACTTGTTGTTTTTGCTTCATTTTTACTGGATAACGATAGCCCGATACTTCTTGTATTTTGTAATACTCATCCTCTACTTGAATGACCTTTACAAGTTCCTCCTCTTCCGCATCCATCGTATACCCATCAAAATCTCTAAGTAATTCATAAATGATATGAGTCCATTCATCTTTTGGATAAAATCCTTTTTCTAATCGATAACCGACAATGCGATACATATGCCCATCGTTTTCTGCAAACTGTACTGTATCATTTAGCTTAAACTTAAAATAACGAAACATTGCCTTCACCTACTTATATGTAATGTTCTTATCACATACTATTTGCAAAATGTAGGCCTTGCTATTCATAAAAAAATACTCATCTATAAGATGAGTATTTTTTACGATGATTTTTCTCTTTTCTTTCGAAATGGTAACCACCAGTTCCAATCTCCAAACAGTTTCATTAAACTTGGTACAAGCATAAGACGAATAATTGTTGCATCAAGGAATATTGCTAATGCAACACCAAGCCCCATTTGCCGTACTGGTAAAATATCAGTAAAGGCAAACGCACCAGTTACAACAATCATAATTAATGCAGCTGATGTAATGATTCTACTTGTTGACACAAGTCCTTCTAACGTCGCTTGATCGTTATCTCCTGTTTCTTCATACAGTTCATGAATACGTGAAATAAGAAAGACTTCATAATCCATGCTAAGCCCAAATACGAGACCGAAAATGAAGATTGGTAAGACAAATAGAACAGGACTCGCTTCTAAACCAAAATGCCCACCTTCAAATAACCAAACAACAATTCCTATTGTTGCACTTAAACTAAGTATATTCATAATAATCGCCTTAATCGGAATGAGTATAGACCGGAATGCAAATAATAATATAACAAAGGTCGATCCAAATATAACAGACATACCAATTGCAACTTTATCTTTAATTTCATCTTCTAACTCTTGTTGGAACGTCGTCATCCCGCCTAAATAATACGTTACATCTGTTTCTTTATAATTTTGTTTAAAATCACGAACCCACTGTTTAGCAGTTTCAGTACGTGGTTTTGTTTTCAAAAAGATTTCTATCGTCGTCTTATTTCCTTTCGTATACGCTTCAAATATAGGAGCTAGTTTCGCCGCTTCTGGCGACTCTAACATTCCAGCAACTTGATCTGCTTTCATACGAGTTAACCCGTCGTATAAGCTTCTAACTTCATATACTTTCTTATCATCTTTTAACTTTTGAACGACTTCTTCTATCTTTTGTAAACTTTCTTTTTCTTTCATATCTTTTTTCGTCTCTACCACTAACGTAACATCAGCATGTTTTTTTGCAGTATTATTAAATGCCTCTTCGTACTTCTCATATGCAATTCTTGTATCACTTTGTTTAGGTAGAGCTTCTACGTCAGGGAACTGCAAATTAGCTGTACGTAACGGTAATAAGCAAATAACAATAAACGTTGTAACAATAATAATCATTGCGATTGGATGTTTCATTACAAATTGCGCAAATTTACGCCACGCCTTTGCCGGCGTATGTGCTACTTGATTCTTTTTTAATATTCGTTTCCCAATTAATGATAATAGCGCTGGAAGAAGTGTGAGTGAGAATAAAATACTCATAATCACAACAATCATTCCGCTAATTGCGACAGACTGAATATAATCGATCTTAAAGAAAAACAAGCCGGATAATCCAACAAATACACATAATCCTGAAAATACGATAGCGCGCCCTGCTGTTTGATATGTAATTGCTATCGCTTCTTTTACCGTTCGCTTTGCAACTTCCTCTCGAAAGCGATTTACAAATAATAGCGCAAAATCAATAGATAGCGCAAGTCCAATCATCGGTGCAACATTTAACACAAAGATAGATAGTTCCTTATCGCTACCTATAAAGTATAATATGCCCATCGTACTAATAACACTAAGTGCCCCATTTACAATTGGTAAAATAGATGCCAAAAGGCTACCAAATGAAAATAGTAATACGAGAAATGCAATTGGTAATCCAATCATCTCTGCTACTTTTAAATCATTTTGCGTTCTTTCATTAATCTCTTGATTAATTTTTGGAAACCCTGTAGGCGTTACTTTTAATGCTGCATTACTTTCCTTTTCGATTTTATCAGCAAATTGCAATGTCTTTTCCATTCGTTCTTTATTTGTTTTCCCGGAAAATAAAATTGTCGCATAGCCGATATCATCTTGTAACATTTCTTTATTTTGCACTGGGTGATGGAAAGATTCATATGTCTCTTTCTCTTTTACATTCTTTACAATTCCCTCTACTTGCTTTTGAAATTCCTCATGTGAAGCACCCTTATTTTTTTCAAAAACGAGTAGAAGTGTGTCTTGAGACCTCTTAAAATCTTTATCTAAAATTTCTTTCGTTTTTTGATAGTCCCCTTCCGTTTGGAAACCATCACCGCCCAATACTCCCGGCAGCTTTGGAGCGAAAATACCGAGTGCGATCGCAACCAATAGTAACGCTACAATTACTGTATAACGAAACTGATACAAAAAAGCTCCTAATTTCCCCCACTTATCTACTTTATGTACATTTGTTTTCACACATTTTCACCTACTTTAATAATTCAATTGTCATTTATACTGTATCACATCTTCGTACAAACAAAAAACGTCTGGAAACACTATAATGATAGTTTTTCCAGACGTTTTTTATCTCTCTTTATTAAGTCCCAATCTCTTGGTAAGTAAACGATGGCAGTAAATCGCCATAATTAACAAAATACCACCTACGCAATAACCAGCTAAAATATCAGTTGGATAATGTACATTTAAAATAACTCTACTTAATCCAATCGATACAATTACAATTCCCATCAAAATCGTTATAACATATTTTCCAGTTACACTCTTCAAATTTGCCGCAATAATATAAGTAAGAAACCCGAATGTCATAATAGATAACATTGCATGTCCACTAGGGAAGCTATACCCAAGCGCATCCAACGTTTCATTTAACGATGGGCGCTCCCTTTTCACAATTTCTTTTATCCCTTTATTAACAAGATGTGTTATTAAAATGCCCATTGGATACACGATCATCGCAGCATAATAACGTTTTCTCCAAAAAACAAGTAAACTTATAGCCAGCGTAGTTACGATCCCGATAGCAGAACCTAATTTTGTATAGTGTGAGAAAAATGTAAGCGAACCTTCTGTTTGTAATCCTTTTACTAATGCTCGGACATATGTATCCATCACTGTAACGCCACCCGCATGTACGCGCCAAGCAACAATGCCAAATACAGCAAGTAATAAAACGATACATACTACCTCATATTGATGCAACTTCTTTTTCAAGCGATTTCCTCCTACTATGAAAAAATGCGATTTCTATTTTAGAAACCGCATTTCCTTACTTATTTACCTTTTGTTTTTAACTCTGTCCAGTAACGATCATAGTCTTTTAACTTATCGTCTACATCAACAAGCCATTCTGTACGATCTAATTCTTCTTTCGTTAAGAAGATCATGTGGTTTTCACGATATTCTTTACTATGAAGAGGATGAGCTTTTTCATTTGGATTACTGTATCCAATTGACTCGTAGTTTTTCACACTTACTTTCTCATCTAATAAGTAGTTCATAAACTTCTCTGCAAGCTCTTTGTTTTTCGCACCTTTTGGAATCGCTAACGTATCAGCCCAAATTGTGCCGCCTTCTTTTGGTACAACATACTCTACATCTTTATTATCTTTTGCGATAAATGCTGCATCTCCAGACCAAACTGTTCCGATCCAAGCATCTTCTGTAATGAATTTTTGTTTAATATTATCTGTATCAAATGCTAATAAGTTTGGAAGTAGCTTCTGTAAATCATTCGCAGCTGTCTTTAACTGTGCATCGTCTTTCGTGCTGTTTGAGAATCCATGCTTCTTAAGACCCATTCCTAACACTTCACGAGAATCATTTAATAAAGTTACATGCCCTTTATATTTCTCATTCCATAAATCAGCCCAGCTTGTAGGTGCTTCTTTCACATACTTTTTATTGTATGCAATTCCTGTTACGCCCCAAGTATATACTAAAGAATATTTATTCTCTGGGTCAAACGCAGGTGTTTTGAAATTAGAAATCATATTTTCGATATTTGGGATATTCTTTTTATCTAACGGCGCTAATAAATCCATTTTTGCCATTGTTTTAACCATGTAATCAGATGGCTGAATTAAATCATACTTCGCGCCACCAGCTTGTAATTTCGCAAGCATTTCTTCGTTACTTGCGTACTTATCATAGTTAACTTTCACGTTATATTTCTTTTCAAAATCTCTTAGCACTTGCTCATCAAAATTATCAGCCCAGCTATAAATATTTAACTCTTCTTTCTTTTCACCACAACCAGCAAGTACACCAGCAACAAGGCTAAAGCTAATTGCTGCGCCGGCTAATCTTTTCATTAATTTCATCGATTTATTACCCCCTCGTACTTTCTATATCGTTCGTATTATAAAGGAAGGTGTCCTCCAGAGTTTTCTTCACCATCTGCACCTTTGTTACGGAAGATTTCAGATAGAACCATTAATCCTACGATAGCCACAATTAAAATTGTAGAAAGTGCATTAATTTCTGGTGATACTCCGCGCTTAACCATACTGTAAATGTATAATGGCAATGTTGTTGATCCTGGTCCTGATACGAAGAAACTAATTACAAAATCATCAATTGATAATGTGAATGTTAATAATGCGGCTGAAATAACTCCTGGTGCAATTGCTGGGAACGTTACATAACGAAACGTTTGCCACGGCGTTGCTCCTAAATCATTCGCAGCCTCTTCTAAATCACGCCCCATACCAGAAAGACGTGCTGCTAAAATAACGACAACAAATGAAATACTAAATGTAATGTGCGCAATAATAATTGTTGTCTTGCCAAGCTCCATACCTAATTGACTAAATAAGATAAGTAAAGATAACCCCATTAAAATATCAGGAATTAATATTGGTAAATACACAAGACCGTTAATAGCCCCTTCATAACGATATTTATAACGATGTAATGCAATGGCGAAAATCACACCAAGAACTGTCGTTACAATCGTCGTTACGATCGCAATCGTCATACTATTTACAAACGCATCAATAACATCTTGCTTTTGAAATAAATCTGTATACCAATGGAATGTAAAACCTTCCCATTCCGCATTAATGCGAGAATCATTGAAGGAATATACCATTAAAACCATCATTGGAAAATACAAGAACAATAAAATTAACCAAGAATAAGAAACTAAAAACTTCTTCATCTTTGCTTATTCCCCTCCGTTCCCATCATATTTATATACTTTCGTTGCACGATAATATAAGTAAATTAACAGAACAGAGAATAGAACAACAATCATAGATAACGCAGATCCAAACGGCCAGTCACGCGCTCCTAAGAATTGATTTTGAATTACGTTTCCGATTAATGCTACTTTCGATCCACCCATAACGTCTGATACAACAAACATTCCGATAGAAGAAACAAACACTAAAATAGAACCAGTAGCAATTCCTGACATTGTCATTGGTACTGTTACATTCCAAAATGCCTTTGCTGGTGTTGCTCCTAAATCATAAGCTGCTTCTAGCTTACGTTTATCAAGCTGCTCAATCGCTGCATACACCGGTAAAATCATAAATGGTAATAAAGAATAGACCATTCCGAGTATTACAGAAGGTGTATTATATAGTAAATTTAAAGGTTCACTAATAATACCTAGTTTCAACAGCAATGTGTTTACAAGACCTTGTGAACGTAAAATAACAATCCATGCGTATGAACGAACAAGGAAGTTAATCCAAAACGGGATCGTTGCCAATAATAAAAGAATGGAACGGTATTTACGATCAACAATTGTAATTGTATAAGCAAATGGATAACCAATTACTAAACAGATTACTGTTGTAATAACTGCAATCTTAACAGTTTCCCATAACGTTCCCATGTATAGTGGATCAAACACACGAGCTATATTCTCTAACGTAAATTGCATTTCCACTGTTCCGTATGCTCCGCGTTGCATAAAGGCAAATGCCAATACAAACAGAAGGGGAATTAGGAAGAAGATTAACAGCCACGCAACTGTAGGTAGTGCGAGTAATTTCCCTTTTTTCAATTTAAGGTCACCTCGTCCTCTTGCTCCCAGCCTACGTATACATTATCTCCAATGCTCCACTGCGCTGCTTCTTCAGCAGTTTGATATGCCATTAGTAATTCTGATGTTTTCTCGTCACGTACATACAGCTTTTCCATATTTCCAACAAACTCAACGTCTTCAATATGTCCAAGATGGTATTCTTTTAAAATCGGCTCTTCAACCGAACGTACTTTTACGTTTTCAGGGCGAATTGCTACATAGCCTTCCCCATTTTTCACAATATTATTTTCACCGATAAATGTCGCAACGAACATTGTTTTCGGCTTATTGTAAATTTCTTTCGGCGTTCCAATTTGCTCAATATGTCCTTTATTCATAACGACAATACGATCACTCATGCTCATCGCTTCTTCTTGATCGTGCGTTACGTATATGAATGTAATTCCTAAATTACGTTGTAAGTTTTTCAATTCACGTTGCAAATCTTTTCTTAACTTAAAGTCTAACGCCCCAAGTGGCTCATCTAGTAATAATACACGCGGGTTATTTACAATCGCTCTCGCAATTGCTACACGCTGCTGCTGTCCACCAGAAAGCTTTGCAGGTTTACGATTACGGAACTCAAGTAACTGCGTTAAACGCATTGCCTCTTCAGCACGCTCTTTCTGCTCTGCTGCCGGTACTTTCTGCATTTTCATACCGAAACAAATATTTTTCTCCACATTCATATGTGGGAATAGCGCATAATGTTGGAACACTAAGTTCATATGACGCTTATATGGTGGCAAATCGTTAATCTTTTCATCATCTAATAAAAGATTCCCTTTAGTTGGTGTTTCAAAGCCTGCGATCATGCGAAGTAACGTTGTTTTCCCGCAACCACTCGGCCCTAAAATCGTTAAAAATTCCCCTTCTTTAATGTCTAAAGAAAGAGGTGGGATAATCACTTGATTTCCAAAATGTTTTTCTACTGCTTCAACTTTAATAATCTTTTTCATTTTCCCGTCCTATCTACCTTAAATTTTAATTTTTATATTCATGAATAAATATTTATGTTCTATAGACTATTTTTTGTTTCGATCCAAACAAAAATGGTTGTTTAGCGTTCTCTTCTATTCTTTATGTAGTATGTTTGATTCATTTTTGCATGATACATATGTCGAACAGAAAAACCCCTTCCATTACGAAGGGGCTATTATCATACGGCTACGCCTACTGATAAACACCATCATCATTTTAACAACTTTCGTATGAATTTTAAAGCACTTTTTGTAGAAGAGTAACGAATTTTCATATCAAATGCCGTAGATTGGGCTAAAATGCTTTTATAATGTGAAAAAGTCCGAAAACTTTCTTCCCCATGATAACTACCTAATCCACTACTTCCAACACCACCAAAAGGTAAATATGGCGTTGCAAGATGATAGACAACATCATTAATACAGCCTCCACCATATGAAATATTACTTGTCACTTTCTTTTGTACTTCTTTATCTTCAGAAAATACATATAACGCTAACGGCTTCGGATGTTGCTGAATTGTGCCAATTACCTCTTCTATGTTGTCGTATTCTATAATTGGTAAAATCGGACCAAAAATTTCATCTTCCATAACAGTACTTTGCCATGTAACATTCGTTAACACTGTTGGTTCTATATGTAAAGTTTCTTTTTTATAGTTCCCGCCGATTACCGTTTTACCATCTTTCAAAAATGAACATAAACGTTCAAAATGACGTTCAGTCACAATTCGTACATAATTGTCATTGTTTAGTGGATCTTCTCCATACTGCTCCGCAATCTCGTGTCGTAATGCCTCGATTAACTGTTCTCTCACCGAAGCATGCACATACATATAATCAGGTGCTACACACGTCTGCCCTGCATTTAAAAATTTCCCCCACACAATTCTTCTTGCTGTTACATCTATTTTTGCATCTTTATGTACAATACATGGGCTTTTTCCGCCAAGTTCTAACGCGAGTGGTGTCAACCGTTTCGCAGCTGCTTCCATCACAACTTTTCCAACACCGACACTACCTGTAAAGAACATATAATCAAACGGTTCCTTTAACAATTCCGTACTCTCTTCTACACCGCCTTCTACTACCGCTACAAGCTCTTCTTGGAATAATCCCTCTAACATTCTCGTAAGCACTTTGGAAACGTTCGGCGTTAGCTCTGACGGCTTTAAAACGATTGTATTTCCAGCCGCCAACGCTCCTACAAGAGGTGCGATTGCTAATTGAAATGGATAGTTCCACGGCGCAATAATAAGTGTCACACCGTACGGTTCAGGTACGACTTTCCCCTTTGATCCAAAATGAGTGAGTGCTGTTCGAACTCGCTTCGGTTTACTCCACGATGAAATATGCTTCAATTGAAAAGAAATTTCTTTTAATACATATCCAACTTCCGTTGTAAACGACTCATGAACTGACTTATTTAAATCTAATTTCAATGCCTGAAATATTTCTTCTTCAAAGCGCTGAATGCCTTTATAAAGCTTCTTCAAATTATTCTTTCTCACTTCTATGCTTCTCGTATGGCCATTATAAAAATATGTCTTTTGTTTATTTACAATAGAAGAAACACTCATTCATTCACCTTCTCCCACTATTTTTATCCAATTCTTTCATTATTTATATAGACTTCATATATAATAAATTTCTATTCGTAAAGTTACATTATATATAATTTTTTCTTGTATATAAAATTCATTGCTCACAAAAAAACTACCGAAAGAAAATCTTTCGGTAGTTTTACTGTATTAACGATATAAACGAACAGCACCTGCAGAATTATCATCGGCTTGTCCTACTACTTCAAACTTCAGGCCAAGATTCGGTAAAATACGTCCTGCATCTGGAATCTGTTTATTAATATACGTTTTCGAATCATCAAACTTCGGTACGCCTGCTAAGCCATTATACGTATACGTTCCGCGCGTTGGAGATACAACTTTCCAAGCTGGCGTTTTATCGAATGAGAACGCTGCATCAGCGATTTGGAATCGTGTACTACTTGCTACTGTTGGTTTACCATTTAAAGTTCCAACAATTGCTTCTGGATGAGAATCAACTACGCCAAGGAAACCATGTCCTGGATGTAAACCAACCCAGTTATCTGTATAAGCTGAGTCTGCATACCATACAACCATACCTGTGTTGTATTCTGGACCGCGAGCATATTTCAATGCGTTATCCGAACCAGCATAGTTTCTCCACTCTACATAATAGTTATGTTTTTTCTTCTCTGTTCCATTAGATACGGCGAATCCATCTAATTTGAACTGCGGTGTACCTTCTGCATCATCAGAGAATACTACTTTACCGTCTACATTTAGTGATGCATTATCAAGTAGGAAACCGTTTAATGCTAAACCACCGTCTGTAATGTACTCAAATGTTAATTTTACTTTCTTACCTTTGAATTGGCTTAAATCGTATGATTTATCAATCCATTTTCCATTTGTTGAATGTGCATTTCCACTATTTGCTTTCTCACCAAGTTTTTCGATTAATGTTTGTTGACCATCTTCTGTTACAGCATGTACTTCAAGAAAATCATACTCTGCTTCAATTTCATACAATGACTTGAAATCAAATTTCGCAGTCGTTGCATTTGTTAAATCGAACAGTGGCGTCTCCATTTTTGTGTGAAGATTGTCACCTTTTGTGCTGTAGTAATACTGCTTACCAAATGCTGGAGCAATTGTTTTTATATCTTTATCTGGCAAGTTAACACGAATCATACCTGGGCGGTTAGATTTCGTAACACTTTGGTCTAAATATGTTGCTAGACCGATACCTTTATTTAATTTCTCGTAATCTACTTCTACGATATTTGCCCAGTTACCACCGATTGTTTTTTGGAAAAACTCTTTATTTTGTGGTGAGAAACTCGTTGGCGTTGTTCCTGCAATGTTACCAGCCCAGCTTCCGCCACTCATAACAGACCAAGCTTGAATTGGTTCACCGTCACCAGTATAGTCTGTATCATACTCATCTGGAAGACCTAAATCATGACCATATTCATGTGCGAATACACCAACTGCGCCATCTTCTGGTTCAATTGTGTAGTCGAATGCTGCGATCTTTCCGCCCCAATATGGAACTTTCGCTTGTGTGCCTTCAATTGGGAATGGTTTTGGTCCAACAGTCCAGCGATGTGACCAAATTGCATCGTCACCTAATTTACCGCCGCCTGCTTCTTGTCCAACACCCGCATGGATAATCATTAAGTGATCGATTAAACCGTCTGGTTGTTTTTGATTTCCATCGCCATTTACATCATATTGATCGAATTGGTCAAACTCTGATAAATCAATACCGCTATCTACAGCTGCTTTTAATGCATCTTTTACTAAATCACGTGGTCCTTTTGGTCCTTTATTATCATGACCTGTCGCACCATCTGCACCGTAATCAGCAGCTTTACCAGGAACTGTTAACCATTTTGTAACTGTTCCGTCTACTGTATAACTACCGCCAGATTGCTCTTCGTAATATTGTTTAAACGTTTCGATTTTGCTGCCATCCTCTAATGCGAATGGCTCATTACCGAATAACATTTTTTCATAATGTTCTTTGTTAAAATCGTCAGTATACATATAACCAGGTTCTTTATCAATATTGTTATGTTTAAAGTCAGCGTACTCTACAAGTAAAACGAGTACTTTATCTTTACGAACTTCACCGTTATATTCTTTTCCCTTTGCTGGAGAAGTTGGTACTTTACCATTTAGACCACCCTTAACTGGGCCTGTCGCTGCAGGTGTTCCTGTTGCTGGTTTGTCTAACTTTTCTTTCGTATCAGCTTTCGCATCTTTCACTTTCTTTAAAAAGTCAGATGCTTCTTTCGTAAGTGGGTCCCCATTTGATACTTCTTTCCCAGGATTTTCACCCTTTTTGTTCTCTACGTATTTTTCGACGGCTTTCTTTGTTTCTGTCTCTGAAGCCTTCGAATCAATTACCCCACGGTTTTTTAGCGCATTTGCTAAACGTTCTTCTGGAATTAAATGATCATCGACTGGGCTCGTAGCTGTCTTATTCACAGGTGTTTCAGCATATGCAGACTGGCCACCCGCTCCGAATGAAAGACCTAACACAGCTGTCAAAGCGATTGATGACAAAACTTTGAACGGTTTCTTGTTCATCCCTTATTTCCTCCCCTAATAAAAAATATGTATTACAAATTGAATTTTATTAAAAATTCAATATTTTTTCAATATTTAGTTATATTATGTAATTTTTTTAACATATTTGTAAAAATTCCATAGTTAGCATACGAATATATCACAATTCAACAATGTTTTCTGAAAATATTGAAAATATTTGTCAGAAACTTTATAATCGCCATAGAGGGAATTTAATGGGGATTTTATCTTTGTTTTATCTACAAAATATTTGATAATTCACTATATAAAACACAAAATGAGATTGCATTATCATATATTCTGTAGCAGCAGTTATGACCGATAATTAGGGAGGAATTACATTTGTACAAAGATAAGACTGACGCACTGGACCAAGAATGGATTGATTTAATACTTGAAGCTCTAGACGCTGGTATCGCCCTGCAAGATATCGAACATTTTTTCCAACGTATGAAGCCATCCAGTCAGGCTCAATAGGCTTGTTCTTTTTAACGAAGTTTATGTTATAATAATGACATCATAAGACGACTACATATTGATAGAAAGGTGCGCAAATATGATTGGAGAACGTATAAAACGCCTTCGCTTACAAAAAGGTATTTCATTAACTGAGCTTGCCGAAAAAGCTGGTGTTGCTAAATCTTACATTAGTTCTATAGAACGAAATTTACAAAAAAACCCTTCCATTCAGTTTCTTGAAAAGATCGCAGCAGTTCTACAAATTCCAGTTGACACTCTACTTCATGATGAAACAACAAAGGAAAATCATTTAGACTCCGAATGGACACAACTCGTTAAAGATGCGATGAGCTCCGGCGTCTCCAAAGAACAATTTCGTGAATTTCTTGAATTTACAAAATGGAAGCAAGATCAAAAATAATAAATAGAAAGAAGTGCTTACAATTGGCACTTCTTTTTTCTTTATAAAAAAAAGCGGGGGATACCCGCTTTTTTATTATTTTTCTTCTCCAGCTTCTTGGTTAGCATTGAATGTCCATTCTAAGTTCAATGAATCACCTTGGAAGATATTTTGTTCTTTCCCATTATCTACAAATTCAAATTGTACCCACAGATAATCCTCTGTGCCTGCTTCTAATCCACCCTTTTCTCCCCACTCAGGAGCAAAGATATCCTTCGCTAAAAGATCTGGATCAGCATTTTGTAAATCAGCTAAAGTTGTTTCATATACAGGCTCACTTTGTTTATCCCAGTTCCAAAGGAATTTTACTTTAACGTGCTTACCAAAGTCTTCACCAGCATTATCACCTTTTGCATCTTTTACAGTATACTTTGTCGCTAGTTTAACATCTTTAATTGTTAATGAACCGCTATTCTTTAATAAGAACTCTTTCTTAATAGAGTCCCCTGGTTTTAAATCTTTAATATCTACAAGCGTTTTAGGGTCTAATGTAAGATCTAACGTCCCAGCTGCAAATGTATTGTTTGATACTTCTTTATCGCTAAAGTAAGCGAATGTTCCTCCACCAATTAAAGATAACCCCAATGCTGCTGATGCAACTCCCATACCTAATTTCTTTTTCAGACTCACAATCAATTCCCCCTAGCTGTTTTTTATATTTTTGTCTCTTATTTTTCAATAAGAGATATAAAGAAAACTATATTAGCTTAGCTAATATTCGTTCTCTTTTAAAAACCTTAAGTTCATTATAACGAACATTACTCTATAAATACAACAAATATTTATTAGTATTTTCAATTATTTTTATTTCTCAATATTATTTCGTTTTTTCTGAATTCTTACGTTTATATTTTAAGAAATACAATAAGTGCGGGGGCAAATACTCCCTCACACTCATATACATCATTTTTTATACCGGTCATCAGTTTATTCTGACGATTTCTCATTATGATCCGTGGTAGTAGCCTTTTCATGAGTTCCTTGCTCAAGTTTTTTAGCTGTCTCTACTTGTTTCTGCTCTTCTACCTTCTTCTTCTCTTCTACTTTCTTCTTCTCTTCTACTTTCTTCTGTTCTTCTACTTTCTTCTGTTCTTCTACTTTCTTCTGTTCTTCTACTTTCTTCTGTTCTTCTACTTTCTTCTGTTCTTCTACTTTCTTCTGTTCTTCTACTTTCTTCTGTTCTTCTACTTTCTTCTGTTCTTCTACTTTCTTCTGTTCTTCTACTTTCTTCTGTTCTTCTACTTTCTTCTGTTCTTCTACTTTCTTCTGTTTCTTTACTGTTTCATCTTTTAATAGTTTTTGTAAAGTCTGAATTTGTTCATCAATAGCTTGCAAACTAACTTCTTTCACGATATAATCTCGCTTCTCTTTTATACTGAGAAAACCTTCATTCACGTATACGGCCACTTGTTGAATCGATTCACTTTTATTCACTTTTAATTCTTCTTGTATTTGATTATAAGGAGTTTCTATTGCAGTATATACATTTTGCAGCGCTTCCTCCTCAGAAGCAATTTTCTCACGTCCTTGTTGCCACACTACAATTGCCTGTTCAATTTCTTCTATAGAAGTTACTGCCAACTTCCCCTTCATTTCTCCATACTGATGCTCAATAAACTGTTTATGTTTCTCAGCTTCCTCTTTTAACGTATCAACTGTCTTTGGAAATATAATCGCTGTAGAAAGAGCGGCTTCCACTTTCGTTTCATGAATAAATGCAGCTTCTGTATACGTCATTATTTGAGAGCCTAAATAAAACGTAATGGAGCACATACAAGGCAATATAAGCATCTTTTTTAATTTGCGAGGTGTTTTCAGCATCATAATCTCTCCCATCGAACAAGATGTTCTCTATACAGAACGTTACTTTTATTATAATAAAGAACGATACAAAATGATAGCTATATACTAGAAAAATAGAAAAAGGGCTATCCATTTGATAGCCCTTTTACATATTATTTTGTTTCACCTTCTGTTTGTTGTGCATCAAACGTCCAAGTTAATTGTAACTTATCACCCTGGAATTCATTTTGATCTTTTTTATTATCAACGAACTCAAATTTCACCTTGAATTTATCAGATTTACCTGCAGAAATACCTTTTTCATCCCAGAACCAAGCAGCTAAATCATTATCTACTGCTGTAAGTGTATCACCCTTCAATTTATCTAATGTAGTTTGTTTCACAATCGTTTCATGCTTATCTACATTTTTTAAGAATGTTACTTTAATATGTTTACCAAAATCATCTTTATTATCTTTCTTCGTATCTTCTACACTATAGTCTGTTTTTAATAGAACTTTTTTAATATCTAATGTACCTTTATTTTCTAATTTAAATTCTTTTTCAACTGTATCACCAGGTTTTAAATTCGATACATTAACAACTGTTGATGGATTTAATGCTAAATCCAGTGTACCAGCCGCAAATGTATTGTTTGACACTTCTTTATCACTGAAAAATGCAAATGTTCCTCCGCCAACTAATGCTGCCCCTAACACTGCTGATGCGATACCCATACCTAATTTTTTCTTTAAAGTCATGTCCATATCCCCTTAATCTATATATTTGTTAACTTCCTAAACGGAAAGTATAACCAAACGAACTAGACGGATTGTTCTACTTTTTTCTCTTTCTTTTCTCCGTCAATGCTGCGAATCGCACCAAAAATAGAAATCGCAGAATAGCCTAATAAAAAGACTCCTGGAATAATAAGAAGCAATGCAGCTCCAGCCTTTGAACTAGCATAATTTAATGCATATCCTGCATAAGGAACTGTAATATCTGCATATTTCCCAATTACATTCTCCGCACGTACTGGTTCTAAATCAGGACCGTTGTTGTTATCACCTTTTGTTTCATACATTACTTTTCCATTTGTATCTTTCACACCGATAATACGGTGAGTGATAATTTTTTCATCTTTCTCTTTAAAGGTAATAACATCACCTTTTTGATATTTCGAACCATCTTTCGTCGGTTCTATCGCAATGATTGATCCTGTTAAAAATGTCGGTTCCATCGATCCTGATAGCACTGATTTAAATTGATATCCCAGCACTGTTGGATCTCCGCCACTCGCTTTTGACGAAATAACTACAAAAGCTAGAAAAACCATTAATGCAAATAAAACAAACGAGATAACGTTGCTAATCACTTTCCAAATTAATTTCATCGTCTCTCTCCCTCTCCGTTGTTTTATATTATTTGGAGTATATAATACCCAATCAGTTCTCTAACAAGAACACAACTAAATAATATAACGAACAACCCGTAAATGCAATAAGAAAATTTACAATTATTAGTTATTTTATATATACAAAAAAGACTGTGACAAAGTCTCTTCACAGTCTTTTTACTAGTAATTTATTTTTCTTCTGATTTCATTCCTGTTGTATTTCGGCGTAGCACTACAAATAAAATGGCTCCAAATAGTACAGCGGCACCTATCCCAATGCTTATTATTTTTACATTTGATTCATTTACTTCAAGCGTAGCCGTATCTTTTTTAGGCATCGGAAAAGTAACATCTTCTTTTGAAAGAACATTTATCGTCGCAATTGTTTGATTATTCTTCGTGATGTCAACTGCACCAACTACCTCACCACGATGAATTCCTTTATGATACAAAGAATCTTTATCTAATGAAGCCGCACGGAAAATCGTCCTCACATTTTTACCTTCATCTTTCTTAAGCATAAGCTCTGCACTTTTTTCAAGCTCGCTATCAATATCTTTATTTAAATACGTTGCCTTTTGATGCCAGCTATGTTTATCTAATACAGTTTGCTTCACAAATTGACCGAAAGAATAATCCGCCATCTGCTTCAAATCTTCATAAATTTCAGGTCTTTGGGAAGCCATTACTACATTTATAATGCGATTACCATCCTTCTCATTTAATAGAACGAGTGTATTACGCGCTTCATTTGTAAAACCCGTCTTCCCGCCAATGCTATATGGATTTTCAAAATAAGTAGACTTATTAAAAATAGAAACCGTCTGGCTAGATGTCGTAACCGTCGTCCTTTTCGTATTCATCGCTTGTAAAATCTCAGGATACTTTTGTACACCTCTCGTAATCATAGCCATATCATACGGCGTCGTATAATGGTTTGGATCATGCAATCCATTTGGCGTTACAAAGTGACTATCTGTAGCCCCTAATTGCTTTGCTTTCTCATTCATCATATGAGCGAACTTCTCAACATTTCCGCCAATACGCTCCGCAATCGCATACGACACATCATTTGCACTCAGCACCATTAAAATCATAAGCGCAGTATTTCTATTAATCGTCTCACCAGGTTGAAATTCAATTTGATAATTACTCTTCTCTTGATCTAATGCTAATTGCGAAAACGTAAATTGATCCTCTGGCTTCGTATGCTCCATAAGTAAAATCGCTGTTAACACTTTCGTCATACTAGCCGGAAATGCACGATGATGTGCGTTTTTGTTATACAAAACATCTCCAGTTTTTGCATCAATCGTAGTTGCAAACTGACTAAAAACATTTGGTCCTTCCGCAGGTGGTGGTGCCACTTGTTCTGGATTCACTCCAATATTCGTCTCCGCACGTAACGTCATAGGTGTCAAAAAAAATAAACAAATAACGGTAATAAAAGCCAAAATTTCCTTAAAATTTACCATATGACTCTCCCTTTTCACTATACTCTCACAGTTTAAAAACTGAATCTACCAATCCATATGTAATTTGTATTAAATTGGAAGAATATTCACTGTTTTTTACTATATCATATTTTTACGATGAAGAACATAAATATACAATAAAAAATAAGAAGGAGTTATTCTTTCTTATCCTTCTCATCAATCAACGAATCTATTAACTTTTGGCTAGCTTCTTCAGGCGTAATCTCATCTGTCATCCCCATAAACGACCAACCTTTAGAATCGACCCACTCAACAAACTCTTGTAAAAACTCATCATGTGTAACATCCACATCAAGAATTGAGCCATTAATCGAAATTGTTCTATTTCTAGATACGCGCATCTTGAACGTTTTTCTTACCATTACAATAATTCTCCCTCTACTTCTGAATATTTATGAAATAATCTTGTATCTCTGTTATACATGATTTTAAGTAAATTGTAAAAAGGATATATTGGCCAGTTTACATATCGAAGCTGAAAACCTATCACCATACAAAAATATGAAATGATATATAAATGATCCTGAATTACTCAATACATTCACATAAAAATAAAACAACTTACATTTTATCATACCAAATACAAATGACTTCAGTACAATAGAATAGAATATACTAGAAAAAACCTTAACATGAGGAGGAACTCTATGGCGCGTTGTACGTATTGTAAAACGAAGTGGACAATAAAAGATGTATGGTCGATACTCATAACATTTGAAAAAGATTGCCCGTATTGCTTTAGAAGGCAGTATCTATCAAAGAAAACATTGAATGCTATGCCAGAACTTATAAGCTTACCTTTACATTTCTTATTCCCTTTTCTTGTTGATTTAAGTGACGAGGGTCCTGTGGATTGGTATCGAAAAAAATAATGTAACCGCTTTATTCGAAATCACTTTTCATTACATTCTCTTCTTATATATTCCTTAATACACAACTACGTAATTCCAACTACTTTCCTATCAAAACATTAATATAAAATATTGCAAAATTTCAGTCAATTATATATAATTGCTTTAGCATACAGATTAAGGATGCAGTTACATACGCATTTTTGAAGATCCCGTAGCTCAGCAGGGAGAGCGCCACCTTGACAGGGTGGAGGTCGTGAGTTCGAGCCTCTCCGGGGTCATAGTTTTTATGAGACCGTATTCTACAAGGGTTTGTAGGTGTTAATGTTTTATACTCTACAAATCAAAAATCACCCTAGTGTTGCGGTCATTTACTTTTTAGGGTGCGAGTTATTCACGTCTTCTTATACGGTAAACCAAATTACCGATATAGGGAGGCGTTTTATTTTGTCCAGAACAGGTAAAAGAGGAAAAGCAAAGTTAGGTCGTACAAACATTGAAGTTACACAAATTGAAACTTACACGTTCCAAGAGTTATTTAACATTTATATGTTTGCAAAAGAAGCAGAAGCTCTTGCAAGAAGAACTCTTGAAAA
Source organism: Bacillus sp. BB51/4 (assembly GCF_008368845.1). Lineage (NCBI taxonomy): Bacteria > Bacillati > Bacillota > Bacilli > Caryophanales > Bacillaceae > Bacillus > Bacillus sp. BB51/4. Next base: position 67,679 of record NZ_QOSC01000016.1, read on the forward strand.
TAAGAAGGGATATTTCTTAGTATTTCACCGATATTTAGAAGAACATCATGAAGGTGTAACACCTAATACACTCGATACAAATACCATTAGAGAGTTTCTATATTACTTAAAAAATGATCACGTTAAGCATAAAAATAACCATTGCGTTAAGGAAAAATATAAATCTGTGGGTGTTTCAGTGTCTTATATAAATACTATCATGAAGCATATGAGAGCATTCTACAACTTCCTCGTTGAAGAGGAATATCTACAAACAAATCCATTTACAAAAATTAAGTCACTAAAAGAAGCACAAGATAATATTGAAGCATTATCCGTTGACCAATTGAAAACCTTACTTAAACAACCAGACCAACGAACTTATGCAGGGTTTAGAGATTATGTATTAATGATGTTACTTGCTGATACAGGAATGCGTATTAGTGAAGCTTTAAACCTGCAACAAGTGGATATTGATTTCAAAACTAATGTAATTGAGTTAAATGGTACTAACACAAAGAACCGTAAAACTCGATATGTACCTATTTCTCAAAAGACTAGTAAGCTACTGCGTGAACTACTAGTTGAAATTGAAGAATTTGATACTCTGCATATATTTACTACTGTTTATGGAAATACCGTTGATCCTGCACGATTTAGACAAAGATTAAAAACATATGGCAATAATGCGGGAATTAAAGGAGTAAGGGTCTCTCCTCACACTTTTAGACATACATTTGCAAAATATTATTTGCTTAATAATGGCGATGTGATGACTCTTCAAAAGATATTAGGACATTCATCAATTGAGATGGTTAGAAAGTATATTAATATGACAAGTAAAGATATTGTATTTCAACATAATAAGCATAGTCCAATTAATAATTTATAAAGAAAAAAGGGTGAACAAAATGTTCATCCTTTTTCAATTATTTAAATGTAAAAATAATTTCATCGTGTACACATTCCAAATTTAGTAATTTATTTCTTTTATTTTGTAATAAGGTCTGTACGGCTCATAGATTTTTTAGAAAACATGATTAAATCAACCTTTATTTACTTTTTCTCTCCTATTTATACGGGATTGTACTGCATAGTTTCTTATTTTTTTATAAATCCATATATAGTATTATAATTAATTTTATTCATGAATTACATCTCAAAAGTGTCTTACCTTCTACCATTTAACAGCTGTGAATTTATTGGTTAGAGATTTAATATATTCAAAATCAGCAAAAAAATCCTCTCTACTTGGTTTTGAATATAAAGTCTCCAAAGGTTGGCTATGACCAATCATCCATCTACATGATCGGTCAAACAAATCTGATACTATTGATAGTTCATCAACAAAACTACCATCGATGTCCTTTAATTTAGTAAAACGTATATTTGGTTCGTATCTCCTAACAATACTTTTGAAAAAACCTTCTTCTACTATTAATTCACACCAAGTTCTAATTTCTGTGTATGCAAGAGAAATATTATATTCAAGTTCATCACCCATACAGGATTTACTTTCAATTTTTTGCTTATAAACATTTAATTTCTTCTTTATATCATTGATATTTTCAAGCCTACCACTAAATGATTCCGAAACCAATCCCTTATTATTTGTATCATATAAATCTACTTTAAAAAACTTATTTTCTTTATTATTACTTTCACATTGGTTGTAAAGAAAATAGTAAAATAGGATGTTATGTGTGAAAACTAACACCTGTCTCTCTTGAGATAGGTTATATATTAACTTAGCGAAGTTTTCTGATCTTTTATAGTCTAAAGAAGTGACAGGGTCATCAAATATAAGTGTATTATAATTTTTTCTTATTTTTAAGTCTGTTGAAAATTCAGCCATAGCAATTGCTTTTTGTTCTCCCTCAGACATAATATCAGTTATTTTAAATTGCTCGTCAGATACATACTTACTTCTATACGTTTTCCCTTTTTGAGGTTTGAGTTTAACATCAACGTCTCTAACCCTTAATTCCTGACAATAGCCCTTAAAGGTTCTTATATAATTTTCTTCTACTAAATCATTAAAAGCTTCTTTAGCCTTTTTTGTTAATGCTGTGGTTGAAAAATTCTTTTTTACTGTAGATAATTGATTCAGTTTGTCGTTAATTCTAAACCACTTTTCTAATAAACTAACATTATTATTGATTAATTGTGCTTTTAAAAGTACATTCCTTTTATCCTCTAAACCTTTTACTATGTTTGCTGTTTCAAAACTCGATTTACTTAACTCAATAAGCCTAGTTTTAATATTCTCAATTTCTTTATCAATTTCTTGAGTTAAACTACTAACATCAATTGTATTCGAAAATTGTATCACTTTACCTTCATTTATTCCTTTTGAAAAAAATTCTAAATTTCTATTGATTAAAACAATTGCTGATTGTAGTTTTGAGGCTAATATTTCTTTTCCAATAAGATCTTTATCTTCATCTTTAAATATTATTTTTAATTCTTTTATATCATTGTTTAATAATTCCCTACGTATCTCTTCTTTATCATGGATAATAGTAGAATTGATATGTTCAAAATTATTTTCAATCTTCTTAATATGATTTTCATTCAATAATTGACCACAAAAAATACAGTGGTCTAATTCAATTGGTATACTTTTTTCTATAGAATCATAATATTTTTTTCCAGATTTTATAAATTCCAGCCATTGATCATTAAATTTTTCTATATAACTAATTTGTTTATTAAATTTTTCATTGTGTTCTTTTTCCTCGGCAACTTTTGTTAGGAAATCATCTATTAATTTATTTACTGTAGTAAGGCTCTCCTCACTTAATTTTATCGAGGCTTGACTTATTGCCTTATTTATTGATTCAAGCTTATTCTTTTGGGCATTTAGTAATTTCCTTGAACTTTCTACATTAGTTGATGTTAACTCTTTAATTTGTGTTTCTATCTCTTTTAACTCGGTTTCGTAATGTTCAGTTTGAGGATAATTTTCTTTAATGTACCCATGGAAATTAGAAGAATTTGCTTTTCTTTGGATATCTAATAGTTCATCTTTTACAATTTGAAAAGAAGAATCTTTAAAAATACCCTTAATTTCCATATCGTAATTAAAAATATCCTGTTCAATACTCTTTTTTAATTTATCAAGTATTCCAATTATGTCTTGAAAATAAGAAAAACCTTGTGGAAGAATACTAAAACTTAAATCTTCATTTAATAAAGGTATTATAGAATCAGAATCAAACACATTTATATTTTTCAAATAGGAATTTGGTTTATTAATATCAATATTTTCTCTTTTAACATTTTGGTTTACTTCATATGTAATATCAAGTGTTTGTTTTAAACTTTCAGGACAATCTTTATATACATTTGGGTGTAAAACTAGTTTTTTTTGATTAGTAAAATAATTATTTGCCAATTTCCTAAAAACTCTTACGTATGAGGATTTTCCAGTGCCATTTTCACCATAGAATACATTTAAATTTCTACCTAAAGAAAATTCACTATCTTCCGAAAGTGCATTAATATTTACAGGTCTTTTAATTGAATTGATTCGTAAATTCAACTCACTTTTGTTTGAATCAGATTTTTGAATTTTAAGTTCAATTTCCCTTTCTTTTAATATTATATCTAATAGCTCTTTTTTCATTTCTTCAATATGCAGATTTCCCCTAACACCAATCACTCGTCCTAAAATATACTTTTTCCAGCTAACATCATTTGCCCATTCAATTAAATAATCAACAGCTTCCAAAAAATACATCTCCTTTTATAATCTACACAACAATTTTCCACATTTTTCTCCAAAGTCCTCTTATATAATGAACATGTCATTGTATTTTGCTATTTTTTTTAATAAGAGTGCAGTGATAGGTTTGCTACTTTATATTCCCATTAATCAACTTCTTATATTGGTGAAAAGTATCGCCCTACATAATGAAATACTCCATATTTTAAAAATATATGGAGTGTTTCCCTAATTTTATTTAATTCAAATTGACTAATAACAGTATCAATTTTTTAATGCTTTTAACTATCTCTTAATAGATCGAACATTTGCCATTCTATTTTTTCCCATTCTCGATTTAAATCAACTGTGAATATTCGGATTGTTGTAGTGTTCACATGATTACCTACACGAATAGGAAGTGTATAAGTTTCATCCACATTATTACCATTAGTTGGATATACCAATATCCCTCGAGTAATAATTGTATCATGACTATGGCTCAAATACGCATAGAGTTGGTATAGATGATTACTTCTTATTTTCTGCACATCATAGTATTCAATTAATGTTTGCGAATAATATTTTGCATCGATTATGATTTTGTGTTTTTTATCTTTACTAAATAATGAAATATCTGTATTCATGTCTGGAACTAGCTTTTGGTTTCCAGCTCCAAGATCCCACTTAAGCTTTTCAGATCGAGATTGATACTTATTCTGTTCGTACTTATAAAAATTCAAGATGAATTTTTCGAAAATTTTCTGCATTTTCTTTTCATCATTTAATATTTCGAACAAATTAATTTCTCCATCTTGTTCTGACATGTTTTGCAATTCAAAAATAAGACGTGCTAATAGTAGCATTTTACGATAATACAGATTACTTCTATTTAGCTGAACACTAAAAAAATGTTTGCGTTGTATCTTTATAGTAGTCACTTTTGAAAATCTATACAACAATGATTGAATATTAATTTTATCACTTTTTGGTAATTGACTTTTCCCCATTAAGTTTATGAGCGTTGTTTTTAATAATTGATTCTGCAAATTATTCTCATCAAACTCGTCCATTTCACATGTCAAATAAGCCTTATGGTTTGCTATCTGTTGCATAGATTGATTAAATAGAACTTTTCCCTTTATTTGACTAGTATCTTCTTCAACACTACGATAATCCTTAAATAAGTTCCTTTTAATAATTTGATTGGTTTCTTGAATAAACAATTTTGTGATAACCATTAAATTTGGTAAATCCTTATCAACACTATTTACTGATCGTACCAACTCTGGCATTTCATTTGCATAACATAATATACAAAATAGATTTCGAATTGGCACTTTATATTTCGAAAGATCCACTTCTTAGCACCTCGATAAGTTCCTTACATTTTATTTCATCATCGAAATAATACTCTTCAATTAAAGGAACTAATTCATACTCAACTATATTGTTATACCATTCATTTATATCATGAATCCCTTTTACATTTGTAAAATAAGCATGTCCAATTTCAAACCCTTTCCCTAAGCGATAGTCACTTCTGATTTCTTGATTAATTGTGTAAATATTTTCTACAATCCTATTCATATTTCGCTCGCTAATTCCCTTATTAGATAAAAAAGCTACAAATTTATTTAATGCTTCTCCAGTAAAAGCTGGTTCAATATGTACAAAAGAAAATCTTCTTCTCAGGGCAAAATCTAGATTTGCCAACGATCTATCTGCAGTATTCATCGTACCAACAAAATATATATTTGCAGGAACAGTAAAATCTTTTTGTGAATAAGCAAGTTTAATATTTTTTCCTCTTTTATCATTTTCAATAAGCATAAAAAGTTCACCAAAAATTTTAGATAAGTTTCCACGATTAATTTCATCGATAATCACAAAGTAATCCTTTTTATCATTTTGCAAGGAATTTTTCACAAATTTTTTAAATAAACCATTTTGCAATTTAAACTTCCCTTCTGCATTAGGACGATAACCTTCAACAAAGTCCTCATATGAAAAAGATTGATGAAATTGCACTTGTAATAGTTGTTCATCTGTTACATTAAATGCGTTTTTTATTAATTGTTCTGCTATATATGTTTTTCCTACCCCTGGAGATCCTTGAAGAATAATGTTTTTTTTATATTTTAATAAATTTACGATTTTTAATTGCATTTCATCACTAATGAAAATATCATTCACTTCTTGCTTTGTCTCTACTTCGTTTTCTATTAAACTCTCTTCTTCATGTTGTGAGTTTAGCAAAGTATCCATGCTAGTATATTTTATTGGATTTCCTTTACCTCTATGAATATTGTGAACTCCAAGGTTAATTAGTCTATTCCGTAATTCTTCATCTGATGCAACCTTTCCATGAAGAATGAATCTCGCCTCTTTCCCTTCGTTCGTATCACGTTCAAAACTCTCTAATTCATAGACTTCTTGTATAACATTATTATAAACTGCACAAAAATACTTTATATTTCCCTCTTCTAATTTCTTTTGGGATATTACCCAACTTATGCTTGTTGCATTATATAGCTTATCTGCAGACATTCCCTCAACATATGAGTAACTGATTTTAATTAATATTGTATCTTCAATAGTCACTTTTTAACCTCCATAATATATTCCAAATAATATTATCATATCTTTCTACCTAATTTTCATTGTAATACTCCCCTCATTACCTGTTACCTTTTCAAAAAATATTCTTATACATCCTACTTCTTCTAATAACTATCTTTGTGCTTCTAATCCATTATCTTGCCCACTGTAGAAGTACGCCCATAACCTCATAATGGCGTTCTAACCGCTCCAAGACGAGGGGAATTGCATATGACTCGCTTTATCTATTTGTTAATAACAGCAAAGCAGTAATTAACCTGAGTCTAGAAACCCTTGATATGTTTAGGTTTCATTTTTGCATCTGTTCATTACCGCTTAAGTGCACCTATCGATAATAGTTGAAGAAAAAATTATTGATTTCTAAAACCAAATTTGTCATTGAGTACATCTAAATCGTTGCTGGTGGCTTGCGTAATGTCAACGCTAGTTACTTGGTTTGCACTGCATATAGAGAATCTTTATTTTATATATCCTCACTCCCAATAAATAACAACTTATAATTCGGAGGTATCTATTTCAAATCACTCGCATATAATGAATATCAAAATTTTTATCAGTTATGATTTAAAATTGGTATTTTTGGAAAAACTAATGAAAATTATAAACCCTTCATTTATAATTATAAATAAATCGAATCTTGAGAATTAAGTGAGGGGTTATATGTTAGTTTTAAATGTAGGTTGTGGAGAAAAAATATTTGAATATGCAGATAACATTGATATAAAACTTTCAGAGACCCATAACATTATTCGTTGCGATGCGAATGGTTTAGATGAAATTTATAAACCAGAAAGCGTAGACCTAATATTTATGCTTTGTCCTCATAGGTTTTATCCACTTCGTTCTAAAGCATATGATGTTCTGAAAACTGACGGACTAATCGTAATTACTGGAAACATTTCAAACTCGTACTTCAAAGAAGTTTGGATGGCATCTGAAAAAGTTTTAGAAAAAAAAGGTTTTATAACCGTTAGTAAGACTCAACATTGCCATCCTAATTTTTGGCATTCACGTCTTAGTAATGGAAAATCCATTGAAAATCATACGATTAAACAAATTGTATTAAGAAAAAGGTAGGTGAAAATAATGAATATTACATTGAGTGAAGACCAGTTCTCTATCTCTATTGGTATGTCAGAAGCAGAAATTCTAAGTATTGATTATTACGATGATAACTTAATTATTATTGCCCAAAATGTAGAATTACTTTGTGATTTCCGTAATTTAGAATTTTATTCACCTCAAATTTCATATGATGATTGGCTAAATCTTAAATATATATCAGATCAAGTCCATGAAGAGAATTTAGATCATATAAACTTTTTTGATCAAGTAAAATTCGTTATTCCTAATCCAAGAATCTATTATGAAGGATTGCAACATCAATTTATAGATATTCTAGGTGATTTTGAAATTAAAAATTATGATTCCTATCCCTATTCGTATATATTTGGTGGTACTATAAAAAACAGCAATCATGATGAATTTGAAGTATGTAGTAGCCAATATATCAATTTTCATTACGATGATGTACAGCTTAAAAATGAAATAACAAAACATTCATTAGGCTATTATAGAAATACTGATAAAATTCATTTCGATGCTGAAAGAGAATTAAAAAGGCAGAAACTTTCTAGAAAAAATAATTCTTCTGAATCTAAACTTCTTGAACTTCATTTCTGATCTAACCACTCGCTTTTGAGTGGTTTTTTATTTCTCCCGACAAAAAACAAAATATTCAAATAATAAAAACTCAAAAGTTACACACCTTAACTCCCCAAAATTTCAATATCCATGTGAAGAGAATGTAAAAGATAAATTTGAGAGAATGCCTAATTCTTTATTCATTTACTTAGAGTTAGGATTGATTAGTCATAATAAACTGATTATTTAAACCAAAGCTATTGCAATTGTACAATGCTAATTATGGATACGCTTTTCCTACTATACCTCATTTAATTATTTTAGTATTCAACTATCCTCCCCCATTTGTTAAGTAACTTAAACAATTCACACGTAAATCCACTTTAATTAACAGGTTTATCACTAGAATCGTATATATTAAATATTTAACATGGTTGCAGGAATTGAATACATAAGAATTTGATTTTTCATACATTTTAAACTTACAAAAATTATTTCAAGAGAGCATATTGGGTGGTTAGACTCTTTATCACAAGTTAATAAAATATAACCTTGTTAACTTCTAATGGTGGCTGTTACATCCAAAGAATGACGTATACGTCCCCCTTATATGCCCTTATTACACTACCTTCACTGTCAATTGAATAACCAGAGCCACCAAACAATTGGATTCTTTTTCTTCATTATTATATTCTCATAAATAATTCGTACATTTCTTAAAACTCTATCAATATTTCCACAATGTGTGATATCGTAAATATGATTGCATATTAAGGTACTTTAAATAATTATTAATGAGGTGCATACTTGAATATGGAACATATAAAGAAGATTATCTACGATTTATTGTTTATTAAGAGAAGTGAAGAGGAGAATACAAGCTGGTTTACTGACAAAAAACATAACGCCCATTTATGCCCAGGGTTTCAAGATAAGTTCGAGTCGATCTTTGAATCATTCGAAAAATATCAAAAAATTGTTTATGATATACAAGGTCCTCGAGATGCTGGTACGGACGTAATTATTAGACATAAAAATAAGTACATCTGTTTTCAAATCAAATCTGAAGATGACTTAAAAAGAAAAGACTATTTGAAAGATTTAAAAGCACAATTTTTTGATACCATGGATAAATTCGGTGACAATGTCTTAGATTTTTATATTGTACTTTGTTGCGACAAAGTTAAGAACAAAGAAAAAATTAGGTTGATTGAATCTGAATTTGTTAAAAGGGAGAATATATATGTAGTTGAACCCGATTATGCACTAACCTTTCTTCACCTTTCATCTATACAGATTGATGCGATGATAAGAAGTATGTATGGTGATGAAGACATTGTATTTAAAGAAGGTCTAGCTGTTGTGCAAAATCTGACACCTACTCAAAAAGGATTATTATATTATTTTATCTATCAGTTTATCTTTAAGGAAAACCATAAAATACACCCTACCGATATCACAAATTATTCTTTTATTAATGACTTTTACAAGAAAATCCCTGATTTCGATGATGCCTGGTTCTTTACGGAAGAGGATCAGTTTGAGACACCTAACAACCGATTAAGAGAGTATAGTATTAGCCAAAGAATAAGTAATGACCTAGAAACACTGTGTAATTTATTAATTACAGAAAACGAAGATGGTTCTTATTCTTTACACTTGATAACAACACACGCTATAGTTCTACTTATGATTGATGGAAACATAAGATACCTATATGCAGAAAATGACTTAATTTATTACATGTTAGACTTATTTGGTCCAATGAAAGGTTATGAATCAAATACTATTATGACTAATTAAATTTACCTTATTGAACGATCTATTTTTAATAAGATAGATATTGATAAGTAAGGCATGGAATTAGGAAACTGTGTACTAGCTTAACATTTGAGATATTTATTATAAATTTTTCATCTGAGATTGCGGGAGCAGGTGTGCTTATACATTATTTACTATACAAATCATTCAAAATGGTGATAAGCACACCCCTATACCTCTCATACTCCACATGATAATTTGTCTTATCTCATTATTCTACTTCACCTTCCTGTTCTCTTACCGCTCTATAAAGAGTAGCCCTGCTTATCTTGGTTATCTCTTCAATCTCTTTAACAGTCATCTTATTGGTTGCCCTGTTGCGGAATAACTCAAGGGCATACTGTAAACCTCTGTTATTCTTTGTATACTTCTTGGGTCTTCCCTTATAGACACCTCTTTGCTTAGCTTCTTCAATACCCTCTAATTGCCTTTCCTTAATCATATCAGCTTCAAATTCTGCTATACCAGATAGGACAGTAATCATTAATTTGCCAATTGCCGTACTTGTATCAATCTTATCTCCACCCATGTTCAAGACAATAAGGGAAACACCTTTGTTGTTTAAATATTCAATGGTGTTTAAAGCATCTTTTGTACTTCTGGCAAACCTATCTAACTTCGTAACAGTAATAGTGTCACCTGCTTGTACTGTCTCAAGGAGTAGACTGAACTGCTCTCTATCTTCTTTCTTTCTTCCACTGACCTTCTCTTTAAAAATAGTGTCACATCCTGCTTCTTGCAGTTGTTTAATTTGTGCACTTAAATTTTGACCTGCTGATGACACACGACCATAACCATATTTCATATGAATTTCACCCTTTCATTTTGATACATGTATATGAGACGTTTATAACCTAAGTATATCAAGCATCTCATAATGTATCAATAAGGTGTACTCAAATGATACAAAATGGTATAAACCTACTTTAGCATTTATTAAGTTCCATGCTATTTTTTTATGGATGTCTACAAATTAACTTAAATACCTTTGTAAGCTATTAGAATAGCATTGTAGCCTAGGCTATATTTGAAGAATCCCTAGAATATTATGTAGATAATGGATTAATTTGAGAAATATTGATGACAATTCACAAAAATGTATTAAAATTAAAATAGTAAAATAGAAATAGTAGGGAGAGGGATTTAGTCATGACTTTACAGTATCAATATTATGCAATTGACTCATACAATTTATCAGCTACATATTCTGGTGATGGCCTAGTGCGACCTTATCAGTACAAGATTAAGCTCATTCCTAAGAATAGTTCTTTAGGAGATACTCTAGATTATGAGATTACTGAAATGAATACTGAAATTAAAATTAAGGTATCTCAAGGACAGCTTATTAATGCAATGGCAAAAGGAGATACCAATGATGATGTTGCAGACAGCTTATTTGGCCATCCGCAAAATTTTTACAATGTAAAAGATACGGATAAATATGATGCCTTTCTTTTAGCAAATAAACCTTATTTTATACCTTTAGTAAGGCAGTATAATGTTTCAGCGGAACAAATACCTTTATTATTCCTTATTGATATACGCACACATTTTACAGAATTACTAAGAAATATCTACAAAGATATGCTTATTCAAAATTTTGATGCGTCAAAGAAATAAGAAAAAGACCAGTGCCTTTTATCAGGTTCTGGTCTTTATTGCTTTTATTTATCTGTTGAAAAAATATAGTATCAACTCCACACGTAGAAAGTATGTCTATTGACAGTTTTTTACGATTAATCACACGAAAAGAAATATTTAACATGATTGCGGGAATGTAATACATAAAAATCTTATTTTATCAAGTGATTTCCTACCATCCTCAATTCAATATATACCTATTAGATAACATTTCTTTTTTATTCATGGTACAGATCCCTTACTATCACAAGCACATATTTAATTATAAAAACAGACAATTTACTATCACCAACTACCAAAATGAACCATTTATTGTTAAACTAACATTATACTTGCTCTATATTTAGGGAGGGAATTAATTTGTCAGCTGAAGAACGAATGAAAAAATATTTAGAGTCTACAAAGTACGCAACTGAAGAATTAATTAGGATTATTAACAATGAAGAAAAAGAATTAGAAGAACTGATTCGGACATTAAAAGAAAATGAGGCATTAGCCAATAAACTTGATCAAGAAATGCATCAAATCAAAGGCCTTGACGATATAACGTTTCTAAGAGACCAAGCAACCTACCATTTTATAGAAGGAGCTAAAATTGAAAATCAACTGAAAAAAAACACCGAAAGATTCAAAGATAAATATGAGTCTTTAAGTACTCTTTCAGGTGCGTTGTTACAAATTGCTAAACAAGGCATTTCTATTTCATATCATGGTACCAATAACCCTTTTACCGAATGTAAAAACGGCAAAACAATGAAATCACAGTTCCTAAAAACTGTAATTTGGGAAGGACGTAATCAATCTCTACATTACGAAGAAGGTTTCAATGATAGATTTCAGAAGACGAAAGATTGTTTTATCCAACTTAACAGAGATTATGAAATTAAAATTGACAGGAATGGAGATGATAAAATTAATCTAGCAAAAGAAGTAATTTCAATAATTGGCTGGAAAGATTACGAAGATTATTATAGAGATATGCTTTCATTAGTATAAGAGAAAAGTATATTTAATCTATAAATATTCATGGGTACTATAGCACTCCATGCTTTATTATTTTTACTTATCTATTTAACCCCCACTTATATTCCATGAACAAATGTACCTATATACAAATAAGGATTAAAAGGTGCATAATTTTCCCTATATACAAATAAGGATTAAAAGGTGAGTTTTCACATCATTCACCTTTTAATCCTTATTTGATTTATGTAATTTGTTATATTAGGGCTTCTAATTGCTGTTATCACGCTTTAATAAAGAAAATTTCCATGCATATGTACATATTTCTATCAATTCACTTGAAAGATAATTAATATCATTTTCGAAATACGGCAAAACCCCTTTACACACCATAATTCCTTTTACTTCTTTAGTATTTTTCTCGACTTTTAGTTCTTTAATATATCCTTTTAATTGATTAATATCATCTCTTCCAATATCCCCTTTCTTAATTTCCACAATAATGTATCCTCCGCCATCAGATTTTTGTAAGAGAATATCTAATCGCTTTCCGCTCGGAAGAACATATTGATTTTTAAGAAATGCAGTATTACTATCCAACAAACGATGTTGTTGAATTAAAAACTTTTCAATATCTGACTCTTTTACTTGTTGAACCTCCTCCGAAGATAATAAAGTATCCGTTAAGCAACTTTTCTTTTGACATTCTTTAATGTGAAATAACAACAAATCAATATCGGCATCATTTAATTCTTTCATCGTTCTTAATGCAGAAGTCATTGAATCTTGATAAGTTTGTTCATTATTAAAATTTGGTTTTCGAGATAACTGTAATAGCAATGATTTTTGTAATTGTAAAGGCATATCAAGCACCCTTGAGAAAATAGGGTTTCCAAAAACAATAACTTCATCTCTTTCATTTTGTTCTTTTAGTAAATGCGGATTTTTATACTTTTCTTTTATGAATTTATTCGATCTCGCCTCTTCCACTGAAAGAACCATCTCTATAACAATGTATGCAGTTATGCAACGTTTTTTATGAACCATTGTATGAAAAAACAAAATATCCCCCTTATTTAACGTCTTTAACCGCCTTCCTTCATGGGAACTTCCATATGTAAATTCTCCAAAATTAGGATCATCTATATCCTTATAACTAATTAGAAAACCAGCCATACTCCATACTCCTTTACCTCATTCTCTGTACTCTCCGCCCAGTACAACACAATCAAACAATTAAATGGCTTCATTAATTTCTTAAACACTTGTGAAAAAACACTGTACAACTACAGGTTTTGAAATCACATTTACTTATAATATTAAGCAATATATTGTACATAACATAAGTAAATCTATACTGTTTAGTTATACGACAATTCATACGTAAAAACCTGTCAATTGACAGGTTTTTCAATGAAATCACACGCAATAGATTATTAACATGAGTAAGGGCACTGTACATAAAAACCCCATTTTATATAGAAATTACAATCCCTAAAAATCACCTCAAAAGAGCATATTGTATAGTTCACCCATTTACTGCAAATTAATAAAATATGCTCTTTTGATTTTCACATCAAAAAAAGGAATGACTTGTACGTCAATCCTTTTATATGTCCTTATTGTACTATCACCACTCCTTGCTACAGCATAACTTATCTTTGAGGATTTTCTACATAATTGGCGTATTAAACTGCATATTTTACCACTTTATTTTCAATCGTAGCCTTTTACGTTTCTAGCTTAAATAACCACCCTCTGACGGTTTCTTTTATTTCTTTCTTGCGGGGGTGGTTAATGCTTTCTCAATACTCCAACCATTATTAATTCTTTGTCTTAATGTGCATACATTAATTCCTGTTTCTTTTGACCAATCATCCAAAGACATTGTTTTCTCGTCAAATGTTATTTGTTTTACATTCTTTCTTTTGTGTGGTCTTCTATTATTAGCTTGTTCTTTCATAGTCTCCCATCTGCAATTTGAAGGTTCGTAATTTCCATTAACATCGATTCTGTCAATGGTTAAATCATCTTTATAACCATTAGATAATGCCCAATTCATAAAGTTTTCAAAGGAATTTTTCCACTCTTCGCAAACTTTAATACCACGACCACCATAGTACATGTAACTTTCATGCGTCTCCCTATAACATCTACCTTTCATTGCATCCCATATTCCATATAGCCTGTGCTTTGACATGCCATGGGTTGTCTGAGCTTCTCTCACTCTGTCCTTGACAATACAACCACAACTCTTCTGTCCTTTTTCTTGCATTAAATCTTGTGCTAAGATATATCTAATTTCTCCGCACTCACATTGACACTTCCATTTCTTCTTTCCATTCTTATCTTTCTCATTACTGAGTTCTAAAACTGTAAACATCTTAAACTTTTTTCCTGTTAAATCATACTTTCTTTTTGGCATAACTAACACTCCTACATACATTATAAAAAAAGGTAAAAAACCGCTCTAATTTCCTTTGATTTACTTAATAAAAATTTATTTTTATACATTTTGAAACCTTACAGGTTCTGAGGTTCTATGTTTTAATAAATTTACGTTAAAATCCTTTATGTTTGAATGCTCGATTAGCATTAAGTTTTCTTTTACATGGGTTTGTGTTCTCATGTTAATTAACTTAAAGTTAATCCAATATCCAAAAACTCAGCTTTGGAAATTATAACCCATTACTTTTTTAATTCAATTCTGTTTAATCATCTAAAAAATCTGTAATATCATTATTAGATTTTTCTTTTTTTACATAAGAAGATATAAATTCTTTATCGGTTCCCCACATATTCTCATGCCTTACTATTTGTTTTTCTATTTGCTCATTTTGTTGTTTTTGTTCTAAAATATGCTTTTGATATTCCCTTTCTAATCTTTCCGCAACCTCCCCTGCAACCTTGTTTTTACTCGCTTTCATTGCATCAATTTTCTTTTGACCGCCTTCTTTAACGAATTGGCAGGTTGTTTCTTTCCATGCTTTGTACCCGTTGAATTTCCATTTAGTGTTCTTGTCGAAGATTTGATTAAATAGGTTAATATCTAATTTAATTTTTATATCTGTAATTTTTTCGAATGCTTTATTAAGTGCTGTTTCTACAACAGTTTCATTTGTAATTTTCTGGATATCACTTTTGACTGATGAAGTTTGCATTGTGTATTGATTTGCTTCTTGTTTAAGTTGACCTGCTTCATCTCGATAATAACTGCCACTAATTTTAGTTATGAATTTTTCACAGCCAACAAGGATTCCTCTTGCTGTTTTATCAGTTACACCAAATATGCCTTCCCATTCTTTTATTGAGATTCTCCATGTATGTTTAGCATTATTTCGCCACGTTATATAAGAAATAGCCATAAAGTAATAACCATTATTCTCTGCTTGATTGTATTTGTCATAAGAAACTTGCGTAAAACCTTTCCAAATGAAAGGATTTTCTTTCCATTCAACTTTAGTCTCTGCTTCAAGTTTTTCCATCTCTTTATTAATAGTAATGACTAAAATATCTTTTAAGATTTTACCCTCACGTTCAATTGTTATGTATCCTTTGGTTAGCAAACCTTCAAGAGCATCGACTACTCTCTTTTTATCCCGATATTTAGTGCTTGTCTCCCACTTAAGACCTTTAACCAACATATCTACCATTGTGACTGTCGTATTTTCTAAACCTATTTGTTTCATAAATTGGAGGTGTGCAAACATCATAAACTCATCTTTATTTAAATGGTACTTTGTACTAAAACCAAATGCCACATTTGGAATAATTGCATAACTTTTTTTCTTGCTCATTTTCAATTTAATTAACTCCTTTAATTTAACTACTTATCCATAACCTAGATTGTGAGTAAACCTAAAGCCTTTCCACGCTCAGTATACTCAACTAATAATCGATTTAATTCTTCTGTTCTTTCAAAAAGCCAAAAGCGTTTCATTGTTTTATCATGAAATGCGGTACAAATAAACCTTTGTCCTTTTTCAAAACGTAAAAACTCAAGTAAATTTGTTGAATAGCAGAAGAAGTATTGTTCTAAATTCATTTTCAATTCCTCCTTTTGTAACGAATATGTTCACTTTTTGATGAAATAAAAAAAACATGACTATGGGTCACGTTTGCTTTATATCCCTTGCATTTATTTTTTCTAGTCCTTGTTCTCTTATAAAAGAATACAAGGAATTAAATTATACAAGCCTTCACTGCTTATCCTCCTCCTGAATTAATTCATATTTATTTTTATTTTTCAATCAAGCAAACCCCTTGACCTTATAATTATTATACCATATTTTTTAGTTTTCGTCCATTTTTATGCTACATAACTATTGACTTTAGTTTAAATTTGTGATAAAAGAAAAAGTTTCTCTTTTAAGAATATTTTTCAACTTTTTCTTCCCTCCTTTCGTTTATAAGACCAATTAAAATAATTTCTTTTGAAGAAAAAGTTTCTGTAATGGAAGAGCGAAGCCCAACCGAATAGAGTGAGGTAGTGAGCGAAAATAGATAGGATAGAGCGGTAGCGACTACCTATTTCTATCTTTATTTAGTTTCACTATATTTTTTCTATACTCGGTAATCCACGATCTTTTTCAGTGCAAAAATTACTGAAAACAAAAGAAATCTTCGCATTGTTTTAATGCAGTAATTCCCAAAACGAAGGAAGAAAAAGCTCTAATATAGTGCAGAAATTATCGTTCTGTTACTCCTTCCTACAGTAAGCAATATGAATAAGTGTTAGAGATACCCTATAGTAGAGTGTTGAGGTTAAAAATCATTGTACAAATTATCAAAAGCAGTTTAAGATACAGTTATATCAACGGTTTAACCGCTATAAGGAACGTGAATAAATTGGTCCCCCACCTTGACAGGGTGGAGGTCGTGAGTTCGAGCCTCTCCGGGGTCATAGTTGTAGAAACCGTGTCAAATTAATGTTTGATGCGGTTTTTTATTTGTTTAAGCAACTCTCTAAAAGAGCCAGTGGTCACAGAATTGATCACATTACCTACAAAATCTCTTCTATTTTATTAACTGCATCTTCTTGCATCGTTGGCAACACATGCGAATAAGTGTCTAATGTAATTTTGATGTTACTATGTCCTAGCCGCTCAGAAATCACCTTCACATTCACACCTTTAGCTAATAACAACGTTGCATGTGTATGACGTAAATCATGAAAGCGAATCTTTGGCACAGCTGCTTTCTGAATCAAAGCGTTTAAACTTCGTCTAACGTTAGCAGGATTAATTGGCGTTCCAGAAGGAGTACACATCACCAAGTCATTACCTTGATATTCCTCGCCTTGACTCAGCTTCTCTTTCAATACGACTGCTCTGTGTTTCTTTAGCTTTGCTATTGTTGATGCGGGTAATAGTATCTTTCTTAAACTTGATTTCGTCTTTCCTCCAAGCAAGAACGTCTTCCCATCATGACTTAACGTTTGACTAATAGTTAAATGACCCTTTTCTAAATCAACATCTTTCCACCGCAAACCTAGTAATTCACCCTATCTCATTCCAGTTACAAGAGCCGTATGAAAGACGATAGAATACCTACTATCATGCGCAGCTTTTAAGAACAACTGTACTTCCTGTTCATTCCACACAGTTAACTCTTCCTTATCACCTTTAGGTAACTTCGTTTTCGCTGCAACATTTTTAGTAATTAACTCTAAATCTATCGCATGTTCAAGGGAGTTTCTAATGACTTTGATTATCTTCTCAATTGTCCCTCGTTTTAAACCTTCATCTCGCAGCGAATTAACGTAGTTTTGCATATGCAATGAAAGTTAAACTTGGCTAGTTTGATGTTGCCTAGAGAAGGGATGATACGACTGTTTAAATACCCTTTCAGCACCCTTGCTGTTTGAATACCAACACTGTGCTTCTTCGTATTAAACCAACTCTCCAGATATTCACCATAGAGAAGTTTGCTAGGTTCTACATGTGTTCCAGTATGAACTTCTGAGAGTAGCTTTGTTAAAGCAGTTTCCGCTTCTTTTTTGGTAATGAATCCCCTCTTCTTTTTTTGCTTTCTTTTACCTGTTAGTGGTTCAATACCAATGTCTACAATATAAAAATATTTTCCTGTTGTCTTATCTTTTTTGACGCTTCCTTTCATCGCTAAGAGCCTCCTTGGAGTCCTTAACTGTAGCTGTATATGGTAATTTTATTATAGCGGATATCTTGGTTTGATAGACTATAAATTTTCTTTATAATATTTTCCCTATACGAAAAGGTTATCTTCACATTGTAAGATAACCTTTCCGTTTATCTGTTCTAATTCAACTAAAGCATTTCATTTGTTGAGAATATAGCCGCTGCTGAAGCTTGTTATTAATTATAAATAATAACATACGCCCCATCTTATCATGAGTTAAATTTTCTCTTTATCCTCTTTAATACACAAATCATCATTTATTTTAATGACTATTATGACAAACAGTTTAAGAATTAAATAATAATCCGACTCATATTGTTTCTCATCATTAGCATTTGTTCCATGTAAGTATTTATTTCTAATATCATGACCATTAGTGAATTTTGACTTATTAAGATAATAGTCAAGATAATCTTGTTCATTTCTTGAAAACAGGCTATTTTCAAAATCAACAAGATTACGAGTACTTAACTCCTCTATCAATACTTGTATATCCTGAGAATAATGCCAATAACTCATTACCTCTTTATAATACAGTTCTTTAAGAATATATATGGCTCTTTGGTCAGCAAACTCTAAGTAACCCATGTTACTTTCACAAATCAAATTATTATCGAATAACCATTGAATGTCTTTCAACTGATACTCTTCAAAATCACTTCTAGTTAAATTTTCTAAAGTTATCAAGTCAAAAAAATTCTTATATTCCTCTTCTTTATTTGGCAAATACACTATGCTACTCTGGTCTGAAAATAATAAAAACGAAGCCGTTTTATACCAATCACTAGAAGAATAAACATACTTTTTTCTATTAAAAGACTTTATATCTTTATTTTTAAAACTTGAAGATGACATTTGAATTAACTCCTGGTCTATCATCCCATCTTCAATCAAAGTATTATACTGTTTAAAAATTCTATCTATCTCAGGAAGAATAGTTCTACATTTTTCAAAATACGATGCTTCACTCGAAGGCATTTTAACGATGAAATCATTAATTTGAAATTCTTCTTTCAAATATATTTCAAAAAACCATTCAATCATTTCTTCCAATCTTATACTAAGAACATTTAGCACATTAACATAACTATATATCTCAGCATTAGACAGCATTTCTTTGAAATAAAAAGAAGTTGATTGGTTATACAAATGTTCTCCTTGTGTTCTAAATACTGCCTCTAGAGCACTGCTATCACTTTTTTTAGAGTCGATTTCTAATCTCATCGCACCATCAAAAAATCCAAATAGATAAATGAAATTATTCCAAAGTGTAGGATAATCAATATTTTCTTCAATCCACTTTCGACTTACCTTGATGTCTGCTGTTCTCCCCTCCATAGTAACTAATATAGCTTCATCTTGCTCCTGTGGATAAGAAATCCTTACTCCAGTTTCAATACCTGTTCCTTTAGTAAAAACTTTTTCTTCCTCTTCTTTAGCTTTTCTCTTAGCATGCAATTTGATTTTATCAGGTATATTTAACCCCTTATTTGTTGGGAAGTTAATAATTTGTCTCAATACATTTATATTCACTTGTGGTGAATCAATATATCCATCAATCAACTTTAATATATCTGTTTCGTTCAAAGATGGTGGCAAATATAAATCATTTTTCCTTAGATACTTTGACAGAATTGTCTCTGCATTCCTAGAGTCAGATAATAACACCGCTTTAACTGCCTCATTAAAATACTTCGTCAATCTCTCAAATTTGAGTACTATATGAATATGTACATTGCTCTTTTCAAGAAAAAGTTTGAAATCATTAATTTCAATTTTTTGATACATCTTGTAACTTTCAAGAATTTCAAAGAAATCATCTTTATTACCAAATTCAATTTCATCATATAGATTCAGGAAGACATCCTTATAACTCCCCATGAAGATACCAATTTTTTGTTTTATTTTTTTCTCATACGCTTTTATATCCAGGCTTGTTTCTTCAACAATATAATCACTAAATCTTTCAACACTTATATACTTTAAAACATTATGAAAATCTAATAAATCAGTAACACCCCATTCAGAATCAATAACCTCATTATTAATTTTCTCTACTATTTTTTCTAGTTGCCAGCCACAAGCCATATCATACTCAGAATAGAATTTAACCCTTGACATATGTTCTCCTTTCGTTATCTTCTAGATTCTTTAGCTATAGTGTATTTATTCTAATGATTAATGCATTGGGATAAATACTATTTTATAAGGAACTTCCATGGGTATTAAAATAGTTTAAACTAAATTCCTAATTATTCTCTAAAAAAACATTATTAACCCTACAAAAAAACAAATTATCATTATAATTAAATATATTTCATTTGATACTTACAAATGGAATATTAATAAAAAACCTCTATTAATGTAATCTACTTTCTATATTTATTAATAATATCTTGGATATCTTTATCACTTTTGGATATACCATTTCTAAAAGAAAATCCTAATTCCTCACAAATGTCCCTAGTGAATTTTGTAAGATTTTTCTCCAATAAAGATTCATCCTCTACTTGATATCCTAATATCGCTTCTAAAACTTCATTTTCATTTCTAAATAATTTTTTATTATAACTGTTGATTAAATTCTCAACATACTGATCTGAGTATTCTATCCTCTTCCTAATTAATTCCATTACCTCATGTGTATGGTAATTGTAAAGGTTCTCTATCTGAAATACTTCTACATTGCGCTTTGCTTTTTTAATAAAAAATTGTTCATTTACTGAAGTCCCGATATTATCTTGAAGATAAATCCTTATTTTACTATCTCCAAGAAAATCCTCATATGACTTTACTTCAAAAGAAAACTTTAACTTATCTCCAAAACCATCTTCATAAGGACTTAGATTCGTATCAAATTCAAAGTTATCTATCCCCTTCAATGAGGAATTACAAAATTTACAAGACGGCACAAGATTAAAAATCGAAATTGAAAAATAAGGATATGCTGCTTTACTATAAAAATGATCTAAATCTGCTCTCACTTTTCCATTTTCAGAGTACATTGGACTTATATATTGTCGATTACAATAAGGACATGATTTTATGGCGAGTTCCATAAGAAAATGGTATGCTCCCCACTCTGTTTTATATTTTTCATTATATACATCTATGTTCCTAACAGTGATACCTATACTCTGAAACTTCATATCTTTTTTTAATGTATCGTATGCATTATTAATAATACTTCTAATTCCACTCCAAAACTTTTTAATCCCAATTGAATTACCGGCACTATCATCAACAGGTAACCTTTCAATTCTTTTGTATAACTCTACTTGTAAAAATTCATTTAAAATATCATTTTCTTTATCATAGTGATTAATTTTATTAATGTCCTGTAAAATATAATACTTAATAGAATTCAAATTACCTACAGAATATGGACGTGGTACTTCCGATAACATTAATTTTTTTTTGTAATTCTCGATATCTTTTAACATTTTTATCTTATTAAGTTCGTATTTATAATAGTAATTCATTTTTTCATTAGAAAAATCAGAGTATCCTAAACATCTTCTAAGCTCAGTAGCATATGGGGCTTTCGCTTTTTTCCCATTTTCATTGTATATTTTAGATTGAATACTAAGAAATTCATATATATATATGTAATTCCGTTCTATATCTTTTTTCTTTTGACTTAACCCCTCTGGACTAACCAAAAAAAGATTATTACATTCACTAACACCTTCACACTTCTCTAAATCATCAACTTCTTGTATTAAATAATTCATAAACTCAAAATGTTGTTTCAAAAGCTTTTTTCTTTTTTTTAAAGTAATTTCTCTCGAGAAAAATTGATGGCATGAATACTTTTTCTTCTTATTTGCATCAACCAATTTATTTAAGTAGTCAATTTCAAAGAAACTTGTATTCCTTTGAAATTCTCTTAACAACTCATCAATTTTTTTACTTAGTAAATATTTCCTATGTTTTTCTAAAAGCTCTGGTTTAATTTTCACTTTTATCATTAAATTCCCTCTTACGTAAAACATTTTCAATATCATTTTTAAACTTTTGTAAATCTTCATTTGTCATTTGTTGAAGGTCTATATTTTTTTTGGAGGTATTATTCGATCCTTTCTCCTCAAAACCTATCCTTTCAACCTTTCTAGTATACATATCTACTAGTTTATTTCTAATAAGTCTTTCACCAATCACTAAAATTTCTCTTTTTATCTTTTTTAAATTAATTTTATTTCTAGTTACATCTTTCTTGAAAATTTCATCATCCTTATTTAACAAATCAATAATATACTCGATTTTTTCCTTAGCAAATTTACCTATAATTTCATTTTTCATAAAAAAACTATCACTAAACAAAGTATGAATATTAGCTCCAAAAGTCTTTCTAAACTCATCGCTTTTTCGTACGTAACAAATCCCTTCTTTTCTTTCTAGAAAAACTATATTTTCTCTAGGAAGGTCCGAAATAACTAAAGGGGTATTTGAGGTAAATATAATCTGTATATTTTTCATCGAAAATATTCTTGGTAACGATTCAAGTAACATATATATATATCTCCTCTGCCACTCTGGATGAAAATATGTTTCTCCCTCATCGATAAGTATTAGTAAGTCTTCAGTATCCCCAACTAATTCTATTGCGTTGTAAAACCTCGATATAAGGTTAAATATTGCTTTTTCTCCAGAGCTCATATCATACCAATCAAAATTTAAAAAGTCATAGGCCTGCGGGAACACTTCTTGCGACTCATTATACGCCTTACATATAAGCTGTTGATAATTATCTATGTTCTCTCCTTGTATCATTAGTTTAAAACCTTGACCACTCTCATCAATAAACACACTTTCCTGATCAACTAGCTTATCAAGACATTCTATAAAATTACCCAATCTTGATTTCCAGTAATCATTACTTCCTTCATAAGCCACAAAGAAATTTATTATACTAGCAACTGTACCTGATTTTCTTTCCAAAAGATCTCTCATAAATTCTTCTTCCCAATTAGCTCTAAAAATCTCCTCCTTATGATTAGTTCTATAAAATACTAAAAAGTAACTTAAACATATTCTAATTTTAAGTTGTTCATAAGGATTTACACTATTTAATTCTGCTAAAGCATGCTGTATAAATTCTTTTAGCTCCTTATCTTTCGGTTCATATTTTAGCATATCAATTTTTATTTTTTCTTTAACATTTTTAAATTTAAAATAAGCTTGTCTTACACTTGGAATACTTTCAATAAACTCAACTATGTCGTCCCAAAAATAAATTTCAATTCTTACTGAATCATATTGATCAAACTCTCTTTTTATTTTTTCTTGAATTAATCGTCCTTCTTCGGAATTATATGGTAAATTTGTCACTATACAATATTCTTTAAGATTATTGAAATGAATTTTTGTTTCTCCCTGCATAGATTTTAAAATATCACTCTTTACCTTTTGATATAATTCTCGGTACTTTCGACCTATGTTTCTTTCTTCACTATCATATTCCTTATACACGCAATCAATCACTGCATGTGTTTCAGGGTTATACATATCAAAAGCTGCTCGAGAATTCCGCGCTTCTCTCATCCACGTTCCTGTATTAAAGTAATTAGAAAATACTTGAAATGCTATATCTTCAAAATCATACGGGCTCTCAGGTAGTACTATCTCACTTAAATAAAAAAATGGAGAAAAACTACAGTTTAAAAAATCTGGATATTTAAAAGGTAAGTTGATTTTTATATTACCAGCTATTAAATTAAGTTGCCTGTGAATTTCACTAAGTCTATAATTCTCATTTTTATTAAGTAGATAATTAGTAGATATATCAATAACGTTCTGATTTATATGATAATCATTTTTAGCATCAAAAATATTCGAATAATATATCACTTTATAATCATTACTTTTCAAATTTATACTATTGTTAATTATTTCATATACTAATCTCGGATCTTTTATTGTTATTTGATTAACATTAATTGAATTAACATAAATACATAGCTTATTTTCCTCCCTTACTATAGCAAGTATTTGTTCATCTTCTTTAAAATTGCGAAACTCCCCTGATATAAAGCTATTTATCTTTTCAATAATATAATCTAGAATTGAACTTTTTCCTGCACCATTCTCTCCAATAATTCCAGTTATATTCACAATTCGACCATTTTCCTCCGATGAATTGTTAGAATCTAGTTTAAAGAAGTCCTCAGAAACTTCATTTGGCAAAATATCAACATTTATATTTTGCTCTTTATCAAATTCACAAATATATTTATTACTAAAATTAAATTCTTGATTTTTAATATTGCGATATTCCCCAATCCACATATAAATTAGTTCCATAGTATATCCTTTCTTTTTTGTTTATTTTCGTACCTCAAACCTCTTTCTATTATTTCCTAAGCGTATATTTAATATCAACCATTAAGCACTGATGCAAGAAAACATACCTTTTATATGTATCTCTACAAGATATAGATTTCAATTATTACCTAGCAGAAAATAAAAAGATAATAAACTCTTATTTTACTACCTCAATTAAATTCAAATTTATAAATACAGCATATGGTGTATGTAATTAAGGGTTTTAATTCTCCTTTTATTTTCCAATTATATTTATTATCTCTTGCAAATTTTTCAATTTCTTTATATATTACATATAATTCGAATTATTATGTTTACTAACATAAAACCCCAAATAATCCAGATGTTACAGAATTCACATAAAAATAAGAGAATGCCCTAAAACATTCCCTTTCATCTAACGAAATAAAACTAATAGTTATTAATATTATTTCTCTCCTTTAATTTCTGCATTGCAGCTAAAACTTTATCAAAATCAGTTAATTCATTTTCTGCATTGGGAGTTGTTAAAATATGAGCAACTCTTCTATAATTAATGCCGGTTTTATATCCCATTAAAACATATATCGCCCTATTATAATTTTGATTTTCATTCCAATCTACATCCCCATACACTACACGATAAAAAGCCCCTTCACTATGTTGCGGTGCCGGAATATCGATAAAATCAATCGCTTCTTGATGAATAGCCATACATATCCCTCCGTATATTTCATATAAACAATATTACTTATTATACCAAAACAAATTATATGCTGGATATACTATATAGCTTATAAAACTACTTATTTCCATCCATATTATATTTAGAATTTATATGATTCCTTTTCTATTCATTCCCAAAATATTAAGAGCCTTGCAGCATTCCTACAAGGCCCTCTTCTATCAATCCGTATCCGTAGCACAAACTAACCACATTTTATGCTCCTTACTATCTAAAACCATCCAAGTAACATCCCACGCAACATCGTAAAACCAATCTGTCCAAGGGCGATAGCTTTCGAACACTTTAATATCTTCGTATCGATCTTGGAACATATATTGACATACATTGACTGCTAATTGCTTTGCGATAACTGGTCGTTCCTTAAACCCTTCATATGCTCCGCCCCACAAAATTTGAGCGGCAATGCTACCATCAAGCATGACTGCCAGATGTTCTTCAAAATGAAACTTATATTTTTCTGATGTATGTATTTTTAACTCTTCTAAGTTATTGATTATATCTAAAGAGTTGAAGATTCTTCTAAAAAAGTGCTCGTGTCCATCTTCTCCATGTGGTATTTCTTTGAAAAAACTTTCGTTATGTACTTTAAAACCGCTTATGATTGCGCCACCATTTAAGTTTTGTTCCTTAAACGTGCTAATAATTTTCTCAACAGATGAGTCATTCGTGTCTATTTTTTCAAACGTTCCCTCTTTCCATCTCATAACGCCCACTACTCTCTATTAAAAATTTGTTTCTTCATTATAAATAGCAAAAGAAAAACCAGCAACTTTAAAATTACTGGCTTATCTATTATTCATATTCGAAAAAACAATAATAATTGCTCCAAGCACATAATGCCCCGCTACCATCCACATACTCCGATCAAAGATCATAAGCGATAACCAAAGCGATATATTAATAGCAGCAAATAATACATATAAAATGAAGTCTCTTTTTTGTAGCGCCTCTCTATTCATCAAAATATAAATTGCACCGATAGGAGGCAGGATGAAGCAAAGGAAAAAAACAAACATTTTTCTTAACGACCATGGATATGAAGTTACTGTCTGCATATGAGTCTCCTTTTCACTTTATAGTACATGTAACATCGGTCTTACTATTCTATATTCGTCACTATAAGGCTCCTTTATGATTAAAGGCGAGTGAGGATTTCCCTCTTCTTCTATCATTGTGAATACTTCTGTTTTTTCTTGTAATATGTTGGATTCACTGTTTTTAGTAGGTTTTTTACTTGTTTCGATTTTCTTTGTTACTTCTCCGATCCTTTGCCCCACTTTTTCAGCTTCGGCAGGTTCATGCGTTACATAGTATTCCTGATCCTCCCATACTAACATAGGTGGCACTTGTTCTCGTTTGTTACATATTATATAAGTAATACTAGCAATAAGTAGTAGGCATGTTAATAAAAAGAAGATAGTTTTTGTATTCATATACTATGCTCCCTATCTATCATTTTATTAAATTATATAATATCAATTATATGTAGTAAATGGATTATGTGGGAATTTTCGGATTTTAAACCAAAAAGAAAAACCTTACTACAGTAAGGTTCCATTTTTATATTCTATAGTGATTGATTTATTAAAACGATCATTACGATAATCGCTATAAACATAACAACTAAACAGCCGATCATTTTATAAAAGCCTCTTTTCGTTAACGTCCCACCTTGAACGTCTTTACGAATAAATAAGAATACGGCTAAAAATAATACAAGTCCAATGCCAAAAGCATACATCATTTGCATATGTTAATCTTCCTTTCTCTCTTCCATCTTAATATCTTTTCGCTAAAACAACAAATGAGATAAAAACTGTACTCATCGTAAGTGCCATCAGTATGTTCAATAGTTCAGTAGCAGATAGTGTAAGTATTTTTAAGTTTAAGCCGATAGAGAAAAGAAGGTAATATGCTGTTAATGCAAAAAAGCTGAAGAACATTCCTTTATAACGAATAAGTTTCATTCGCTCATCTTTTTCTTTAAATTGCGGGTGTAAGTAACTTAAGCAAAAACACATAATCATCATCGCAAGCAATGTATACGTTGGAGCCGGTGGTGCAGAATGCGTCATTATGCCCGCTAATACCATGGTTCCACTCATAATAAAGAAAATAATTCCCATAATTAAAAAGTACTTTTGTGAATAATTCATTCCGATTCCTCCTCTTCTTTTCCTTCATAAATAAATACATGTTCTATCGTTGCCTGAAATGTTTTCGCTATTTCAAATGCTAACGGAAGTGATGGATCGTATTTCCCCTTTTCAATTGAAATGATGGTTTGTCTGGAAACTCCAAGTTTCTCAGCCAATTTTTCTTGAGATAGTCCAAATTTTTTTCGGTATTCGACCATTTTATTTTCCAAGGAAATTTCTCCCTCCTCCCTTATATCGAGTATATATGTAAAGGAAACTTTACGTCAAGTTTCCTTTACATTCATTTTGTTTATTTTTCGTTCTATTTATATAGAAGAAACTTTTTCATTTTCAGCACGTCTATTTTGAAATGAAACATGGAACACTGTAATGAACCGTTACTATATCTCCTCCTCTCTTTTTTTTAAATTTAATATCTCCCTATTTGTTTTATCCTTTTAAAATATTTCATTTATCTCTTTATTCCACGAAATGCGTTATTGGTTTTACGGTGTTTTTCGGCATATTTATAGAAACTAACTGTTTATGAAGCATTTTTTATGTTTAGCAACTTTTTTTGTAGAAATCCTTCACTTTCCTTTCAATATTTAACACTATCTAAATAAAGTTTACGATAAATTCATAATTTTTTATTTTTTATACTATATTCCGTTATATTGTTGTATAATATCAATGAAAGCGCTTATTATTTCAATATACATAATTCGAACTCTTTTTTATCGAAACATTCTAACTATTGTATTTATATTTACATGCAACAATTTTAGTTATTTGTATAGGTATACCAAATATATCCACCCCATTTTTCTGTAGAATTACTTTATAACATGAAAGATTAACTTGGGTGATAAGTTATTGTGAATGTTTTTTTACAAAACAGATAAGTAATAGTGTTTGGTATTATGTAAATTATTGTAATAACATAAGAGTAAAGAAAACATTTACATTGATTATTGGTTCATCAATTATTGAAAAGAGCAAAATGCACCTTTTGTATGGAAAAAGGATTATATGCATTGGGAGGTTTAAACAAATGACGAGGAAGAATACAACGACAAACCCTTGGGCCAAGTTCCATGGTCCGAACCTTGGTTATGTTATTGAGCAGTATGATCTTTACGTAACTGGAGCAGGTTCTGTTGATCCGGAATTACAAGAGCTTTTTGAAATTTTTGGAGCTCCTTCGTTTCAAGATGATGTCGTAACAGGGGACAACACAGCAACACATTTTTCTCCTCAAAACACAGGGAACATTGAAAAAATTCTTAAAGTCGTTCAGCTTGTTGAACAAATTCGTTCATTCGGGCATACGTTGGCTCACATCAATCCGATGGAAGATGCTGCTAATGGACAATCTCTTCTTGAGAAAGCAATGAACGAACTGAGCGACGCTGACTTGAAAGCGATTCCAGCAAAAACAGTATGGCAAGATGCGCCAGAAGGTATTCACACTGCACTTGATGTAATTCATAGATTAAAAGACGTTTATACAAAATCTTTAGCTTATGAATTTTCTCATATACAAGATAGTGAAGAACGCGCGTGGTTACATCAAATGGTGGAATCAAATTCATTGCGTCAACCACTATCAAATAAAAAACGAACTGCTCTTTTAAAACGTTTAACAGCTGTTGAAGGTTTCGAGCAATTCTTGCATAAAACATTCGTTGGGCAAAAGCGTTTCTCTATCGAGGGCGTTGATATGCTTGTACCTGTTCTAGATGAAATTGTTCTCGAAGGTGCAAAGGGCGGCGTAGAAGATGTCATGATTGGTATGGCTCACCGGGGTCGTCTAAGCGTACTTGCACACGTATTAGAAAAACCATATAGTCACATGTTTGCTGAGTTCAAACATGCAAAAATAGAAGGCGCAGCGGCAAATTCTGGATGGACTGGCGACGTGAAATACCATTTAGGTAGAGAACAAGTCGTTAGTAACGAAGAAGTTATCACTCGCGTTACATTAGCAAATAACCCAAGTCACCTTGAGTTCGTTAACCCTGTTGTAGAAGGTTTTGCACGTGCGGCTCAAGAGAATCGTAAAAAATCTGGTCTTCCAGAACAAGATACTTCAAAATCATTCGTAATTTTAGTTCATGGTGATGCTGCATTCCCTGGTCAAGGTATTGTATCTGAAACGTTGAACTTAAGCAGATTGAACGCGTACCAAACAGGCGGAACAATTCATGTTATCGCAAACAATGCAGTTGGCTTTACGACTGATAGCTATGATTCTCGTTCTACGAAATATTCAAGTGACCTTGCAAAAGGTTTCGATATTCCGATTGTTCACGTGAACGCTGATGATCCAGAAGCTTGTCTTGCTGCTGCTAACCTTGCGATTCAATATCGTACATTGTTCAAAAAAGACTTCTTAATCGATTTAATTGGTTACCGCCGCTACGGTCATAACGAAATGGATGACCCAGCAGTTACGCAACCACAAGTGTACAAAAAGATTAAAAATCATCCAACTGTAAGAGCGATTTATGCAGATCAATTACAAGCTGCTGGTGTTCTAAATGCAGATGAGGTTGAAACAATGACTCAGTTTATACAAGAGCAATTAAAATCTGACTATGCACAAGTACCGCCAGCTGATACGAGCGCTGCAACAATTGACGTTAAAGTGCCAGATGTTGTTGCAAAAGGCATTCAGCCAATTGATACTGGTGTTGAGATTGACTCACTTCGTGCAATTAATGAAGGTCTACTATCTTGGCCAGAAGGCTTTAACGTATATCCGAAAGTGAAGAAAATTCTTGAACGCCGTAAAGACGCTCTTGAAGAGAACGGTAAAATTGAATGGGCACTTGCTGAGTCATTAGCATTCGCTTCTATTTTACAAGAAGGTACGCCAATTCGTTTAACTGGTCAAGATTCACAGCGTGGTACATTCGCGCACCGTCATATCGTATTACACGATACTGATACAAATGAAACATATTCACCATTACATCGCTTACCAAACATTAATGCATCCTTCTCTGTTCATAACAGTCCGTTATCAGAAGCTGCTGTTGTTGGTTACGAGTATGGTTATAACGTATTCGCTCCAGAAACTCTTGTTATGTGGGAAGCGCAATATGGTGACTTCTCAAATACTGCGCAAGCATTATTTGATCAATATGTTTCAGCAGGAAGAGCAAAATGGGGTCAAAAATCTGGTTTAGTTCTTCTATTACCGCACGGTTATGAAGGTCAAGGACCAGAGCATTCTAGTGCACGTCCAGAGCGATTCTTACAGTTAGCTGCTGAGAATAACTGGACAGTGGCAAACTTAACGAGCGCGGCACAATACTTCCATATTTTACGTCGTCAAGCATCTATCTTAGGAACAGAAGCTGTTCGACCATTAGTATTGATGACGCCAAAGAGTTTATTACGTCACCCACTTACGCTTTCAACTGCTAGTCAGTTAAGCGAAGGACGTTTCCAACCTGCTCTAGAACAAGAAAACCTTGGCATGAAACCAACTAAAGTAAAACGTCTTGTTTTAAGCACAGGTAAAATGGCGATTGACTTAGCAGCAGAAATTGAGTCTGGTAAACATGAGTATAACTTAGATGAAGTTCATGTCGTTCGTATTGAACAGCTGTACCCATTCCCTGCTGAGAAAGTTCAATCTATTATTAAACGCTTTAAAAACTTAGAAGAAATTATTTGGGTTCAAGAAGAACCTCGTAATATGGGCGCATGGCATTACATGGCTCCAATTCTGTTCGAACTTGCTGGAGATAAAGTGAAAACAGGTTACATTGGACGCCCAGATCGCTCTAGCCCATCTGGCGGCGATCCATTCGCTCACAAAGCTGAGCAAGAACTAATTGTTGCACACGCTTTAGATGTGAAGTATAACTTCCGTCAAGATAAACAAGAAATTGAAGTTTTCAGCAACTGAAAGTAACAATGAAGGTTTCTAGCTTGTTCCCCGGGCAGATCTTCTGCCCAGGGGCAGGCTAACAAATGGAGATTACCGAAGACAAAAGAAGAAAAAACACACCGTTAGGCAAATAAGGGGAGGACATTTAAAATGATCGAAATTAAAGTACCTGAGCTTGCAGAATCTATTACTGAAGGAACTATCTCACAATGGCTTATCAACGTAGGCGACAAAGTTGAGAAAGGTGGCAGCGTTGTTGAGCTTGAAACTGATAAAGTCAATGTAGAAATCATTGCAGAAGATTCAGGTATTGTATCGAAGTTACTAGGCGAACCTGGGGATACAGTTGAAGTTGGCGCAACTATCGCAATTTTAGATGCAAACGGAGCACCAGTTGCAGTAGGTACACCTGCACCGGCTGCTGAACAGCCAAAACAAGAAACAACTGAGGCACCGAAAGCTGCGGCTCCAAATGCTGAGCAAGCTGCAACTTTACAAGGTTTACCAAATACGAACCGTCCTATCGCATCACCAGCAGCTAGAAAAATGGCTCGTGAATTAGGAATCGACTTAAACGACGTACGTAGCACAGATCCACTTGGACGTGTGAGACCACACGATGTACAAGCTCATGCTGCAGCTCCAAAAGAAGCACCAGCTGCTCCAAAAAGTCCAGCTCCTGCTCCAGTTGCAAAAACGGAATTCGAAAAACCAGTTGAGCGCGTGAAAATGTCCCGCCGCCGTCAAACAATTGCAAAACGTCTTGTAGAAGTTCAACAAACATCTGCAATGTTAACAACATTTAACGAAGTTGATATGACTGCAATCATGGAATTACGTAAAGAGCGTAAAGACGCTTTCGAGAAAAAACATGATGTACGTCTTGGTTTCATGTCATTCTTCACAAAAGCAGTTGTTGCAGCATTAAAACAATTCCCATTATTAAATGCTGAAATTCAAGGCGATGAGCTTATCATTAAAAAATTCTATGATATCGGTATTGCAGTAGCAGCTCCAGATGGATTAGTTGTTCCAGTTGTACGCGATGCTAACCAATTAAACTTCGCTGAAATCGAAAGCGAAATTCGTAATTTAGGTATGAAAGCACGCGATAACAAACTTTCATTAAAAGAGTTACAAGGTGGTACATTCACAATTACAAACGGTGGTGTATTCGGTTCTCTAATGTCAACACCAATTCTAAACAGCCCACAAGTAGGTATTTTAGGAATGCACAAAATCCAAGTACGTCCAGTTGCAATTGATGCAGAACGTATGGAAAACCGTCCAATGATGTACATCGCTTTATCTTACGATCACCGTATTGTTGATGGTAAAGAAGCAGTTAGCTTCCTTGTTGCTGTTAAAGATATGCTTGAAGATCCAAAATCATTATTATTAGAAGGTTGATAGATTAATAATCTATTACAGGCTGTAGAATGAATTACTCTACAGCCTTTTTTTATTGCGTTCATATGGGACAAATTTCATAACATAAACTAATAATGTATGCCTAAAACGTAAGGAGGATTAAAATGAATAACCTTCCAATTGATGCAAAACTTAAAGCAAATAAGGATACTTTTTTCCTCCCCGACTCAAACGGGGGTGTCTATTTTCGAAATAATGCCAGTTCATTTCGTATGGACGGTGATGGAATTTACAACTGGATTGAAAAATTAATGCCAATGTTTAACGGGAATTATTCTTTAGCAGAAATAACCGATGGTCTCCCTCTCCCCTATCAAAATCGTGTATTTGAAATTGGAGAGATTTTATATGAAAAT
Source organism: Bacillus sp. BB51/4 (assembly GCF_008368845.1). Lineage (NCBI taxonomy): Bacteria > Bacillati > Bacillota > Bacilli > Caryophanales > Bacillaceae > Bacillus > Bacillus sp. BB51/4. The sequence continues at coordinate 101,091 of NZ_QOSC01000016.1, forward strand.
GGTTTCGTTCGGGATGTAAGTCAAGATGCACCTCATGAATTAAATAGCGCATTACTTGATAGATACGCTTCACAAATTGAATTTTTAGAAGCTGATTCTCATTCAGGCGCTCTAAAATTCGAAACGTATCGCGCGGCAAACGTCCTTATAATTGGTTCTGGAGATATGCTTACTTCCTTAGTTTCTTCTTTATTAGAATCAGGATTACCTACCTTTCATTACCTTGTTACAGATTATGAGGAAACAAATTACGATCGCATTCATGAGCTAGTAGAACTTGCACATGAAGTTGATGATCATGTCCTTGTTCAGGAAATAGATACGACAATTGATCGTCCCCTGCATGAAGTGTTCGAGCCTTTCGACTGGATTTTGTATGTTTCTCAAAATGGAGATATTGAAGGCCTAAGAGCAGTTCACACGATTTGTAGAGAAGTAGGAAAGAACTTCATACCTGCCGTCTGTTTATCAGCACTTGGTATAGCCGGCCCTATCGTAACAGCTAATCGTGAAGAATGCTGGGAATCCGCATGGCACCGGCTACATGAAACGACTTTACAAAATGAACATTCATCAGCATCATTTTCACCACTCCCATCTGCAATGTTAGCAAATATAATCGTATTTGAATTACTTAAGCATGTCGCTGATGATTCTTACCGAGAAAAAGAACCACAATTCTTTTTATTAAATTACGAAACACTCGAAGGAGCATGGCATCCTTTTATAAAACATCCTCTCGCAACTGATGAAAGTTTTACAATTGATACGATAGAAAATCTTTCTGAACAACTTGAACAGCGGTCCAACCAACATACCTCAACTGATTTATTCCGCTTTTTCGACTCATTAACTTCTAAAGAAGCTGGTTTATTCCATGTATGGGATGAAAAAGATTCATATCAATTACCGTTATCACAATGCCATATTCAAGTAGCTACCCCACTATCAGATGGTCCTGCTTCCCTCCTCCCTCTTATGACTTGTGGTGGTTTGACTCATAATGAAGCGCGCCGAGAAGCTGGTTTAGCAGGAATTGAAACATATGTAGCAGAAATTATGCACCGACTTATTCCGGAACATAACGATATCGGTATCGGTGCTGGAGAAACGATGACAGAAGGTGTATACCGGGCACTGCAACAACATTTAAATAACAAATTGTATGAGCGGCAGTCACATATGCTAGAAGAAATTACGACGATTGATTTAACTGCAATTCATGATAAACATTGTAGATTTTATTACGATGCTCTCTCTACAATTCATGAAACACCTAAAATAGCAGTAAGCGAAGAGATTCTCAGCTTTCCTGTCGTTTTGGTCGGTATAAATGATCGCTGGTACGGTGCATCTAATATTAATATGACGTTAGCCTTACGAAACGCACTACAACTATCACTTCTTCATATTCAAAATGAAGAGACTCCTTACAGAGCTAATATCTTGCCTGAATCCTCTATTATTTTATATGACACGGATTCTTTTAGAGTGGAAATACAAGCGGAAGAAGAAGTTCCAGGTGTGCAATCTGTGCAACTTGCCTTGCAACATTTAGAAGAACATAATTTTTATCCATTCGTGTTTGATTTAGCCATTGAATCATTTTTGAAAGAAAACTTAGATGGTGTGTACGGTGTATTAATTGCAAAGGAGGACAGTCTATGACTCAAAATATATTGCTTATAGGAGATGGCTTACTTGCAAACTATGTACATGATCAACTATGCAAACAATATTCTATCATTCGCCAACATAACCTTACAGAAGAACTCCCTGAAAATATTCATCTCGCTCTCGTATTACATGATGGCTCTCCTTCTACTATTCATCATGATGCCGAGCTAATGTTTCGGTCGAATCATATTCCATGGCTACGTGCATTCACTTCATTTGGTGAAGGTATTATCGGTCCTTACATTCATCCTCTTGCAACTGGCTGTTCCAACTGCTCTGATGGACGCCGATTTATCGCTGGATTTGATCAACAAGAAATGTGGGCACTACAGCGGAAATATGCGTTAAAGGCAGATAATGTAACAAGGCGTGATGTACGTGCCACCCAAAATGGTATGTTACAAATGTGCCATCTTATTCGTGCAGAAACAGAGAAAATATTAACTCTTAACCATTCTTCTTTAGAAAATGAACTCATTTTACTAAACTTACAAACACTGCAATGTACGCGGCATTCTTTTCTTCCCGATCCGCTCTGCCCTGTATGTAGCAATTTGCCTGATGATACGGCAGATGCAGCTGCGATTTCGTTACAACCGAGCTTAAAAACAAGCGAAGCAGCATATCGCTGTCGTTCCATTCATGAACTAAACACATTTTTAACGAGAGATTATTTAGATTATCGCGTCGGTATGTTGAACGGAAAAATGCAGCATTCTTTATTACCATTTGCTGACGTTATTATAAACATGCCATTAATGTTTGGAAACGAAGGTGTTGCAGGCCGAACTCATTCATTTGCAATGAGTGAAGCGACTGCTATTTTAGAAGGTTTAGAACGATATTGTGGTATGTCACCTCGAGGAAAAAAGACAAATGTACACGGCAGTTTTCGTGAGTTAGAGGATCATGCACTTAATCCCCTCTTGCTCGGTGTACATACAAATGAACATTATAATCGTAATAGTTTTCCGTTTAAACCGTTTGATCCTGACTATGAACAAAACTGGGTATGGGGCTACTCTTTATTACAAAACCGGCCACTTTTAGTTCCTGAATCAATTGCTTATTATAGTCTCGGTCATCGAGATGCTTTCGTGTATGAAACATCAAATGGATGTGCAATTGGTGGTAGTTTAGAAGAAGCAATTTTTCACGGCATTTTAGAAATTGTAGAGCGTGACGCCTTTTTGCTCACTTGGTATGCCGAATTACCTCTCCCCCGCCTTGATCTTAGTTCAGCAAATGATACGGAATTACAATTAATGATTCAGCGGCTGTACACGATTACTGGGTATGAATTACATGCTTTTAACGCAACGATGGAACACGGTATCCCAAGCTTATGGGTAATTGCGAAAAATACGCGTGAAAATGGAATGAACGTTGTTTGTGCGGGAGGCTCTCATTTAGACCCTGTCCGCGCTTTAAAGAGTGCCATCCATGAAATAGCAGGCATGTTACTAATAGCAGACGATGAACTCGAACAAAAAAGAGAGCATTACGAAAACTGCTTACACGATCCTTATCTCGTTAATAAAATGGAAGACCATAGTATGCTGTACGGATTGAAAGAAGCAGAAGAACGTCTTCACTTTCTTTTACGTGACGATGCCCCGGTGCAGTCGTTCCAAGAAATGAATGCATTACAATCAGTTGATCTAGATTTAACATCCGATCTTCATCAACTTTTAAACCGTCTGCAGCAATCTGGACTTGATGTAATCGTTGTAGATCAAACAGTACCTCTTATAGAAAAAAACGGATTACATTGTGTAAAAGTCATTATTCCAGGCATGTTACCGATGACGTTCGGCCACCATCTTACTCGGGTTACAGGACTAGATAGAGTATATACTGTGCCGATGACACTTGGATATACAAACGAACCTTTAACGAATGAACAATTAAATCCACATCCGCATCCGTTTCCATAGTAAAGGAGGGGATTCTATGCAGCTAGATACTTTTTTACATCATCTCCATTTTTCAATTGATGAAATTATGCCAAATCATGAAGTGGACTGGGAAGATGCACCGCTTCCTTATAAATTATATCGAAATGTACCTGTCATCCCTCTCCCTTTAGAAATACCATTCTCTGTACCTAACTCTTCTACTACACCAACTTTGAAGGAAATTGGTCATTACCTTTGGTACTCATTCGGTTTAACTCAGTTATGCCAGCTAAATAGCGAAAAAATTTTATTCCGAAGATCTATCCCTTCAGGCGGGGCTTTATATCCAAATGAATTGTATATATATTTAAAGATTGACGATTATCCAGACGGCATTTACCATTACGATGCCGCGCATCACCGGCTTGTTTTACTTCGTGAAGGAAATTTCGATTCTTATCTTTCGGAAGCACTTGGCAATCGTTGTAACATACAGTCTTGTTTTGGTGCTGCATTTGTATCCACTATGTTTTGGAAAAACTACTTTAAATACAATAACTTTTCATATCGACTTCAAGGGTTAGATAGTGGTGTTCTCATCGGCCAATTACTTGCATGTGCCAAACAATTCGGTTACACAAATGGCGTATATTTTCAGTTTCTAGACCGTGCAATCAATCATTTACTCGGACTATCAGAAAGCGAAGAAAGTGTGTATGCTGTTGTTCCTTTAAGTACAGAACCGCAAACTAATTGGTTTCACAATGATTACCGTGAAAATAAAACAGTTACTTCTCATGAGTTGTTACAGCAAATTCCGCCGTTAGCACACGAATATTTCGTTCGATCAAAGCAAGTATATAAACATCCTATGATAACAAAAATAAATGAAGCTTCTATGATCGAATCGACAGCACACTTCCACACACTACATCATGAAGAACACTATCAACATCATGCGCACGCTGTACAGTTGCCGCAAGTAGAACGGTTATCGTATGATTTCTTACAACTTTGTAAAGAACGGTATTCCCCTGATGCTGACTTCACTTTAACGAAATGGGATGCAACAGGGCTCGCTACTTTACTACAAGAAGCGAGCCTCGCCTTCCCTTATTACAACGACCTTGATGGTCAGTATGTAAATGAAAATACGCGCGTCTCCTTATATGGATGTTTTTATAACGTAAAAGATATAGAAAACGGCGCTTATTCTTATAACAGCAAAAATCATTCCATACAACCACTTCGATACGGAGACCTTCGTTATCCCCTTCAATCTAGTATGACGATGGATAACGTGAATCTTTTTCAAGTACCGCTTTGCCTACATGTAGTCGGAAAGAAAGATTACTATACAAATGTATTAGGCTATAGAGGATACCGTATTCACCAAATGGAAGCTGGTATACTCGTTCATAAACTCGTTTTTGCTGCGACCGCGATGGGGATGGGCGGGCATCCATTACTAAGTTTTGATACAAATTCATGTGATCAGTTATACGGGATAGATACTGGAAATGAAACGTCTCTTATTCAAATTCCTGTTGGGGCGTATCGAGCGCGGAATTGGTTAAAAGGGGATTTGCGTAATTAGAAGCACGCCGGTGGACGGCGTGCTTTTTTTAAAGGACTTAATTTATAAAAAGCGAAATGAGTATATATTCTTACATAAAAGGAGAGTTTAACTTGAGCATTTTACAACGATTAATCCAGCAAGCAAAAAACCCTCGCGGGACAATTGGTTCTTCCATGCTTTGTATTATGAACAGTGCACATACGGGGCTAACAAATTGGGCATTACAGAAATTACATATAAAGAAAGATGCAATCATATTAGATATCGGTTGTGGCGGAGGTAAAACGATACACACTCTTTCAAAACGAACTCCACTTGGGAAAATATATGGGATTGATTACTCCAATCAAGCTGTAAAAAATTCTCTACAGACGAATATAAAGGATGTTCAAAAACAAAAAGTCATTGTTCAACAAGCAAGCGTTTCTTCTATTCCCTATCATACGAACTTCTTCGATCTCATTACCGCTTTTCAAACACACTACTTTTGGCCTGATGTGGAACAAGATATAAAAGAAGTATTTCGCGTCCTACAACCGAACGGATCCTTTTTATTAGTGGCTGAAACTTTCAAAATTCAATATCATATGGAGAAATGTAAAACGAATGAAGAATTAATAAACCTATTTTATAAAACAGGATTTAAAAGTGTGAAATGTTACGAAGAAAGAGGATGCCTTTGTGTAATAGGAAACAAATAAAAAAGCAGACCCTTTGAGGTCTGCTTTTTTACTAGATTAACTTAAAAATACTCTTAATTTGTCTCGCGAATAACCAATTTTTCGTACCGTAGTTATCATTTAAACTATCTAAATTGATAGATTGTCCATTAGCAAACTTTAATTCTAACGTTGTATTTTTGTCATTTGTTTTTAAGTTGCTATGTGTAATTGCTTCATACTTTAATTTTTCGATTTCAACATAATCATCTTTTTCTTGTCCAATCACGACATGATCTTGGAAGAAGAACAATACTTCTACTTTCTTACCGAAACAAAATACATTTTTCGTATAAATTAATGTCGCATTATCAAGTCCGACGCATACTTCTTTCATCTCTTCAACAACGTTTCCAAAGTCTTCTTCTTGTCTTGCGTTTGATTCAGCAATCCATTCTTCGATTGTTTTCATGTTAATTGCCATACTGTGCCCCCTGGTTCGTTCATTGCTTTATTAAAAAATAAATACTATATGAAAATATAAGCGATAAGTACTATGTTTTCAAGGGTGAACGGTATATTCGAAATAAAGTGAAACTTTAATTAGTGGAGGTTTTCTTCATCACCAACTGATTATCAGCCCTCACCAATCGGGCTTTTACGGGCCGTTAATTTGGGATAAAGCTACATTTCAAAGTAATATAGTAAGAGCACCTATTTCATTATATTTTAAACGTTTGAACAAGGCACTCTTCATCATCAATTATTTGTTTTCGTTCATCAAATTCAATGTTTAGCTCTCTATATACTTTCTTCCAAAACGTAACAGCTGGTACGTTTTTTATAAGTTCAATAACGAAATATTGTCCTCTTTTCTCTTCTAATACATTTTTAATAACCTTCTTTCCGATTCCTCTTCCCTTATATTGATTCAATATGAAAATATCATTAATACCAAAGTCATTTTCCTTTTTTAAAAATGGACGTTCCAGTAGCAATAAAAACCCTACAATATCATTATCACATTTAATAAAATACGGAGTGATTCCATCATTTACCCAAAACATACGCAAATCTTCGTATTCAAAAAATCCATTTGCCCCAATCTTTATATTAGGAGTGAATGTAGAGAGGTCATGAAGATATAGTGCGTACAAATTACGTAATATTTCTTTTTCTGATTCTTGAACTGTTTGAAGTGTTACAAACATTTTTAATAATCCCCTTCCCTATATGTAACTGTTTCCCCCTCTTTATTATTCGCTAAAAAAGTTTACCTACCTTTGCAAAAAAATAGCACTTAAAAAGTGCTATTCTGCTCTCCTTGCCGCTTGCTGAATTGGATCCCAAACGCTGTTATATGGTGGTGCGTAACTTAAGTCGACATCTTCTAAATCGTGAATGCTCATTTTATTGAAAAGTGCCATTGCGATCACATCAATTCGTTTATCTACACCTTCTTCTCCAATTACTTGTCCACCTAATAATTGTTTCGTGTCAGAACGATATAATAATTTCAAGTAAAGTGGTTTCGCATTTGGATAATAGCCCGCCATATTTGTGGAGTCTACTTTGACTGTTTTATACGGAATATGTAGCCCTTTTGCTTCTTTTTCATTTAAACCTGTTCTTGCGAGCGTCAAATCCATAAATTTAATAATACCTGTACCTAACGTACCTTTAAATGCTCTTCGTTTATCAAGCATATTCAGTCCAGCGAGTCGGCCTTGTTTATTAGCAGTCGTTCCGAGCGGGATATGATCATGAATTTCCTTTATAACGTGGTAATGTGTTGCGCAATCACCAGCTGCATATACGTCCTGCACATTCGTTTGCATATATGCATTTACTTCGATTGCCCCTTTATAATTTGTACGTATATTTGTTCCTTCAAGAAAATCAGTATTTGGCTTCACTCCAACCGATACTAAAACAAGATCTGCTTTATACGTCCCTTTATCCGTTTCAATTTGTTCCACTCTTTCATTTCCTTTAAATGCTTTCACATTTTCATTCGTTAAAATTTCAATATTGTGTTTATCTGCTTCTTTATGTATATATTCAGCCATATCTGCATCATAAATCGTACCGATATGATCATTTCGCTCAATCATTCTTACTTTCTTACCAAGTTCGACGAATGTTTCTGCCATCTCCAGTCCAATCGCACCGCCGCCAATAATCGTTACATCTTCAACTTTACTCGTTTCTAGCGTTTTTAATATGCGCTCAGCATCCGGAATTGTTTTTAAAAGATGAACGCCTTGCAAATCTCGACCTTCCCATTCTGGCATAACAGGACGCACTCCAGTCGCAATTAATAATCGATCGTACGGAAATTCAAAAACATCTTTCGTCTTCGTATGCTCTGCGTACACCGTTTTCTTTTCCGTATCTACTTTCGTTACTTCATGACGCACTTTCGCATCAATTCCGTATTTATCACGAAACGTCTTTACATTACGCGCGATTAATTTTTCTGTTGAAGTGATAGCACCACTAATGACATACGGTAATCCACACTGCGCGTACGAATAAATTTCACCTTTTTCTAACGTTACAACATTTGCATTTTCATCGTTTCTAACAATTTGCATAGCTGCACTCATACCAGCTGCATCTCCGCCAATAATGACATAGTTCACTTTACCACTCCTTCTTTTTTACATACTCTTTACGTTTTCCATATTTTTTAGAAATAACACCTACTTCCATTGTAAAGAAAGAGAATTTCAACTTCAAATTTGGTGCACAAACCTATACTTTAATAGGTAACCGTCGTGTCTTATAAACAACATGTTTAATATGCTATAACAGTAACAATTGAAAGTAGGTGAAACATACATGTGCGCCGGCCTTCTCGCTCAAACTCCAGAGGAACCGAAAGAACCAAAACCCGCCTTGTCGCTTGATCAAGAATTCTCTATTAACGCAACCATTTATAGTGCTCGTGCTTGGTTATCTAATGATGAGACTTTCCCACAAACGATTTGGAAAGGCTCTCGCTTCGCTTCAGCATCACACGCTGGCAAGTCCATCTTACCAATCGGCACTGTAAAAATTTTGAACTTATCTGATGATACAATAACAGTTACTGCATCATCAGAATCAGATGACACTCTCAAAATAGTCGTACCTCCTCATTCTGAAGGTGTTTTAACATCTAATGGTTTATCTGATGTGCAAGCAAGTACATCAGGAGGAGCAAGTAAAGTCACGTTCCTCTTTCATATCTTTTTCTCAAGGGATCCTGGTTCAGATAAAAAACCATAAAAAAGGTACAGTTATGCACTGTACCTTTTTTCACGTATTCTATTCTCTTGATTTGATGAGTTCAACATTATAAGATTCAATATCCGTTAGCTTTCCTGCAAAATATGGATTTTCTCTATACCAAGACTGCTTTGAAAAATACGCTTGCATGTCTTTCGTTTGAAACATATGTCCATGTCTTGCGTATATTTCGTTTCTCGCTATTTTCAACTGTTCTTTCGATAAATATGCTAAGTCCGCACTCGTTAGTTTTCGAATATCACTATCAGGGAAGATAAAACCATTATATACATACCGAGTCGTAGCTGGCGGAGTAACATTGTAAACAACTGTTTTTTCCGAGCTCTTCTTCTGGAATGGAAGATTATACGAAGGAAATGCCGTTACCGTTTCTACCTTCGTCGTTTCCCTTCCATTTTCTCCATTTCGTTCTAAATAAATCGTCGCACTTCCATCAGTCGCTACAGGCCCCCACGTAATTTCTTCTCCAACCAGCGCTGTAACTGGATTTTGATTCACGTACAATGTTGCACCAGGCACGTTCGTTTGGACAGTAATATATTGACCTTGCAACGTTAAATCTATCGTTACGTTATTTTGACCTTGTTTCATAAGTACAACCTTTTCTTCACGTGATAGTTTCACATAGTCATTTTTATATTCTGCTTGAAACATTTGAGTTCCCGGAAGAAACGGTCCATATTGCTTCTCAAACTTTTTGTCATCTGTCTTATCAATTTCTTTTCCGTTCATTTTTAAAGCTGCACCTTTTTCATTTGAAAGCAACGTCGTATAATACGTCTTTGCTTTCAATTTATACCGATCAAATAAAAAGAAATACTTTCCGTCTTTCGTTAACGAAAAGTCTGTTCTTTCGATTCCGTTCCCTTGTTTTTTATCTATCCTCAAATGTTCTTTCAATTCATTCACATAAGATGGATTTTCTTTTATATACGAAAAGAGTGGCATTAGACTCTCTCTCGTTACAACAACTGACGGATCATCTGCCGTGACGATTTCAGCTAACTTCTCCCCGTCCTTCTCTTGTAAAATCGTAATCATCCGGTCTACTTGTGCCGACTGCTTATAATACGATGATCCGTATAAATAGAGTCCGACAATCGCTATAACAAATAGTGCTAACAGTGTAATGCCAACCTTTGCACCACCACTCATGTTCTTCTTTACTACAGGACTTCCCCTCTTCATCCCGCAGTTTTGACAAAATTGCACACCTTCTTCAAACTGAGTCCCACACTTTGTACATACATTCATCCATTCAACCACCTTTTCATTAGAAGCCAGTTATTCCCTGTGTAAAGGTTTGAATTATCGTGCTAATGTAAGACCACAGTACAATGAATGTTGCAATTCCGATTAAAACATTTGCGATAAGAAGTGTATAAATAGGATCTAATCCGCCGTTATCTAGTTTTACTGTAGCTACAATTATACTAATTCCCATATACGTTGTAGCCAGCCCTAATAAAATTGGTAAGAAAAAGATTAATAAGAAACTAAAAAGAAAAGAAAGAACTAATATAGCAATTGCCGGAGTTGCTATCGTTCCCCATATACCGAATACTTCAAGATACGAAAAAGATGCTTTCATCATCTTACCGCTTACAAAAATAATAAATCCGACAAATAAAGTTAAAATTAATAAAAATAAAAAGACCGTTACAGTGTCCAAAAAGAATGTAGGAGTAGGTATATCTGGTGCAAATGTTCTCGTAACAGCTGCTGCAGCACTCATCATTCTATAAAAAAGACATGCTCCTAAAAAACAAATAAGAACAAGACTTACAATTCCATTTCGCACTTCAATATTCCCACTTTTCATAATGGCCGATGGTGATTTAAAAGCATTTTTAAAGAACTGAAAATAGCCACTTGCAAATCGCTTCGCTTGCTCTACCGTTTCATTTGGTCGAGCTTCCTTTGCTGGTGCTACGCGTGCCTGTTGCTCACCTTCTTCCTGTGCACCACTCGCTACTGCTCCCTCTGTTAACGAATGTCCACAATTCCCGCAAAACTTTGCCTCTGTTGTATTTTCCGTATGACACGCCGGACATTTCATTCTCTCATCCCTCCTTTAAGCATATACCGTATAGGGTGTTACAAATTCAATATATGACTTTGTACATAAAACATGACTACAAGAAAAAGATTATGAAATCCTTCTTTCAAATGAAAATATATGTGCTAGCAATCTTGAAAAATAATGCTATTATGAAACAGAATAAATAATATTTTTAACAGATTGGATGACAGGCAATGGAATTAGTAAACTCAATTTTTCAAATACTCCTTACAAGCGTAATCCAATTATTTTCCTTAATTGGCGTTATCATTGTAATTGGATTTCTATTAGGCTATTTAGAAGCATTAACACGCATGTATTGGTCGAGAGCTTTCGGAAGAAAAGGATTCCTTTTAACGGCGTGGATCGGTGTTCCTATTCATGAACTTGGACATGCCATTATGTGTGTACTTTTTCGTCATAAAATTGTAGCAACGCAGTTTTTCCCAACAGATACAAGTCAAGGTGCTTTAGGCTACGTACAACATCAATACAATCAAAAAAGTGTATATCAACGAATTGGGAACTTCTTCATTGGAATCGGTCCTATTATTTCCGGTATTACTGCGTTAATCCTTTTAATGCGCTATTTCGTACCAAATTCATATTTCTTATTTAATACAACTCTCGAAAAAACAATCGCTTCTACTTCTATTAATGTAGAAATGGTTCAAAACATGCTCTTATCGACGTTTGTATTATTGAAAAGCTTATTTACAATAAGTAATTTATTGAATCCTTCCTTTTGGCTATTTTTATTTATCGCCATTTGTATTTCTGCACATATCGCTTTAAGTAAACCAGATATTAAAGGATCAATAGACGGTGTTATCGTCATGTTTATCGTATTATTTTTATTCAACATAATCGCAGGACTATTTCAGTACGACAGTAACCAGCTCATTGGAAAAGTGATGAAGTATAATATGTACCTCATTGCGTTTTCTAGTGTGGCTCTGCTGTTCTCTTGTCTTTCTACACTTGTTAGTTTTGGATTTTATAAAATAAGAGGAGGGCGTTCGTTTTGAACGCCCTCCTCTCATCACTTATTCCTCTTATAATCACAATGCTCAACCGGAACACGAGCATGTCCTTCTTCATCTGTACACCATGACTGCGACTGGAAGGCAAGAAAGATACCAACCCATTCTTCTTCCTTTTCAAAGTGAATGAGTATTCCCCCGTCTTGCCATATACCATTATCACCTTTCCATTTCTCTACATTCCCTTGATTCATATGAATATCGTGTATACCGTTTCCTGGCTCGAAATGAAAGTAAGAATCAGGTGTATTTTCTTCTGGTCCCCATCTTTCACCGAACGCATAAATAATTGCTTTTTCTTCTATCGCTCGTTTTATATAACGCTCTATTTTTTCATTTAAATCATTATCCACTCCTGCTTTTTCAGCTGGTAAAGGAATCATTTGCTTCGAATCAAATACATTACCTCTTACGTAGTCTAAAGCTACTTTCGGTTCATTGTTTTTTATTTCTGTAAAACCGAACGGTAATGTCGGTAAAATATGAATCGCCTCTGACCTAATATTATCACTCGCAAAATATAAAACTTCTGACGGATAACTTTGCGATTTCACGTTAATTGCAATACGATAATCAACTTCTGCTTCGCCTTGTAAATGAACTTGATAATGAGGTGTTTTCCCTTTTCCAATCTTTGATTGTATAACTGTACCTTTTAACACGCCGTATTTTTTTAGGGGCATACATTTCATCTCCTATTCATTTAGTAGAAGCTTTTCATACTTAAGGCATTATCCATATAAAAAGAAAATCCTCCTTTCTCAGGAGGATTTCTTATTTTCTCAACATATACCAAAAAATAACCTCTACGACCACAAGTAACACCGCACCCAAAATCATTAACGTCGTCTTCTTTAATAGTTCATTTTCACGATAAGGGATGTTACATAAATACGCACCCAGTGTAATCCTTGACGGGCAAGCGATTGTCGCTACTGATGATGCGGTGTTTTGCAGTGTTGTGACGTATTGCCACGGGAGTGCTACGTTTTGCGCAGTTTGCATTTGTAGTTTTATGAACATCGCATTTGATCCTGCGTTACTACCTGTTAAAAAGCCACCGATTCCGCCGATAAACGGAGCAACGAAAACGAAAAACGTTCCAAATGTTTCACCAGCTGTTTTTGCAAGTAATGAATGCATGCCAGATGCACCCATTAGTTCTGAAATGGTGATAAACATCGTCGTTGTAATCGCAAATGGAATCCATTGTTTTATCGTTTGCGAGAGTGATTGTTTAATAATATGAGATGGAATGCGGAAGAAAATAATAGTAAATAAGCAAGTCATACCGAGCCAAAATCCTGGTGAATATAGTAACTCTAATTTGTAAGAGTATGATTTCAAATCAAGAACGGCATATGATCTGAATACATCATGTAATGCTGGTACGAGGCGAGAAAGTAAAATACAAACAGTTAAGAATATATAAGGGCTAATAATTTTTATAATAGATACTTCTCTCTCCGTTGCTGCAGCATGTTCTGTTATTAAATTTTGCTCACTTTTTCCTTTTAATTTAATGATAAGAAAGCCAAATGTAATTGTAACGATAGAACTTAATATACCTGCTAGTTCAACACTTACGTATGCGTTAGAAAGATAGATTCCGAGAGAAAATAATAGAAAGAAACCGAATCCTTCTTTCCACTTTTCAATTACGGCCCGCCAGCCACCAACAACGTGTAAAGAAAGAATGACGAAATAAGCAAACATCGGAATACTTAGTAGTGCCGTATTTGTACCAAGTGTTGTAAGCGGCATATTTATTAGCTGCGAACCGATAATCGTACCAGTTGCCATTGCGCCCCACGAACTAGCTAGTAAGCCGATAAATGAAAGCAGTACAGCCTGAAACGGTTTATAGCCCAATGAAAGAAAGATAGGTGCTGCAACCATGAAACCAATTCCGAATCCACTTACTGATTCGATTAGCGGACAAATACCAAAACACATAAGGAGCATTTGTAATAAACGATCGTGCGTCACTTCTTCTAAAAAACGTGCTACTTGATCGATGTACCCCATTTTGTTCATGAGGTGAAATAAAAAAATACCGAAAAACAAAACGTACCCGACAATAAAACAAATTAACCAACCTTTAATCGTTGCGTGCACAGTTTCACTTATCCCTAGTTGAAACGTTGGCGAGAGTAAAACGATTCCAACAGACACAACGTAAGCAATTAAAGAGGACCTTAATGACGTTTGTTTAAATAAAAATAAACAAATGAAAATCATCATAATTGGGATAAGTGCCAACAATATGGCCATGTTATCATCTCTTTTCATTAAAAATACAATTTTTAACTATTATATAACAGATGTCATATTTTTCAATTGTTTTTACAACAGATTCAAAAAAGGAGCCAAATGGCTCCTTTCACTCCCATTTTCTTTTATCCTGAAAAACGCTCTGCTGTCCGACTATTTTATCTAACACAACAAACACAATATAAGCACATATTACTTGCAATACAACATTTCCAAATTTCATTAATTCAAATGAATGGATCCAGCGAAATAATTCGTTTAATAATACAATTGAAACGATACTAAATAGTTCTATACTAATCGAAAATATACATATTTCTAAAATAGATTGCTCTTGAATGCGATTTAAGTTGGAAAAGATGAATACATATCCTATAAATAGAGCCATCAATTCTATTTTCGTCATGCTAATGAGCCAAGCGTATAGTGGTACAGTTAAAAGAAGATATAGTAGTTTCCGTCTTAGCATGCTTTCTCACCCTCTAAGTTATATGTATTTTCTGTATATTTTAACATTTATTACGCAAAACAAAAAGAAGAGACTTATGCCTCTTCTTTTTGTTTTGTTGCCTGTATTAATTCACATATTTCTTCTCGCTTTTCATTTTCTAACAGCTCAATGACTTTACTTCCAACGACTACTCCATCACATATTGTAATCATTTCTTCTACATGTTCCTTCGTTGAAATACCGAACCCTGCTACTACCGGTAAATGCGTATGTGATTTTACTTTTTCTAAGTAACTATGAATCTCACCTTTAAAGTTTTGACGTACTCCTGTTACGCCCGCTACTGTAACAGCGTAAACGAACCCTTCTGATTCACTCGTAATTTTTTCAATTCGCTCAATTGGGCTCGTTACTGTAACGAGTGGAATTAGCGCAATGTTTGCCTCTCGAAGTAACGGGGCAATAATATTTTGCTCTTCATACGGTAAGTCTGGAACGATGATGCCATCTACACCTGCTTCTATACAGTTTTCGATGAATCGTTCTTTTCCGAATGCGAGTACCGGATTTAAATATGTCATGAGTACAAACGGAATTTGTACTTCTTTCCTTACCTCTATTAATGCTTGAAAAATACCTTTTACTGTTACACCGCTATCTAACGCTCGTTTCCCTGCTCTTTGAATCGTTGGACCGTCTGCGACTGGATCTGAAAACGGAATGCCGATTTCAACGATACTCGCTCCTGCTTCGTCTAGAAAACGAATTCTTTCTTTTAATTTTTCAAGGCCACCATCTCCGCCCATTACGTACGGAATAAATGCTTTCTTACCATTTTCAAACGCTGCTTTAATTTTTTCTACTCCCATTTTTTACACCTCTTCCATATAACGTTTTATACTCTCTACATCTTTATCCCCGCGGCCAGATAAACAAATGACAAGTCCTTCGTCTTTATTCATTTGCGGCGCTAATTTTAATGCGTATGCGACAGCATGTGAGCTTTCTAACGCCGGAATAATCCCTTCTTTTTTCGTTAATAATTGAAATGCTTCTAACGCTTCTGCGTCTGTTATCGAATGATAAGAAACGCGTCCAATATCTTTTAGCAAGCTATGTTCTGGCCCAACACCTGGATAATCGAGTCCCGCTGAAATAGAATGCGCTTCTTGAATTTGTCCTTCTTCATTTTGCAGAAGGTACATCATCGATCCGTGTAAAACACCAACGCTTCCTTTCGTTAAAGTCGCTGCGTGCTTTTCTGTATGAACGCCTTTTCCAGCTGCTTCAACGCCGTAAAGAGCAACTTCTTCATCGTGTACGAACGGATAAAACATGCCCATCGCATTACTACCACCGCCAATACAAGCAACGACTGCTTCCGGCAACTTTCCTTCTAATGCTTCATATTGTTTTTTCGTTTCTTTCCCAATTACACTTTGGAAATCACGAACAATTTTCGGGAATGGATGTGGTCCAAGAACGGATCCCATAATGTAGTGTGTATCGTGTACATGTGAAACCCAGTAGCGAAGCGCCTCGTTTACCGCATCTTTTAATGTACCGCTACCTGCCGCTACGCTTTCTACTTTAGCTCCGAGTAATTCCATTCGGAACACATTTAATTTTTGACGTCTCACATCTTCTTCTCCCATAAAGAT
Organism: Bacillus sp. BB51/4; assembly: GCF_008368845.1. NCBI lineage: Bacteria > Bacillati > Bacillota > Bacilli > Caryophanales > Bacillaceae > Bacillus > Bacillus sp. BB51/4. Next base: position 117,689 of record NZ_QOSC01000016.1, read on the forward strand.
GACGCATTCTAATCCGAGTAGGGCACATACAGTAGCGGTTGCCACTCCGTGTTGTCCTGCCCCTGTTTCAGCGACAACTTTTTTCTTGCCCATTCGTACTGCAAGTAGTGCCTGACCGATTGTATTGTTAATTTTATGAGCTCCTGTATGGTTCAAATCTTCACGTTTTAAATAAATCTTTGCACCGCCGCAATACTTCGTCATATTTTCAGCGAAATAAAGCGGTGTTTCTCTTCCGACGTACGTTTTTAAATAATGATTTAATTCCTTTTGAAACGCTTCATCTTGCATCGCTTCTTTATATGCTTCTTCTAGCTCTAATACAGATTGCATTAACGTTTCTGGAACGTATCGTCCTCCGTATATACCGTAGTGACCTTTTTCATCTGGATATGCGTAGTTCATTTGGAACACTCCTTCGCTTTTATAATAAATTGTTTTATTTTCTTTAGATCTTTCTTTCCTTCTGTCTCCACTCCGCTACTTACATCGACCATGTATGGCTGAATCGTTCGAATCGCTTCTTCTATATTAAAAGCGTTTAATCCACCAGCTAATATCGTTTTCTCTCGCAATTTTTTTGACATATGTGCGAGTAACTCCCATGAAAATTGCTTTCCATTTCCTCCGTGAAACTTTTCTTTCGGGCTATCAAACAATATATAATCCGTTTCATATGTTTGAGCATTTTTCATATCACTCTCTGAAGTTACCCCAAGTGATTTTATAGACGGAATATTCAATCTTCTGATTTGATGATTGTCTTCATCCCCATGTAGTTGCACATGCGTTAACCCACATTCATCTGCAATTTTCTCGATCACTTCTACTGATTCATTTACGAAAACACCAACCTTTAACACGTTTTTTGGAAGCTCCTGAATGATTTCTTTCGCTAGCACTGGAGTGATTTTTCGCTTACTTTCTGCAAAAACAAATCCGAGTGCATCAGCTCCGTATTCGCAAGCACGTTTTGCCGTTTCAACATCAGTGATGCCGCAAATTTTCACTTTCATATGTTCACCTTACAGTCTTCAAAAAAGGTATGAATAGAAGATGATGTCATAAGTGCCTCTCCAACTAACACACCTTTTGCTCCAGCTTTTTTAACACGGATAATATCTTCCTTTGAATGAATCCCACTTTCACTAATCCAAAGTAATCTCTCCTCGTTTAATCGTTTTCCAAGCTTTTCTGTTTGGCTTAAATCGACTTCGAATGTTTTTAAATTACGGTTGTTAATGCCGATAACGTGCGGATTTAATTGGATTGCAATTTCTAATTCCTGCTCATCATGAACTTCAACAATTGCTTCTAATCCTTTTTCTAGTACGTAGCTGTACAGCTCTTTTAATTTTTCTTTCGTTAACGCCGCTACAATTAATAAAATAATATCTGCTCCAGCTTCATACGCCCTATCAATTTGAATCTTATCAATTATGAAATCTTTACATAAAAGCGGAATGTTACTTTCTGCTCTTGCCGTTTGTAAATCGTGAAACGACCCTTTAAAAAATTGACCGTCTGTTAAAACAGATACTGCTCCTGCGCCGCATTCTTCATATATTTTCACTTGTTTTCGTACATCAACGTGTAAATTAATATCTCCTTTTGATGGTGATGCTCTCTTTACTTCTGCAATGACAGTAAACTGCTGTAATGCTTCTACAAGTGAATATGTCTTTCTACTTTCTTTTAATGGTGTATACGTTTCATATAATGCCGCAACTTCCTTTTTCTTTTGGTCTACAATTTTATCTAAAATCGTCCCCACGTTAATTCACCCTTTCTAATTTTTCATTACTTGCTGCAATTAATAAGTTTAGTTTGGCTAATGCTTTTCCAGAGTCAATGCTATATGCCGCTAGTGTAATTCCTTCTTCAATCGTTTCTGCTTTTCCATTTGCAAAAAGGGCTAGACCTGCATTTAATAAAACTGTATCGCGGTAAACATTCTTTTCTCCGCTTAATACTCCGAGCGTAATCTTTGCATTTTCTTTCGAATCCCCGCCTCTAATCTCTTCGTTTTTCACTATTGAGAAACCATATTTCTTAGGTTCAATACTCGTTTCTACTATTTCATTATCTTTCAAAATGACAACATAATTCTCTCCTTGTAATGATGCTTCATCTAAAAACCCACTTCCGTTTACGACAAGCGCTTGTTTTCTGCCTAGTTTCTGTAATACTTGCGCAACTGGTAGTAACATATCTCGTTTATAAATGCCGACAAATTGTGTTTCTAAATTTACCGGATTTGTTAAAGGACCAATTAAGTTAAAAATCGTCGGCACATTCAATTCTTTTCTTATTTTCATAATGCGTCTTAATGCTGGATGCATCGCTGGTGCGAATAAAAATGCGATGCCGACATGCTCTAATAAATAATCAATTTCGTTTGGCGTACTGCTAATATTTACACCGAGTTCTTCTAATAAATCTGCACTTCCTGTTTTACTAGAAACAGCTCGATTACCATGTTTTGCAACCTTTACGCCAGCTCCTGCCAGTACAAATGCCGATGTTGTACTAATATTAAACGTTTGGGCACTGTCACCACCTGTCCCGCAATTGTCCATTGCTCCTTGTATATGGTTCGAAAACGGTAATGCCTTTTCACGAAGAGCTCGAACAAGGCCGTATATTTCTTCTGCCGTTTCACCTTTCGCTTTCAGTAATACTAAGAAAGCTGCAATTTCGCTCTCCAATATGTTTTCATTTAATAAAAGAAGCCCTGCTCTATACATCTCCTCTTCTGTTAAATGTTGTCCCTCCACTAATTTACGAAGATAGTTATTCATACTCTTTCCTCCTCCTTCACTTCTGTTAAAAAGGCACGTATTAACTTTCCACCTTCTTCTGTCGCGATTGATTCCGGGTGAAACTGTAATCCGAATAGCGGATAATAATTGTGACGAACTGCCATAATTTCTCCATCGTCCATCGCTGTCGCTAGTATGTCAAAACACTCTGGCAAGCTCGTTTGCGCTGCAACAAGGGAATGGTAGCGCATCGCCGTTAATGGCTGTGTTACATATGAAAAGATTGAAGTTCCATTATGTTTTACACGTGATGTTTTACCGTGTTTAATGCGTTCTGCTCTTACAATGTCTCCTCCAAATGCTGATATAATTGCTTGATGACCAAGGCAAATCCCTAATATGGGAACGTTCTTATAAAAATGACGAATCACTTCGATACAAATGCCAGCATCCTCTGGTTTTCCTGGTCCTGGTGAAAGCACAATTCCTGTTGGATTCATCCCCTCTAGCTGTTCTATCGTTAGTTGATCATTTCTTACGACAACAATATCTTCTTCGTATTCCCCTAACAGTTGATACAAGTTATATGTGAATGAATCGTAATTATCAATTAGTACAATCATTTCATTACCTCCAAGAGCGCTCTCGCTTTATTTAACGTTTCTTCATATTCAGCTACTGGGTCTGAATCATAAACAATTCCCGCTCCTGCCTGAACGTATGCTTTTTCATCTTTTACGACCATCGTTCGAATGGCGAGTGCCATGTCAAGATTCCCTGAAAAACTAACGTATCCAACTGCACCCGCGTATACATTTCTTTTTTCATTCTCTAGCTCATTTATAATTTCCATCGCTCTAATTTTCGGAGCGCCTGACACTGTTCCTGCTGGTAGACAATACGCTAATGCATCAAATCCGCTCATCTGTTTTCGCAATGTTCCGTAAACTTCAGATACAATGTGCATAACGTGAGAATATTTTTCTACTTTCATATATTTATCTATCGTCACAGATCCAATTTCACTTACTCTGCCAATATCATTCCGCCCAAGATCCACAAGCATCATGTGCTCCGCTCGTTCTTTCTCATTTTCTAACAGTTCTTTCTCAATTTCCGCATCTTCCTGCTTCGTTTTCCCTCTCGGCCTCGTACCGGCAATTGGGTTCGTCATCACTTTATCGTCTCTTACTGATAACAAACTTTCTGGCGAGGAACCGAGTACAACATAGTCTTGAAAATCGATATAGAACATATATGGTGATGGATTGGCGATTCGAAGTTTTCGGTATAACGCGAATGGATCACCGATACATTCACTTTGCAAACGCTGTGACAGTACGACTTGGAATATGTCCCCGGCTCTTATATGTTCTTTCGCCGTTTCTACCATCACGCGAAATTCTTTTTCAGTTATTGAAGAAGTAAATGATAATGTTGATCTTATTTCAGTTACTTCAGATTCTTCTCCCTGTAATACTTCCTCTTTGTATACTTGCAATCTTTCATATACTTCTTTATAAGAAGCTGAATCGTCTTCCCTGCATACATATACAAATGATAATTTTTGGCGTAAGTGGTCATACACGATAAACTCACGGTACAGTAAAAGGTGTACTTCCGGAATATTCAATGGATCGTGTAAATCTGCTCCAATGTTTTCATATTGCCGAATGACGTCATAACCAATATAACCAACTGCTCCTCCGCAAAACGGGAATGGACTGTCTACTTGAGCTGACGCGATTTCTTCTTCTAACACTTGTAGTACGTTACTTTGCAGCTTTTCTGTTTGGCCGTAAATCGTTCGTTCTACTTCCGTACCAACACTTTTCACTTCACCATATGGATTACATCCTAAGTAAGAATAGCGTCCTTTATCTTGATGAAGCTGCGAACTTTCTAATAAAAACTTTTTCTTTCCTTTCATACGTCTATATAAAGAAATTGGCGTAATGCTATCTCCTTCTTCTTCAGCGATTACTAAAAATGCTCTTCCCTGTTCTTTTTGCTTCATAAATTCCTCTTTTGTCATCATGCCTTTCACCTCAATCTGAAAAATAAAAAAGTCCCCTACATATCGAAAATATGTAGAGGACGATAATTTTACCGTGGTACCACCTCATGTTGGACGCAAAAGCATCCCGCTTTGTTCAGGTACAAAATATATACCTTATCCTTGTAACGGCGGAACCCGGGTTGCCTACTGAAAATAATTGTTCAGCATACCTCTCGTAAGCCCATTCCGTATATGGCACCGCACCGGGCTCCCACCTATCCCCGGCTCTCTGTAACGTCTCCAATATACGTACTCTTCTTACTTAAACGATTTCATTTATTTAATTTTTTGTACACAAAAAGGGAGTACTCATCCTATAGAAAGGACGGGTACTCCCGTGGTGCCACCTTAATTCGTTACAAATGTAACGCACTTTACCGTATCAAAAACAATACGTGTCTCTTGTATCGATGAGATCATGTCGCCAAAGCCTACTTCTTTCGTTTCGGTTTGGAAGCTCCGAAGTCCATTCCACATCAATCCCATACTGATTCGCACCAACCATCAGCTCTCTGACATGTTCATCATGTGTACTCTTCTTCATCAACGCTTGCATTTTTTTAAGTTGCACTCATTATAGACCTAACTTTTTTCATAAGTCAATACTTTTAAAAGAATTTTATTTTTCTCTCCTTTCAATATTATATTGACAAAACAACCTCTTTTTATGTAAATATAATAAATACTCTATTAAAAATAAGGTTTTTTGCATGAATATTATATATTAAAAAAGTAAAACAATGTCAAAAAACGCTTACATTTCTGAAAATTCGTATTTCTGTATGGATTTTTCAGAATAATCATGATAGATTATAAATATGCATAACGCATCAAAAGACATGACAAAAGGAAGGGGAACTACATGAGTACGCAGATGTTAACTTTAACTTCTATCTCTATTTACATGCTCGGGATGTTAGTAATTGGCTATTTCGCCTATAAACGAACGTCCAACTTAACAGATTATATGCTTGGCGGGCGTACATTAGGCCCCGCAGTAACAGCATTAAGCGCTGGAGCATCCGATATGAGTGGTTGGCTTTTAATGGGCTTACCCGGTGCAATGTTTAGCGTTGGATTAAGTAGTAGTTGGATTGCGATCGGCCTGACACTAGGCGCATACGCAAACTGGCTATATGTCGCTCCTCGCTTACGTACCTACTCTGAAATTGCAAATAACTCTATTACTATCCCAGAATTTTTGGAACACCGTTTCCACGACAAATCTCACATGCTACGTTTAGTATCCGGACTTGTTATTATGATTTTCTTTACTTTCTATGTAGCTTCAGGATTAGTTTCAGGCGCTGTATTATTTGAAAATTCATTTGGCATGAACTATCATGTTGGATTATTCATTGTTGCAGGCGTTGTTGTCGCTTACACATTATTTGGTGGTTTCTTAGCAGTAAGTTGGACAGACTTCGTGCAAGGAATCATTATGGTAGTCGCTCTTATTCTTGTTCCTATCGTAACAATTATGAATTCGAACGGACTTGGACCTGCATTTGATACAATTCAATCTGTAGATCCAACACGTTTAGATATTTTTAAAGGTGCCTCTACTTTAGGAATGATTTCTTTATTCGCATGGGGCCTTGGTTATGTTGGACAACCTCATATTATCGTACGCTTTATGGCAATTTCCTCTGTAAAAGAAATTAAAAGCGCACGAAGAATTGGTATGAGCTGGATGATTTTCTCTGTTGTCGGAGCTATGTTTACTGGTCTTATCGGTATCGCTTACTACTCACAACAAGAGTTAACATTATCTAACCCAGAAACAATTTTCCTTGAACTAGGAAAAATTTTATTCCATCCACTTATTACTGGATTTTTATTAGCCGCTATTTTAGCAGCTATTATGAGTACAATTTCATCTCAGTTACTCGTTACTTCTAGTGCTATAACAGAAGATTTATATCGTACATTCTTTAAACGTTCTGCTTCTGATAAAGAACTTGTATTTGTCGGTCGTATGGCTGTACTTGTTATCGCATTAGTCGGATGCGCTTTAGCGTTTAAACAAAATGATACGATTTTAGCTCTTGTTGGATACGCTTGGGCTGGATTTGGTTCTTCATTCGGACCTGCTATTTTATTAAGCTTATATTGGAAACGTATGACGAAGTGGGGCGCACTTGCTGGTATGATTTCTGGTGCGGCTACAGTAATTATTTGGACTCAATTCAAATTCTTAAAAGAATTCTTATATGAAATGATTCCTGGTTTCACTATTAGTTTACTAGTAATCGTTATTGTTAGTTTACTAACGCAACCTTCAAAAGAAGTTGAAGAGCAATTTGAGAATTTCGAAAAACAACATAGTCATAATCTATAAAGGAAAAGCTCTGCTGTTATCGTATCAGCAGAGCTTTCTTTTTATGAAAGTTCGACAATCTTCTACTCGAATTTAACAATTTCTTTATGTTTCGTTAAATTAAACATAACACTACTCCTTTATAGTATTACTATCAGCACTTATACAGAAAGGGGACTCCAACATGTTAGCAGCTTTCCAGCAACAACAAACACGAAAATTTTCACCTATTACAAATACTTCTGCGTCTTGTTTGAACATACAACCTAACCCACCTAAAATTTCAATCGCTCCTTCTGTTATTTCAGTCATTGGTGTTCATATGGAAAAAAATAAGTTGAAAGTAAGAACTGGACAAAGCACTGAGTTATCAGCTTCCGTTTTGCCAGTGCAAGCAACGAATAAAGAACTTATTTGGACAAATATGAATGCTGATGTTGTCACAATGTATCCAAAAGGTAATACGGTAACGATTACTGGAAAAAGTGCCGGAAGAGCAGTCGTAATTGTCACAACTACTGAAGGAAAGTTCCGTGACCTATGTATTATTCATGTACAACCTTATATGACAAATCCAAAGTAAAAGAGTGGCTTCCTAGCCACTCTTTTACTTGATTTCAATGTGTGAATTTTTACTTGTAACAAGATTGATGAATTGGTCTTTATCTTTAGGAGAAATAACTTCTGTTTTATGTGCGCCATAAACAATTTCAAGTCGATCCAATGACAATGCATGAGCAGCTATTGGATTTTTCGTATTTGAAATTTGTTTTATATCTCGTATAAATATGCTTTTTTTAACGAGACCTGATCTAATTGTAATTGTTTCTTCTCCGACGATGTATTTTGTCGAAAACCAACTCCACATAAATAATATTGCTAACGGAAGTGTAAAAAATAAAAGAAAATACTCTTTTCCTGCAAATAGAGGAGCAACACACGCTCCAATGACAACGAAAAAAATCGGATATAACCATATATCTTTTTTTGATGGAAATTCCATTAAACTTCCCTTCCTCCCCTATATTTCTGTAAAACAAAAAGAGAAGTATCACAACTTCTCTTTTCTCCTCTAACATTATAATTCCTGTGTATACGCAGGCTCATTTACTACATTTTTTGCTGTTCGTTTTTGTTGCTGTAGTAAGAAAACAGATACACCAAACAATACGAGCATGCTACCGATAATTTGCATGGCATTTAGTCTTTCACCGAGTAAGAAGAACGCTAATATAGATGCTCCAACTGGTTCACCTAAAATACTCATCGAAATTGTTGTTGCATTTACGTAGTTTAATAACCAATTATTAATGACGTGTGACACTGTCGGCACAACCGCAAGTAAAAGAAAAACGGTCCAATCCCACTTCGTATAACCTGTAAAAGGTACTTGCAATACTATATTATAAATCCCCATAAAAATACCGGCGAATGCAAAAACTGTAAAGCTATAAATCCAGTGTGATACTTTCTTTACTGTTGTTTGCCCGATAAATAAATAACCGACAACCGCTATGACACTTAAAAAGGATAATATATCTCCATAAATCGCTTGTTCACTTAGCCCTAAATCTCCCCACCCAATACACATTACGCCTAGTATCGCTATTCCCATTGTCGCAATGGCTGAGTATGTTGTTCTTTCTTTAAATAAGAAAAAACCTCCAACTAAAGATACGATTGGTTGAAGCGCTAAAATAATCGTCGAACTAGCAACTGTCGTATGCTTTAAAGATTCAAACCACAAAAGAAAATGAAGCGCTAAAAAGAAACCAGATCCAATTAAAAATCCCCAATCTTTTATTTGAATCTTACTAAACTCTTCACGTTTTTTCCAAACGATAGGCAGCATAATAAGTACGATAATCCATAATCGATACATACTTAATATTGAAGATGGTGCTGAGGACATCTTTACAAAAACTGCTGCGAATGAAATGGCTATAATGGAAATTGCTAATGGTAGTGCGATTGATCTTTCCTGTTTCAAATTCCGTCTCCCCTCTCACCTGTCAAAAATCCCACTTCATTATATCCGTTTTCTTTCATAACTTAAATACTAATTTTTTAGATTCTTCGTACCATTATGGTAAAATAGAAACGAAAGCACCTATTAGTGAATATTTCTTTCTTTTTCACTACAAGCGTCGCTCTTACAATCATTACAGTAAATTTTTATTTAGGGGGATCTACATGAATCAAACAATAGGGAGAATTGAAGAAATTTCATTTTATAGCGCATCACTTCAAGAAGATGTTACACTTCTCGTTTACTTACCAGTAAATTACACACCACTGCACAAACATACAGTTGTAATTGCACAAGATGGTAGAGATTATTTTCAGCTTGGTAAAGCGCACCGTGTAATTGAGCGCCTTCGTGAAACTGAAGAAATTGACCGTACAATTATTGTCGGTATTCCATATAAAAATGTACACGATCGTAAAGAAAAATATTTCCCAAATGAAGTGAAAAACGCTGCGTATATTCGTTTCCTTGCTCATGAACTTGCACCATATATCGATGAAAATTATCCAACGTACCAAATGGGAAAAGGTCGTGTGTTAATTGGTGATTCTCTTGGCGGGACAGTTTCCTTCATGACTGCACTTATGTATCCGCATACATTCGGTAAAGTCGTTATGCAATCACCATTTGTGGATGAAACAGTGATGAGCTTAGCAAAAGACTTTAAAAATCCGGAGGCGCTAGACCTTTATCACGTCATTGGGACAGAAGAAACAGCTGTAAAACGCACTGATGGACAAGTATCCGATTTCGTACAACCGAACCGTGAGCTCAATACGCTTCTGACAGATAGAAATTTCATCACACATTACGAAGAATTCGAAGGTAACCACACGTGGAAATATTGGCAAACTGATTTACCGAAAGCTTTCTCTCATATTCTATCAATGAAATAATAGAGAGCAGTATTCAGAATAATTTGATATAATAGATTAAGAGAGTTATTTTCTCAAAATCTAACTAGACTTACAAAGGGAGGAATTGGAACATGAAATTAGGCATTGTAATTTTTCCATCTAAAATGATTCAAGATAAAGCGAACGGATTGCGTAAACGTTATGATCCGCACTACGCATTAGTTCCGCCACATATTACATTGAAAACACCCTTTGAGACGCAAGATGAACAATTAGAATCGATTGTAAAAGAGTTACATACAATCGCAAGTAAAACGAACCCTTTCACCCTTCATGTCGGAAAAGTTGGTTCATTCGCACCTGTTAATAATGTTCTTTATTTTAAAGTAGAAAAAACACCTGAACTTACTTTCTTAAATGAGGAGATGCATAGCGAATTCTTTATACAAGAACGCGAGTACGCTTTCGTACCTCATTTAACAATCGGACAAGGCTTATCCGATGCAGAGCATGCTGATGTATTAGGTCGATTACGTATGAAAGATTTCTATTATGAACAACCAATTGATCGCTTCCATCTTCTATATCAATTAGAAAACGGAACGTGGACTGTATACGAAACATTCCACCTTGGAAAGGGGAACAACTAATTTGCACGCACAGATCGTACAAACGGACGAACAACTAAGAGATGCATTCTCTGTACGTAAGCAAGTATTTGTGAATGAGCAACAAGTTTCTGCTGACGAAGAGTATGATGAGTTTGAAGAAACTTCAACACACGTTGTTATATATGATAATGATGTTCCAGTTGGTGCTGGTCGTTTTCGCATACTGGATGGAATAGGAAAAATGGAACGCATTTGCGTACTAGCTTCCCATCGTAAAAAAGGCATTGGAAAAATTGTTATGGATGCACTTGAAGCGTATGCGAATGAAAACTCGCTACCAAAATTAAAGCTGCATGCCCAAACACATGCTGAAGATTTCTATAAGAAACTTGGATATGTAACGCATTCTGATGTATTCATGGAAGCAAATATTCCTCACATCGTTATGATAAAAGAATTGTAATTTGAAAACAGGAGGTATCCCCTCCTGTTTTTTACATTGCTATTTTCTTTTTCTTCCGCTAAAGTTAAATGTTGATGCTATAGTTTTGAAGGTGAATATATGACACAAGAAAAATTTTCACAAAAATCATTAACGCACGCTGATATTCCGCGTGCAACATACCATATTCCAAAAACATCTACCCATTTAATTATGGAAGAAGATGCTGATGCAGCGTATTTCCGCGCTCTCGAACAACAAAATGTTTTTTTAAATGAAAAACAATTAGAGGCCGTACGCACGACAGAAGGTCCTGTTCTTACATTAGCTGGTGCCGGAAGCGGGAAAACATCTGTTTTAACAACCCGCGTAGGTTATTTAGTAAATGTAAAACAAGTTCATCCGCGAAATATTTTATTACTTACATTTACACAAAAAGCAGCTGAAGAAATCCGAAACCGTGTAGCAAATTTACCAGGTATGAATCGTGCTGCAAGTAGCTACGTTGTTGCTGGTACGTTCCACTCAGTCTTTTTAAAATTGCTTCGTAGTCAAGGGTATAATCAGCAAATTTTAGCAAACGAAAAACATAAACAAATTATGATAAAGAAAATCTTGAAAGAATTGCGTCTAAAAGACGATTATGATGCTGAAACGATGCTCGCTATGATTTCACTTGAGAAAAACAAATTGAATCGTCCGAAAGATGTAAAAGCAAAAACACCCGTTGAACAAGAATTTAAAGAAGTATACGAGCGTTTTGAAGAAGTAAAACAACGATATAATTATATTGATTTCGATGACATCTTATTAGAAACATATTATATGTTAGAAAATAACGTTCCTTTGCTTACCCAATTACAACAACGTTTCCACTATATTGAAGTAGATGAGTTCCAAGATACATCGTATGCACAATATGAAATTGTAAAATTGTTAGCCACGCCAAGAAATAATTTATTTATCGCAGGTGATGACGATCAGGCGATATATGGCTGGCGAGGAGCAAGTCACCAAATTATTTTATCTTTTCCAAAAGAATTTGATAACACTACAATTATCGCACTTAATACGAATTACCGATCCAATCCTTTTATCGTCGGACTTGGAAATGAAGTTATCAAACTAAATCAAGAGCGTTTTGATAAAGAGCTCTATTCTGTGCGTGAAGAAGGTGTACAACCTTTTTACGCAAGACCGGCTACGACTCTTGATGAAGCAAATCAAATTTTGCAGCTCATTCAAGAAAAAGTAGATAGCGGCGAACGCAACTTTAAAGATTTTTGTTTACTGTATCGCACACATTCTGTAAGCCGTTCGTTACTTGATCAGCTTACCATTCACAAAATCCCGTTTATTAAGCACGGGGCGAGTCAATCATTTTATGAACATTCTTTAATTAAGCCTGTATTAGATCATTTAAGACTGGTGATTGAACCGTTTCGACTAGAATCACTTTCAAATATATTGCCAACGATGTATATCGGGCGTGATGATTGTATTTCATTTATTGAACGTGAACAATGGAAATATGGTGAGGGGCGGTTCCCTTCTCTTCTTCATTTCTTATTATTAAATCCGAGCTTAAAACCTTTTCAAGTGAAAAAGGTAAATGAGCGTATCGATTTTATTAAATTTATAAAAGAATTAGAACCGAAAAAAGCATTAAAAGAAATTATTCATGGTAAAGGAAAGTATTTAGAGTACTTACAAAGTAACGATCGTTCTTCCTTTACGATGCATAAAGATATACAAGAAGAAATGTTAGAAGAATTAATGGAGTCAGCAACTCGTTTCACCGATATTCCAGCTTATTTACAATTTATTGATGAAGCAATTCAAGGTCAAAAAGAAATGGAGGCATTAAAAACAATGCCGGAAAAAAATGCTGTTTCGCTTATGTCTATTCATAACGCAAAAGGCCTTGAATTTCCATGTGTCTTTTTACTTGGAGCGAGCGATGGTATTCTTCCCCATACTTCTTCTTTAAAAGATGCAAATGATCGTGTTACAGAGACTTCTGAAGCTTTAGAGGAAGAACGCCGACTACTTTATGTCGCAATTACACGTGCAAAAGAAGAACTTTACATTTCCTCTCCTCAATTTTTTAGAGGTAAAAAATTAGATATCTCTCGTTTTTTATATACTGCGCGAAAAGATTTATCTGAAAAGACATCCACTAAATAAGGATGTCTTTTTTTATATTGCATTATGTACATCCCTCCTAATATAAATTACCTGTTTTCGTCATGATAATTAACGTAATATCAACCATATCTCATTCATATTGTAATAGTGTATGTCAGAACTCACGATAAGGAGTGAACATAATGAGCTGCAATTGTAACGAAGACCATCATCATCACGATTGTGATTTCAACTGTGTATCAAATGTCGTTCGTTTTATACATGAATTACAAGAATGTGCAACTACAACATGTGGATCTGGTTGCGAAGTTCCATTTTTAGGAGCACATAATAGTTCATCTGTAGCAAATACACGCCCATTTATTTTATACACAAAAACTGGAGAACCTTTTGAAGCATTTGCACCAACTGCAAGCCTTTCTAGCTGCCGATCTCCAATTTTCCGTGTCGAGAGTATAGACGATGATGATTGCGCTGTATTGCGTGTATTAACTGTAGTATTAGGTGATACTTCTCCTGTACCACCTGATAATGATCCAATTTGTACGTTTTTAGCTGTACCAAATGCAAGATTAATATCGACCAACACTTGTCTTACTGTTGATTTAAGTTGCTTCTGCGCTATTCAATGCTTACGTGATGTTACGATTTAAAACTAAATAATGAGTTAAGCATGGATTGGGTGGC
>NZ_QOSC01000017.1:0-308675 GCF_008368845.1 Bacillus sp. BB51/4
GGTAACACGGGCGCTACCGGCGCCACTGGTATAGGAGCTACTGGACCTACCGGGCCTACTGGACCTAGCTTCCCTGTAGCAACAATTGTTGTAACAAACAACATTCAACAAACAGTACTACAATTTAATAACTTTATTTTCAGTACTGCAATTAACGTAAACAATATTATCTTTAATGGCACAGATACAGTTACAGTTATCAACGGTGGTATTTATGTCATTAGCGTATCCATCTCTACAACTGCACCAGGATGCGCTCCTCTTGGAGTAGGCATTTCAATAAATGGAGCAGTCGCAACTGATAACTTCTCTTCAAATTTAATAGGCGACTCACTTTCATTCACTACAATCGAAACGTTAAGAGCTGGCGCAAACATTTCTGTCCAATCTACTCTTAACGAGATTACGATCCCTGCAACAGGAAACACTAACATTCGCCTTACTGTATTTAGAATTGCTTAAATTTCACTATGTATTGTTTATAGCAAATAAAAAAAGAGCGAGAAACTCGCTCTTTTTTTGTTATGTACAATAATTCATTACTACTCTAATTCAATTGAAACATTTTTTTGTGGTACAAATGTAGAAATTGCATGTTTATAAATAAGCTGTTGCTTACCCTCTGTTTCCAGTAGGACTGTAAAATTATCAAATCCTTTAATTAATCCACGAAGCTGGAAACCATTTAATAAGTACAGCGTAACAAACGTATTTTCTTTACGGAGTTGATTTAAAAACTGATCTTGAATATTGATTGATTGCTTCATGTCGAATCCTCCTCTTTTTCTCTACTTACTATTATTCGACTTTAGTTGTAACTTTCCTTCTATGTATCGTAAAATTTCTGACGTTTTTTCACCGCCTGTAACATCAAACCACGTGACATCCATCTTATTACGGAACCACGTTAATTGACGCTTTGCATAACGACGTGAATTCGTCTTTAATTGTGATACCGCTTCTTCTAAAGAGACACGATCCTCAAAATAATCATATATCTCTTTATACCCAATCGCTTGAATAGATTGACAATCTCGTATCCCTCTATTATACAATCCTTCTACTTCTTCTAATAACCCTTGGTCCATCATTATATCAACTCGTAAGTTAATGCGATCGTATAGCATTTCTCGATCCATTGTCAAGCCAATCAAGGAAACATCGTATAATAACTCGTTTTCTTGTTTTTCAAGTTGATCACTCATTTTTTCACCCGTCGTGTGGAAAATTTCTAACGCTCTAATGACACGACGTACATTATTTGCATGAATACGCTCAGCACTTTCTGGGTCTACTTCTTGTAATTTCTTATGTACATATTCCACACCACGTTCTAATGCTAACTTTTCCATTTGTTCTCGGTATATAGTATCGCCAGCATCATCCGTAAACTGATAATCGAATAAAACAGATTGTATATACAGACCAGTTCCACCAACGATAATTGGCAATTTACCACGCTCTGTAATCTCTCGAATATGCTTACGAACACGTTCTTGAAATTCGGCAACAGAAAATGATTCTTCTGGATTTTTTATATCGACCATATAATGCGGAATTCCATCCATTTCTTCTTTTGTCACCTTTGCAGTTCCAATATCCATCGTACGATAAATCTGCATGGAATCTCCACTTATAATTTCACCATTCAACGCTTTGGCAAGATCAATACTTAACTTCGTCTTTCCAACAGCAGTTGGTCCAATGATGACAGCAACTTTTTCACGTTGCACTTCTCCCATATCATTCAACTCTCTTTATGTAATGTACTCCATCTATTGATTATATCCAATCTTACCAATTTTAACGGCATGATTGCAAGTTCTTTCATTCCGGTACATGAAATTACAAATAAAAAAGAACATAGTTTGTCCAATTCCGCATATACATGATTAAAAATACCTTCGAGAGGATGAGTTGACTATGAAACAATCCACCATCAATTTTTCATCTTTAACAAAAGACCTTATTTTAGCTACTGCTACAAAAGAACAAAATTGTTCACAAGAAGAATTATATTTCGCCTTAAATTGTTTGCTACGTTCTTTTCATTCTACTCTCCAAGAAACAACATTACATCCAGAAAATAAAAATACAGAGTATATACAAAATCAATTTTGCAGTGCCTATAAAATTATTACAGGTAAAACTATTTATCCTTTTCAATAACCCATAAAAGGCGGTTGCTTACATACTTTCAAGCAACCGCCTTTTATATTAATACATATACACTATTTGATCACTTTCACTTTTACAGATTTGCGCCCCCAGCTATCGGCACTACCATCTGAACCGACTAATACATCAATACGATTTCCTTTAATCGCACCACCAGTATCTCCAGCAATTGCTTCTCCATATCCTTCTACCCATACTTTTGATCCAAGCGGAATTACTTTAGGATCAACAGCAATTACTTTCATATTCGGATTTGCTGTTAAATCATGCCCCATTGCAGTTAATACACGACCACCATACGTAC
The DNA here is from genome assembly GCF_008368845.1 of Bacillus sp. BB51/4. Classification (NCBI taxonomy): domain Bacteria; kingdom Bacillati; phylum Bacillota; class Bacilli; order Caryophanales; family Bacillaceae; genus Bacillus; species Bacillus sp. BB51/4. The sequence goes on from NZ_QOSC01000017.1 coordinate 2,483, forward strand.
CATTCTCACTTGGATGCGCTGTATACGCTGTCGCTTCTACTGTTATTTCACGTCCACCAGCAGGTGCACTTGTTTCAGTAGATTTCGTAACTTGTTTCGTAGTTGACTGCTGTTTTGCCACAGGTTTACTTGATTCTACATTTTTAACAGACTCTTTGTTCTTAACTACTTTATTATTTTTAACCGGCGTATTTACTCTTACTGGCGCCTCTTCTTGCGTTACAACTTCTTTCTTTTCAATTACAGGTACCGTCCCTGTTAAAAATGGCATGTGAACATATCCCGTTTTTCCATTATAGTCAAATTGTAACCATTCATTTTGAACTTGATTTGTCGTTTCAATTACATCATCTTTATTCAGTTTACCAAGAATTTCAGAGTCAGTATTCGCTCCAGCACGAACATTTAACACGCCCGCCGTTACATAATATGTACTTTTTGTAAATTCAGCACTTACAAACGCTTCTTTACCATTTAATTTAATTTTTGCCCATCCGTTTTCTGTATTTATAACATCTAATTTATTTCCACTTAACATTTTACCTACAAGCTTTGACTCTACAGTTGGGTTTTCTCTAACATTTAATACGTCTGTTGTTACAATCGTTTCTGCTTTCGCAGAACCTGCAAAAATCCCAAGACCAAAAACTGCCGCCGTTGCTATACCTAATAATTTTTTCATGAATAGCCTCCATTTGCTTTGTTTTCGTATTTTCATTATAGCAACAGATTTTTAGGATTTTTAGAAATCACACAATTACAAACCATTCGTAATACACGATTAATGAGTTGTAACATAAATTTCCATATTAATGAATTCCATTTCTAATAGAATCCCCAATAGTTTTCATATATTTTCCACATACTAGCCCAAAATTTTTTCCAGAAAAAATTACAGTATTACTTTTTTGTTACAAAAAAAACATATTTCATTACATCTTTTACCAAAATTCATCATTCTCCAATTATTAATCTCCTTTTTTGTAATAAAAAAGAGCAGCTAATAAAAGCTACTCCTTTTTCATGTGTTATTTAACTTTCTTTTTCCAAATCCCCATCATAAGAGCTGAAATAACTGTCCCTATGAATATCGAGAAAATATATAACACCGGTTTATTTACTAATGCGATAACAAACAATCCACCATGCGGTGCTGGTAACGTAATTTGGAATAACATAGATAATGCACCCGCAACACTTGAACCAACAACACAACTTACTATTACTCGAATCGGATCTGCAGCTGCAAATGGAATCGCACCTTCTGTAATAAACGATGCTCCCATAATATAATTTGTTAAACCAGATTTACGTTCTGCTTCAGTAAATTTTGATTTAAAGAAAGTAGTTGCGAATGCAATCGCTAATGGTGGTACCATACCACCGGCCATAACAGCAGAGTGCACGCCAAAGTTCTGCGCTTCTATTGCAGCAATACCAAATGTAAATGCAGCTTTATTAATTGGACCACCCATATCAATTGCCATCATACCACCTAATATAAGACCTAGTAATATAGCATTTGTACCGTTCAAACCATTTAACCATCCTGTTAACATTTCATTCAATGCTACTACAGGCGGAATTACTACTTTTTGCATAACAACTCCTGTAATCAACAATCCAAAGACCGGATATAACAATACAGGTTTAATTCCTTCTAACTGTGCTGGTAATCCTGAAAACAATTTTTTCAATCCTAAAACAACATACCCAGCTAAGAAACCAGCAATTAATCCCCCTAAAAATCCAGCATTCGCATGTGCAGCTAAAAATCCACCTACAACACCAGGCATGAAACCAGGGCGATCAGCAATAGAACTTGCAATAAATCCAGCTAAAATTGGTACGAGGAATAAAAACGCACCTGTTTTGCCTCCACCAATAGACATTAACAATTCAGCCAATGGTCCTTCTGCTTTTATGCCACCAATCCAAAATGCTAGTGCAATTAAAATTCCTCCACCAACAACGAATGGAAGCATATTACTTACACCGTTCATTAAGTGCTTATAAATTCCTAACCCTTTTTCTTTCTCTGTACTTTCTGTCTTCCCATCTTCCTTTATTCCTTTAAAGATTGGCGCGTCTTGTTTTACAGCTCGATTAAGAAGCGCTTCCGTTTTTCTAATCCCATCAGCGACTGGCACTTGAATGACATGTTTCCCAGCAAAACGGTTCATTTCTACTTGTTTATCTGCGGCAACGATAATAACTGTTGCTCGTTCAATGTCCTCTTTCGTTAAAGCGTTTTTTATACCTGTTGATCCATTCGTTTCAACTTTAATCGCTATTCCTAGCTCTGCTGCTTTTGCTTTCAAGCTATCCGCAGCCATATAAGTGTGAGCGATTCCAGTTGGACAAGCCGTAACTGCTAATACGTACGGTTCATTTCCTTCTGGTTTTGCAACCTCAATGTCTTCTTCTTCTTTTTCATTCTCTTTTTCATCAAATAAACGAAGAAGTTCCTCTTCATCCTTTGCTTCTAACAATTGCTTACGAAATCCTTCATCCATTAATAATGTAGATAGGCGCGATAACGTTTCTAAATGAGTATTATTCGCCCCTTCGCTCGCAGCAATCATAAAGAATAAATGTGCAGGCTGCCCATCAAGCGATTCATAGTTGATACCGCTTACACTTCTACCAAAACAAATCGCTGGTTGCTTAACAGCTTTTGTTTTCGCATGAGGTATTGCAATCCCTTCCCCTATTCCAGTCGTACTTTGTGACTCCCGCTTTAAAATAGCTTCTTTAAATTCCGCTTTGCTATTTAAACGATTTGCGCCGTCTAATTTCTCAACTAATTCATCTATGACAGCTTCTTTATTTGAAGCTGTCAAATTCATAATAACTGTATCCCTTTTTAATAGTTCTGTAATTTTCATATGTTGTTTCCCCCTATCGCTTAGTTACAATTACTTGCGACAATAATTCTTCTACTTTTTCCTTTTCACATAAATCAGCTGAAAATGCCGTTGCACTCCCTGTTGCAACGCCATATTGAAATGCCTTTTCAATATCTTTTGTCTGTTCATATTTCCCTACAAATCCTGCAACGAGTGAATCTCCGGCCCCAACCGAATTAATTACAACACCTTTTGGAACAGTTGCTTCATATATACCTTCTGCCGTAAATAATAAAGCCCCATCTCCAGCCATTGATACGATAACATGCTCTACACCTTGTTCAACTAATTTTCTTCCATACGGTAAAATATCTTCTACTGTTGAAATCTCTACTCCGAATAACTCACCAAGTTCATGATGATTAGGCTTTATTAAAAATGGCTTATTTTTAATTACATGATGCAGTGCACTACCACTTGCATCGACTACTACGCGAATGCCTTTTTCAGCTCCGAACGCTGCGATTGATTCATAAAAAGTAGTTGGGATAGACGCCGGTAAACTTCCAGCTAGTACAACACAATCTCCCTGCCTCATACTTTCAATTTGTTTCATTAATTGTTCAAATTGCCCATTTGTCACACTAGGACCTTGTCCATTTAATTCTGTCTCTTCTTGCCCTTTTATTTTCACATTAATTCGAGAATCTCCATCTACTTGAACAAAGTTTGTTGTTACACCTTCCGCCTGTAATACATCTTTAATAAATCGACCGGTAAATCCACCAGTAAATCCAAGCGCTACATTTTCAACACCTAAACGATGAAGAACGCGAGAAACGTTAATGCCTTTCCCTCCAGGAAATTTCATATCTTTCTCTGCTCGATTTACTGCGCCTAAATCGAAGGAATTAACTTGTACTACATAATCAATAGATGGGTTTAAAGTAACTGTATAGATCATTATTTATCAGCCTCAATTACATTGGTTTGTCTTTTATATTTTTCTAAATCAATTTCTAAATGGTTTGTAATAATATTTGCTTCTTCAACATTGGCAATTTTCGCAAACGCAACTTCTGAAAACTTACTTTCATCAATTAAGAAATATCCTTCGTTCGCAAATGTTAATGCCATTTGTTTTAAAAGTGCCTCTTCTGGATCTGGAGTTGTAAAACCAAGCTGTTCATGCACACCATTTGCTCCTAAAAAACATTTATCAAAACGGTACTTCTGCATGCTTTCCTGTGCCATAGCACCAATTAAAGCTTTCGTCCTACTTTTCATCATTCCGCCTAGTAAATACGCACGAATATTATTTTCAACTAAAGCTTCAATATGCATAAGTCCATTCGTAACGACAGTAACATCTTTATTTATTAAAAATGGGATCATTTCAAATGTTGTACTTCCTGCATCTAAATAAATGCAATCACCTTGTTCAACAATGCTAGCCGCATAGTTAGCAATTTGTTGTTTTATTTGAATGTTTTTGGATGATTTTTCAACCATCGTTGGCTCTTGTCCTTTTCCTGTTAAAACAGCAGCACCACCATGAACTCTTTTTAATAACCTTTGCTTTTCCAATTGCGCTAAATCACGACGAATTGTTGATTCAGAGCTTTCTGTTCTTTCCACTAATTGCTGTAATTTAACAACCTTCTGCTCTTTTACAAGTTGCAATATCATTTGATGACGTTCAGGAGTTAACATTTTATTCACCTCTTCTTTGATTACAGTATAATGAAAACGATCACAAAAATCAACCATAAACATTCAAAAATAACCAAAACCAGTCACAAACAGTTATAAACAACAAAAAAGAAACCCATTTGATTGTTATATCAAATGGGTTTCTTTGCTTGATTCACTTATAAAGAAGCTTTATATATGCTTAAAACATCGTCTTTATTTAATTTTTTAAAGTTACCAAATTCGCCATAAGCCATTGCTTTATCCGCCATTAAATAAATTTCATTTTCCCCAATAGCGTAATCAGCTAATGTTACCGGCGCCTCAATTGAAGTCCAAAATTGACGTAACGCCTCAATTCCTTCTAACGCAACTTCTCGATCAGTTTTCCCATCTGTTTCTACATGGAATACACGAATAGCGAACTGTTTAAAACGACTTACATTTTCATCTAGAACATGCTTCATCCAGTTCGGGAATAAAATCGCAAGGCCACCCCCGTGTGGTATATCATGAACCGCAGAAACTGCGTGCTCAATATTGTGAGTTGCCCAGTCTCCTTTTACTCCCATCGCTAAAATGCCGTTTAACGCCATAGTACCGCAATATAAAATGGTTTCTCTATGCTCATAATTTTCTAAATCACTTAAAAGCTTAGGAGCGGTTTCAATTACTGTTTTTAATACAGATTCACAATAACGATCTTGTAGTTCTGTATTTGTTCCGTGGTGGAAATACTGCTCTAATACGTGCGACATAATATCTACCATACCGTAAATTGTTTGGTCTTTCGGTACAGACGCAGTATGGACTGGATCTAAAATTGAAAACTGCGGGAAAGTAACTGGGCTACCCCAGCCATATTTTTCATTCGTTTCCCAGTTTGTAATGACAGAACCAGCATTCATTTCAGAGCCTGTCGCTGCAAGAGTAAGCACCGTACCAAATGGTAACGCCTCACTAGCAAATGCTTTTTTCGTTACAATATCCCATACATCTCCATCATATTTGCTACCAGCAGCAATTGCCTTCGTACAGTCGATCACACTTCCTCCGCCAACTGCTAAAATAAATTCAACACCATTATCTTTACAAATTTGAATTCCTTTCCTTACAGTTGATACACGAGGATTCGGTTCAACGCCTGTCAATTCAAATACTTCTGCATTTATATCTTTTAAAATAGAAATTACATTATCATAAATACCGTTTCTTTTAATACTGCCTCCCCCGTATACGAGAAGAACTTTTTTACCGAACTGTGGAATTTCAGTTTTCAACTGTTCTAACTGCCCTTTACCGAAAATAAGTTTCGTTGGATTACGAAATACAAAATTTTGCATATTCCTTTACCATCCCTTCTATATGAAAAGCAACTATACTTTTGTATACCATATTTTTTTCATTTCACAAAAATATTTGCCTAACAAAAAAATCCCAGCCTACAGGCTGAGATTTTTTATTGGTAATAAGGTGAGATCATTAAGTAAACAATAACACCAGATAAACTTACATATAACCAAATCGGCATCGTCCAACGTACAATTTTACGATGACGTGTTAATTGATTTGTAAAACCAAATACAAGTGCAAACAATGCAAGTGGTACAATAATTGCTGCAAGGATAATATGTGTAATTAAAATAATGAAGTACACATATTTAATGAATCCTTCTCCACCAAAATGTGTTGCCGGCGCCAAGTAATGATACGATAAATAAGAAACACAAAATAGCAACGTCGTTGTAAATGCTGCCAGGATAAAACCGCGGTGCATTTTCACATTTTTCTTAATAATAGAGTATAAAGCTGCTAATAAGAATACGAACGTAAAGCTATTAAAAATTGCATTTAACATTGGTAAAATTGTTACATCAAAATGTACTTCTCCTTCATAGCCAACAGGTCCAAAGAACAAAAATAAAATAATCGCATTTACAATTACAGAAAGCGTTATCACAATAGGAGCATAGCTTTTCTGATTAGTTGATTGATCCACCAAAATGGTCACTCCTCTTCCTTCAAATATGTATACGTAACCTCACTATTTTAACATATTATTCACAGTGTAAATGTGACAATAGTTTGACACAGTAAGACAGAGCATAGAAAAAAATCCTTCTTAATAAAACTTCTTAAGAAGGATTTTATCGCTTTATTATTTAAATAGCAATGTAATTAGTTTTTGTTAAAAAACGTATTGCTATATGCTTGATAAATTTCAGACACTTGATATCCCATTAAAGAAATTGCTGTTAATGAAAAGAAACCAATCATAAGAAATCGAAACCACATATAAATCTCCTCCTTGTATTTAGCTTAAAAAGCAGTCGCTATATTACAAGTTGAATGGCACTCTTCATCGTCACTTTCCTTTTTCTTTACAATTGCTGTTATAAATTGAATCATAAAGAAAATCACAAAAGGAAATTGTTCGTAATTTACCTTGGCATAGTTTGGCAACGGCTCGCGCTGCACATCGAACGGAGATGAGAAGGAATAGAACATACCTTGCTCTTCCATATATACAATTACAATTTTCATACAAAACATTATTCCTAGAAATGAAACAATATCTTGCCATTCTGTCGTATATAACAAGTTATACAGCTCTAGTACGTACTCTTCCATCGTCATCCCCCCTTCCTTTTTTACCATTTTGCTCGCCTTCATATAAAAAGTCAAGAAAAAAGTTTATATTCACTATGACAATAGTAATTACTTGTTTCTATGATTATATATGATTCTTTTATAGCAATGATTGGGTGTAACTCTCTTCTAAAACAAGAAATTAAAATCGAACAGATTCCTCATTCTTGCTTTTAGGATTCAATAATGTACTATTTTTATTTCTATTAAAAATAAAATAAGAAATTATTATAAGAACAGTAACAAGCATTGTTAAAAGCGCTTGTGAACGTAAAGATTCAATTGCGAGCATGGCAACTAAAACTGCTATAATCGCAGTAATTGTAACATATGTTACATATGGAAAAAGCCACATTTTGACTTTCAAATTTTGTTGTTCCGCTTTCCCCATTTTTTTACGTATCTTGAAATGTGAAACCGCTATAACGAGATAAACGAGTAACGCAATCCCGCCAGATGCATTCACTAAAAATAAAAATACTTTATCTGGAGATATGTAACTAAAAACAACTCCAATGTAAGCAAAGAAAGTTCCAAATAAAACCGCCCGAACTGGAACACCACTACTATTCAATTTCAAAAATGCCTTTGGCGCGTCTCCTCTTTCTGCCATTGAAAAAAGCATTCTTGAGTTCGTATATAAACCCGAATTTAAACAAGAAAGTACAGCTGTTAAAACGATAAAGTTCATAATTTGTGCTGCCGCTGGTATCCCTATATGTTCCAGCACCGCCACAAACGGGCTTTTTAGTATGTTCGCTGAATTCCACGGAAGGAGTGTAACAACTACAGCGATCGATCCAATAAAAAATACGAGAATACGCCAAATTACACTATTTGTTGCTGTTTTTACTGCTTTTACAGGTTCGGCAGACTCTCCAGCGGCTACTGCGACAATCTCTGATCCCATAAATGAAAATATAACGACGGTAATTCCAAGTAGCACCGAACTTATACCATTTGGCATAAATCCTCCTTGCCCTACTAAATTCGAAGTGCCAGGTGCTTCCGTTCCTGGTACAAACCCTAAAATAACAGCGAGTCCAAGACAAAGGAACAAAACAATACTTATTACTTTAATAAATGAAAACCAATATTCAAACTCTCCAAATGATTTCACCGAAAAAACATTCGTCAATGTTAATAAAATCGTTAATATTAAGCTTAATAACCAGAGCGGGATTTCTGGAATCCAATATTGAATAATACCAGCACCTGCTGTAGCTTCTATCGCAATAACAATTACCCAGAAAAACCAATATAGCCACCCAATTGTATAACCGGCCCATGGACCAATTGCTTCTCTTGCATATGTTGCAAATGAACCACTTGTCGGGTTAATAGCTGCCATTTCCCCTAGCATTCTCATAACGAAAATGACTAGAAGTCCTGCTAATGCATATGAAACGATAGAACCTGGTCCGGCTGAATGCACAACCGCACCGCTTCCAACAAACAAACCAGCTCCTATTACGCCACCAATGGAAATCATTGTAATGTGGCGTATTTTGAGGTCTTTCTTAAGATTTTTATCCAACTCTTGTACATCCCCTTCCAAACTTAATTTTGAAATTTACCCCGCATTAACGGGCAGTAAGACCCCCACCTCAAAATTCAGCGGAAGCAAAGAAGTTAGGTGGGAATCTACTGCCCGTAAAAGCCCGATTGGTGAGGGCTGATAATCAGCGGGGATGAACAAAGCCCCACTGATTAAAGTTTCACTTTATGTAAGAGTATTATGCGAAAAATCTTGTCCTATACTTTAAAATATATCAAAATATTCTGAATTTAACAATCGTAATTCGATCTCCTCCAAAAATTATTACATTAGGTTTAATAATTTTCCATACACAATTGTTGAGAAAATTATAGTCACCTTACAAAAGATCGAATTTTCAGATATCATAAAATAAACAAGATTATACATCTAGACAACTTTTTGTATAGGAGTGTTGATATGTTAAACAAGTTCAAATTTATTTGTTGTACGTTAGTAATTTTCTTACTGCTACCGCTAGCTCCCTTCCAAGCACAAGCTGCAAACAATTTAGGATCAAAATTACTCGTTGGATACTGGCATAACTTCGACAACGGTACTGGCATTATTAAATTAAGAGACGTTTCACCAAAATGGGATGTAATCAATGTATCTTTCGGTGAAACTGGTGGTGATCGTTCCACTGTTGAATTTTCTCCTGTGTATGGTACAGATGCAGAGTTTAAATCAGATATTTCTTATTTAAAAAGTAAAGGTAAGAAAATAGTTCTTTCAATAGGTGGACAAAATGGGGTCGTTTTACTTCCTGACAATGCGGCTAAGCAACGTTTTATTAATTCCCTACAATCTCTGATCGATAAATATGGTTTTGATGGAATAGATATTGACCTTGAATCAGGTATTTACTTAAACGGAAATGACACTAATTTTAAAAACCCAACTACTCCTCAAATCGTAAATCTTATCTCAGCTATTCGAACAATCTCAGATCATTACGGTCCAGATTTTTTATTAAGCATGGCTCCTGAAACAGCTTATGTTCAAGGTGGTTATAGCGCATACGGAAGCATCTGGGGTGCTTATTTACCGATTATTTTCGGAGTAAAAGACAAACTAACATACATTCACGTTCAACACTACAACGCTGGTAGCGGGATTGGAATGGACGGTAATAACTACAATCAAGGTACTGCAGACTACGAAGTCGCTATGGCAGATATGCTCTTACATGGTTTTCCTGTAGGTGGTAATACAAATAACATTTTCCCAGCTCTTCGTTCGGATCAAGTCATGATTGGACTTCCTGCAGCACCAGCGGCCGCTCCAAGTGGCGGATATATTTCTCCAACTGAAATGAAAAAAGCTTTAGATTATATCATTAAAGGAATTCCTTTCGGAGGAAAGTATAAACTTTCAAATCAGAGTGGCTACCCTGCATTCCGCGGCCTAATGTCTTGGTCTATTAATGATGCAAAAAATTCTTTTCCATCTCTACATAACTATTTACAATACTTAAAAGTAATTTGCCACGAAACCATTTCGTTATATAAACTTTCCAATTCTTTATGCCATGTTTCTACCATAGAAATTCCCCTTTCCTTTTTAACACTTTAAATAAAAATCACATAACATTCTGTATTTACCCAATAAAAAAAGAGAACTTTCTCTGAAAGTCCTGTTACTACTCTAAAATAGTCTAGTTGCTATTTTGCTTTAACACAAATACTGAAAGTTCAGGTACACTCCAAAATCTAACAGGCATTCGTGTTGTCCCAATACCACGATTTACGTATAAATGTAACGACTTATTCTTCCCTTCTAATTCATACATACCTTCAACATGACTCTCAGCTAATTTTGTAGTAATTAATGGACCTATAAAAGGAATTTGAACTTGTCCTCCGTGACTATGTCCTGACATTTGAAAATCAACTGGGTAACGAGCTACTTTGTCTACAATATCCGGCTCATGTACTAAGAGCATATTAAAATCTTGTTGCCTTACTTGTTTTAAAGTCGCGTCTATTTTCGGATTCCCTAATAAAAAATCATCCAAACCTGATATTGTAATATATTTGCCATTTTCTGCATTAATTTTATGCACTTCATTTACTAACACAGAGAAACCAGCTTCCTCCATATACTTTTTATAAAATAAACTACCTCCCCCGCCCCTATCATGATTCCCAAACACTGCATATTTCCCTAAGGGCGCATGTATTTTCTGTAAAATACTTTTCGCTTCTTCTCTTTCCGCCTTATACGATCCAAACTTATCTATTAAATCCCCTGTAAAAACTACTACATCTGGATGTAATGCATTCATCTTCTCTACCAAATTTTCTAGTTGTTTCAATGTAAATTCTGGCCCTAAATGCACATCTGAGAATTGTAATATCTTTTTGTTATTAAACTCTTTAGGAATTGTAGAAGCTTCTATTTCATTCCACGTAACTGTTACTAGTTTTCGTTCTATTTCTGTCGCATAGAAATACAAACTTATTGAAATCACTACTATACTTATGAAACTGATTATACATATCTTGACGATTGATTTTTTTTGTTCTTTTTTTACATGATTCGTATTCATGTTCTCACCTCTAGAAGTACTTTAAAGCCTTATTGTTACATTAATGTGACAACATGAACAATGTTAGCTATATCCAATTCTATCCTCATTCACTTTGACAAATTTATACAGAAGTCATAACATATTTTTATAATACATAGATTCTTAAAAATGTTCCTTCTATTCATTCTATCATTTTATTAAGGAGAGATTATTCATGTCTGTATTTACACCAGAAGAAATTACGGAACTTGCTGCGAATTCCGGTAGAAAAAAAGCTCATTTATCATTACTCCCTATGCTAATTCTCGGTTTTTTTGGTGGTGCTTTCATAGCATTAGGGTATTTACTCGATATTCATGTTATTGGAACAATGCCAAAATCTTGGGGATCATTTACTAGTTTTCTAGGTGCCGCTGTATTTCCTATCGGTCTTATACTCGTTATTCTTGCAGGCGGTGAGTTAGTAACTGGCAATATGATGACCGTTTCAATGGCGTGGCTTCACAAAAAAATCGACTTATTTCACTTCATCCGAAATTTAGTTATTGTTACGTTTAGCAACTTCATAGGTGCTGTATTCGTTGCTTATTTTTTCGGTCATATCGTCGGATTAACAGAAGGCGCTTTTTTAGCGAAAACAGTTTCTATTGCGCAAGCTAAACTTCAAGATACACCACTACAAGCCTTCATTTCTGCAATCGGATGTAATTGGCTCGTTTGTTTAGCTGTTTGGCTTAGTATGGGAAGTAAAGAATTTATCGGAAAGATTATCGGCATTTGGTTCCCAGTTATGACTTTTGTTGCGATTGGATTTCAACACGTTGTAGCCAATATGTTTGTTATCCCAGCTGCAATTTTTGCCGGTCATTTAACTTGGATTGAATATTTTCCAAACTTCATTTTTGTTTTCTTTGGAAACTTAGTAGGAGGTATGTTATTTGTAGCATTACCTTATTTCATATCCTATAATAAGAAACTCCCTTCCAATAAAGAGCAAACTGCATTAAAGAAAAAATCTGTATCCGCTTAAATTGAATGTCTATAAAGTGGCTCTCAAAAATATTACAAATTTCATTTTTTTTACGAATATATGTGCGTACACTTGTTCTCGAATGTTTTATACGTTATAATAACAACTTAAATAGCATTATTTACATATGAGGTGAAAAACATGAACAAAACAGAATTAATCAAAAACGTAGCACAAAATGCTGAGATTTCTCAAAAAGAAGCTACTGTAGTTTTACAAACTGTAGTAGAATCAATCACTAACACTTTAGCTGCTGGTGAGAAAGTACAACTTATCGGATTCGGTACATTCGAAGTTCGCGAAAGAGCTGCTCGTACAGGCCGTAACCCACAAACTGGTGAAGAAATGCAAATCGCAGCTTCTAAAGTACCTGCTTTCAAAGCTGGTAAAGAACTAAAAGAAGCTGTAAAATAATGAAAAATAGCCTTCTCGTTTATGAGAAGGCTATTTTTTTCATTACATAATTAATAAAAATCTGACCATTATGCTGTTTCTTTTGTTCCTTTATGCAAATAAAACCGTTACTTTCAAAGAAAGGTTTTGCTGTAATACTCGCCTCTGTATATATCTCCCTATGACCCAAGCTTACTGCTTCTTTTTCTAACTTCTGTAGTATGTAGGAAGCTATCCCTTTTCCTTGATAATCTTTATGCGTAAATAAGCGATCCACGTAATGATCATCATTATAATCCCCAAATCCCACGATCACACCGTTATGATCCGCTACATAACTAATATTCTTTTCTAAAGACTTTAACCAGCTTTCTCTATCTAGTCGATCTGGTGCCCATGCCTGTAGCTGTAACACGTTATAATCTTTTGCATTAATTGTATGAACTGTTTCATAGAACAACTGTAATACTTGTTCTAAATCCTCCTTATGGAATGTTCTAATGATCGTATCTTTTAACATATATGAACCTCCTTACTAAACTATCATTTAACTTGTCTACCATCTAGTATTCAATATTTCTGCTTTATTATATCTTTTTTCTTTCTATATAAACAAAAAACAATACTTATTTCAAAGTATTGTTTTTCGTTTAAAAGCATATGCAATTACTCTCTAGATTTTTATTTTTTTAATTTCACTCTTTGTAATCGTAATGCATTTAATACAACGGATACAGAACTAAATGCCATAGCCGCTCCTGCAACCCAAGGTGCTAAGAAACCGAACGCCGCAATCGGGATTCCTAATCCGTTATAAGCTAGTGCCCAGAATAAATTTTGCTTAATATTTCTTATCGTCATCTTACTCATAAAGATTGCATCAGCAATACTATTTAAATCCCCACGGATTAACGTAATATCTGCCGCTTCCATCGCTACATCCGTTCCTGTTCCAATTGCCATACCGATATCCGCCGTAGCAAGAGCAGGAGCATCATTTATTCCATCTCCAACCATTGCTACTTTCTTACCTTGTGCTTGGAGTTTTTTCACTTCTTCTGCTTTTCCTTCTGGTAATACTTCTGCAATTACGTGATCAATACCAACTTGCTTAGCGATTGCCTGAGCAGTTTGTGTGTTATCTCCTGTGATCATAACAACGTCTAGACCCATTTTCTTAAGTCTTGCGATAGCTGCTTTTGAAGTATCTTTTACAGTATCTGCAACGGCCACTATACCAGCATATTCTTTATTGATCGCAATAAGCATTGCTGTTTTTCCTTCTCGTTCTAGCTCTTCCATAGATTTAGAAACTTCTTCAATATCAATATCGAATTTCTTCATTAATCGACGTGTACCAATTAATAATTGTTTCCCTTCTACAACTGATTCGATACCGAATCCTGGAATCGCTTCAAACATTTCTGAACTTGGGATTTCAATTTTCTTTTCTTTAATTCCTTCTACAATCGCTTCTGCAAGTGGATGTTCAGAATTTTTTTCTGCCGCACCTACTAAACGTAGTATTTCTTCTTCGTGGAATCCATCTGCTACAATTACATCTGTTAGCACCGGCTTCCCGTTTGTCACTGTACCTGTTTTATCTAAAATAACTGTATCTAATCGGTGCGTTGCTTCTAAATGCTCCCCGCCTTTAAATAAAATACCATACTCTGCTGATCTTCCTGATCCCGCCATAATAGATGTAGGTGTCGCAAGACCTAATGCACATGGACAAGCGATAACAAGTACGGCTATCATTTTCTCAAGTGCTCCGCCAAAATCACCAGGTGTAACAAATAGCATCCACACTGCAAATGTGATAATAGCAATCACAACTACAACCGGTACGAAAATACCTGAAATTTGATCAGCTACCCTTTGAATAGGAGCTTTTGAACCTTGCGCCTCTTCTACTACTTTAATAATTTGAGCTAATGCAGTATCTCTTCCTACCTTAGTTGCTTTCACTTTTAAAAATCCGTTTTTATTTATTGTAGAACCGATTACTACATCCCCAATTGTTTTATCAACTGGAATACTCTCACCTGTTAACATCGATTCATCTATTGCTGACTTTCCTTCTACAATTTCCCCATCTACCGGGATTTTTTCACCAGGTTTTACATAAACGATATCACCAGCTACCACTTCTTCGATTAAAATTTTTATTTCTGTTCCATCTCGTAAAACAGTAGCGGTTTTCGCCTGTAATCCCATTAATTTTTTAATTGCTTCTGACGAGCGTCCCTTTGCTTTCGCCTCAAATAATTTACCTAAAATAATTAATGTAATAAGTACTGCACTCGTTTCAAAATACAAGTCTGTTATATGTTCAGAAGAACCAATCGACCTAATACTTAAATACACACTATAGAAATACGCTGCAGACGTTCCAAGTGCAACGAGAACATCCATATTGGCACTTTTATTTCGTAACGCTTTATAAGCTCCAACATAAAACTGCCCACCAATGATAAACTGAACCGGAGTTGCAAGAGCTAGCTGCACCCAAGGGTTCATAAGCATATCAGGTAAATAAATAAACGATGTAAATGAGAAATGACTTACCATTGCCCACAGTAACGGGAATGATAAAATAAACGAAATAATAAATTTCTTCTTTTGTCGCTCAATTTCTTGTAAGCGATGATCAGTTGATCCATTTTGCTCATCTGATTTCACTTCCAATTTATAGCCTAATTTCGTAATTGCACTCTTCATTTCATTTACATGAATTTCATCAGGATTAAAATCTACTGTAGCCGATTCCAAAGCGAAATTTACTGTCGCTCCGTTCACACCTTCTAATTTATTTAAGCGCTTTTCTACTCTATTCGCACATGCCGCGCATGTCATCCCTGAAACAGTAAACTCAGCTTTATCACTTACAATTCCATACCCTAGCGATTCAACTTTTTGCTTAAATTGTTGCGGATTTGTTTTTTGGGGATCATACATTATTTTTGTTTTTTCAAGTGCAAAATTTACATTTGCATCATGAACACCTTCTACTTTTTTCAAGCCTTTTTCAATTCTATTCGCACATGCCGCACATGTCATTCCTGATATTTGAAGATTGGCCTCTTTTTGTTCATTCATGTCTCTCACCTCTATATACCCTTATGAGGTATAATTATTAGCAAAATAAATCGTACTTCCTATAAAGTACGATTTATTTCCATATCTAAAAATAATTATTGAACATCGTATCCTTGATCTTCAATTACAGCAACAATATCTTTTAACGTTACAACTGATGAGTCGATCGTAACTTCAACAGTTCCTTCTGCTAATTGAACTTTCACTCGTTCAACACCGTTTAGTTCTTTCACACTGCTTTCAATAGAATTTACACAATGTCCACAAGACATACCTTCAACTTGTAATGTTAACTGTTCCATTTAAAATCCTCCTCTTGTTTCTTCATTGTTTGTTAATCACAATTACATCTTACCATACCCCCCTAAGGTAATCAATGGTTTTGTATCATGATTTTTCAATTATTTTCTAAAAGTTTATTTTACACATCAATACCTCGAAATCCTATATAGAGGTAAACAAAAAACAAGCCAGTTACATACTAGCTTGTTTTTACGCTTTTGAAAAACGTTCAAATACTGTCATTAATTCTTCAATTGCTTCGTCACCATTGCCATCTTTAATAGCACCTGAAACACAATGACTTGTATGGTTTTTTAATACACCCATTCCTACTTTTTTCATTGCTGCATTAATCGCTGAAATTTGCACTAAAATATCCACGCAATAACGATCATTTTCAATCATATTTTGAATACCGCGGACTTGTCCTTCAATTCTCTTTAATCTATTTATAATTTGTTCTTTTTCTTTTTCTGATCTATGTGTTACCGCTTCATGATCTTTATGATCCATATTATCACCTTCTTAAAGTTTCTCTTCATCCAATAAAACAATTGCTTTTACGAGTATACCAATTATAGCATTAAATATCTACGTATGATACCCCATATGAGTATATTTCCGCTCTATGCTTATTCTTAACAACTTATTAGCTTCTCAGACTCAATTATTATGATACCCTTGCCTTTTTTTCAAAAAACAATAATAAGCAGGGATTATCCATCCCCGCTTATTATTCATCCACAAATATAAAAGTCTCAATTTTCACACGTGTAAATTGAGACTTTTTTCTTCCTATATATAATTATTGCTGATCACATACTTTTGTATCATTCACTACTGAAGTTCCTTCAACGGTTACCGTATGAAAACAGTCATTTACACGAACTGTCACGACTTTATCTTGACGATCAATGATATGATATTCATTAAAATTTTTATTCAGAGCACTGCGAATTTGTTCTCCTTCATAAATTGGAATACCATGTGATAAAACCCAAATAAGCCCAGCGATAGCAAGAATAGTTTTCATACGATCTACCTCCTTGAAAATATAGTGAACTTTTAATCCATGCTTTTTCAGCTCTACTAATCATGAATGGAATGAATCAAGCCTTTTTGGAAATAAGTTCATTTCGTCTATTTTATGTTTATGCTAATTGTGACCGAATTGTGACAACTTTTTGTCTCTTTAGACGAAAAGTTGAAACAAAACTTTCAAAAAGGACAATTCTACTTGCACAAACAAAAGGCTATGGAGAATTTCCCATAGCCTTTTGTTTGCATTTTATTAGATATTCATTTCAATTTATACGTGACTAATAAATCTTAACCCTTTACTTAAAGAGGTCGGCACAACTGATGCATGATTCTCCCCTTCAGCTTCATAAAACGTAAATAGAAACTGATCGTGTTTCACTCGGAGAAGGCGCTCTGATAATTCATTTGCACCTACAACCATATGCTCTCGTTCTAGTGAACCAACTGTAAGAAATACTCCTGTTTCAACTTTTGCATTGTTTAACTCATTTATTAGATTCTCTTCTTTTTCAAGCACGGATTGGTTATTCCACCAAATAGATGGACTACTAATAAAATAACTTTGAAAGGCATTTACGTTTGTAAATAGTATATGTAAAGCAAATAAACCACCTAGCGAATGCCCAAATAATGTTTGCTTCCCTTTATCAATCTCATAATTATTTTCAATTTGAGGTTTTAATTCTTCTTCAATAAAAGTAAAGAAATTATGTGCTCCTCCTGTTTTAGGCCACGGTTTACCGTCTGGTTTTAAAGGGGCATCTTTTGAAATTACACTAGGCGTAAAATCATAGCATCTTTCCTCACCTGAAAATGCCCCTTCAATTGGATAACCAATACCTACTATAATGGCTGGTGAAACACCTGTTTTCTCTGCTCTAACTGATTGTATTTTAACCGCTTCATGGAATGTTTGAAAAAAGGCATTGCCATCTAATACGTATATAACAGGATATCCTGACTCTGGTGCTGGCTGCCTCGGCTTTGAAATATGAATTTGATATTCTTTACCTTCTAATTTTGAATACATTTTCCACTGTTCTGTATTAGATGTAATAATCTGCTTTTTTTCAATAGTAGTATTCATCTTATATTCCCCCCTTCTTAACTCGTTACATATATCTCTACTTTCTCTTCTTGAGATACAACGCTATCGTAACCGAAACAAACAGGAGACCCATTATACGGATCAATCATGACACGCGCATCAATATGAAATACTTCTTTTAACACTTCATTTGTAATGATTTCTTCTGGGCTACCAGTTGTAACGATTTCCCCTTCCTTCATCGCAATAATTTCATCTGAAAACCTTGCTGCATGGTTAATATCATGCAGTACCATAACAACCGTACAATTATGTTCTTTATTTAACTTCTCCACAATTTGTAATACATCTAATTGATGAGACATATCAAGATATGTAGTTGGTTCATCTAGTAGTAATACTTCTGTCTCTTGTGCTAAAGCCATCGCTAGCCATACCTTTTGTCGTTGACCACCTGATAAATTTGCAATTTGTCTCGTTCGAAATTCAGAAGTTTTCGTTATATCTAATGCCCAATCAATCATCTCTTTATCTTTTGAAGTTAACTTATTTACATTATTTCGATGTGGATAGCGTCCATAGGAAATTAATTCTTCCACTTTAAGTTCTCCTGGTGCAATTGGAGTTTGCGGGAGTAAAGCTAACTGCTTCGCAATTTCTTTCGTTGGAATCGTATTTAAATCCTGTCCTTGCAAATATACTTTACCGCTCTTTTGCTTTAAAATTCTTCCCATTGTTTTTAACAGTGTTGATTTACCGCACCCGTTTGGCCCTATAATTGTCGTTACTTTTCCTTCTTGTATTTCCACATTTAAATCGCGAAACACTGTAAGCTTTTCATAACTCGTTTCTAAATTTTTTGCACTTAAAATACTCACTTTTATTCCTCCTCTTACGCTTTCGCCTTATAAAGTAAATATAAGAAATACGGTACACCGACAATAGAAATAACGATCCCAACAGGTAACTCTACAGGGTTGAAAACTGTTTTTGCAATAAAGTCTGAAGCTATTACAAGGAACATTCCGATTACTCCACACGTAGGAATGATATGCTTATGCTGAATACCGACAAGCCTTTTCGCTATATGCGGTGCCATTAAACCAATGAAACCAATACTTCCTGAAACTGCAACACATGCACTTACAAGTCCGATACTACTTAGTAGTAAAATAGATTTCTCTCTTTCTACTGGAACACCTAAACTTGTAATACTCGTTTCTTCCAATTGAAATAAATCTAATAAATAAGCTTTCTTTTGTATAAGCGGAATTAATATGATAAGCCACGGCAACATAGCAATAATATACTTCCAGTTTGCACTATATATACTTCCTGACACCCAAACTGCAGCCATCTCGAAATCAGTTGACTTCATTTTGAGTGATAAATACATGGAAAATGCTCCAAATCCTGATCCAATCGCAATCCCTGTTAATAAAAGACGCTGCGAATCTAACTTACCGTTTTTCCACGAAAACAGATAAATAATGATAGCAGCTCCTAACCCGCCAACTAAACCAAACATCGGCATCATCATAATAGAAACCCAGTCTGTGCTCTTTAATTGCCCTTGAAAGAAAAACATAAAAATGACGATTGCTGTTCCTGCTCCGGCATTTACTCCTAAAATTCCCGGGTCTGCCAGGCCGTTTCTCGTAATCCCTTGAATTACAGCACCTGCAACGCCTAGGCCTAATCCTACTAATCCAGCAATTACGATGCGCGGAAGACGAAACTCAAAAATAACTAAATCATGGTCTGGTACTGGATCTATTCTAAAGAGTGTTTTAAATACATCTTTAATCGTAATATCAAACGTACCATTCGTTAAACTAATATAAATAGCACATAGTATTAAAAATATAATAATCCCCATCGTCATTCCAAAACGTTGACTTGAACTTTTAAGCATGTCTCTCTCCTCCTCTTGTACGAATTAAATAAAGGAAGAAAGGAATTCCAATTAAGGAGGTAACGACCCCAATAGGTGTTTCAAATGGATAGTTTACAAATCTACTTAAAACATCACATAACGCTAAGAAAACTCCACCAATAACGCCTGCACATGGCAAAATCCACTTATAATCTACCCCAATTATAAAGCGAGTAATGTGCGGAATAATTAAACCTACAAAACCAACTTTTCCTACTAAAGCAACTGCTGTTCCTGTTAAAAAGATAACTGATAAAATCGCCATCGCTTTAACTAGTTTTGTACGCTGCCCTAGATTAATAGAAATCTCTTCGCCTAAAGAAAGAATAGTAATAGATTTTGATATTAACAATGCTAAAATTATTCCAATTATCCCAAACGGTATCGTGATTTTAATGATATTAGGGTCCACTTGGTCTAACTTTGCATTAAACCAAAAACTAACATTTTGAGAGATTTGGAAATATGATGCCATCGCGGCCGATACACTACTTAAAAATGTTCCAATAACTGTTCCGATAATCGCTAACCTAACTGGTGATAAGCCATTTTGAAGGAGCGAACCAAAACCAAATACGATACCGGCTCCTAGTGCAGAACCAATCATTGAACATAAAACCATACCAATTGATGACATTCCCGGAAGAAAAATCATACAAAGTGTAATAACAAAGGCTGCCCCATCCGTCACACCCATAATAGAAGGGGATGCAAGATAGTTTCTTGTCATCCCCTGCATAAGTGCTCCTGATATGGCTAGAAATGCTCCAACTAAAAGAGCTGCAACTACCCTTGGTAAACGTGAAGTAATAATAATATTATGATTTACATCGCTTGAATCAAAATGAAATAATGCGTTCCACACTATTTCAGCATCAATACTCTTCGCCCCATACAAAATAGAAAGTATAACTGTAAATAAGATGAGTATGGGTGCTATACATAATATAGTCACTGGTACTGCATTTGTTTTCTGCATATCATTCAACGCACCTTACTTATTGTATTATTTAGATAAATTTTTCACTGTTTCTTTTAAGAATGCTGTTTTACTCCAAGCAGTACCACCTTGTGCCATTGGGTCTACAACGTTTACAAACACTTTCTTTTCCTTCGCAGCATTCATACTTTGCCAAATTGGATTACTTTCAATTTCTTCTAGCACTTTCGGGTTTTTATTTTCAGTTGTCTCATATTGTAAGAAAATATAATCTGGGTTAAGTTCGGCAAGTTTTTCAAATGAAATTTTCTCTTGTGCTTTTACAGTTTTCAATTGTTCTGGAGCAGTTAATCCAAGATCTTTATAAATGACAGGGTTGAAGTATACTCCTTCTGGATATAGGAATAATTCGTTTGCTCTTAGTCTAATGACAAGTACTTTTTTGTCTTTTAACTTATCTCCTAGTTTTGCTTTTGCCTTTTCAGCGTCTGAATTGTAATCTTTAATAATTTTTTCTGCTTTATCTTTTTTACCAGTTAATTCTCCCATTAACTTTAAGTTATCTTCCCAATTTGTTGAAACGTGTGATACCGGGAATGTAGGCGCTACTTTCGTAAACTTTTCAGCTGTTTCTGCTGGGAATTTTGTACTTGATGTAATAACGTCTGGCTTTAATTGTAGTAATGTTTCAAAATTTGGTTGCATTTTCTCGCCAACAGATTTCGCACCCTCTAAATCTTTCTCAAGATACTTCGGTAATTTACCACCAACAGTAATGGCACCTACCGGCTTAATACCAAGTACCGCTGCATCTTCCATTGACTCTAAACTAGCTGTCGCAATTTTATCTACTTTTGCTGGTACTGTATATTCTTTACCTAAATATGTAATTTTTCTTTTTTCGTCTTTTTTCGTTTCCGTAGCTTTTGTCTGTTGCTTTTGTTCTCCTGAAGTTTTATCCGTACTATTGCATGCTGCTAGTCCTATACTTAAAACTGTAACCATCCCTAAAGTAAATAACTTCTTGTTCATCTTTATATAACTCCTCTCGAATTTTCAAACTATATTCTCAATAAAATTTAACTATATGTAACTTATCTCACATATATATTTCATTAGATTAATAATTCTATCCAGAACTCATTCTCGTTCACTTCCCCTAAACTATAATTCTTTTACACCTCATCCATTGACAATATTTCCATTGATAATGATTATCGTTACTAATTATATATTTAATATGCAATTATTTCAAGAAAGATTTGAAAAATTTTAACAAACTGAATAAAAAAAGAAGTATCCGCCTAATCCTAGGAAGATACTTCTTTTTTTAGAAATTTATATGTAATTCAACTGGACAATGATCTGATCCCATTACTTCACTATTAATTTTCGCCTCTGTTATTTTGTCTTTCATTCTTTCCGAAACAACAAAATAATCTAAACGCCATCCAATATTTTTTGCTCTCGCTCCCATACGATACGACCACCACGAATATGCACCTTCCTGATCAGGATACAGATAACGATACGTATCAATAAATCCTTCTTCTAAAATACGTGTGAATTTCTCCCTTTCCTCATCAGAGAATCCAGGATTTTTACGATTACTTTTTGGATTTTTTAAATCGATTTCTTTATGAGCAACATTTAAATCTCCGCAAAAAACAACGGGCTTTTTTTTATCTAATTGCTTAATATAAGCCCGAAAATCATCTTCCCATTTCATTCTGTAATCTAATCGTTCTAATCCACGTTTTGAATTTGGTGTATATAACGTGATTATGTAAAAATCTTCGAATTCTAAAGTAATAACTCGTCCTTCTTGATCATGCTCTTCAATTCCTAAACCGTATGTTACAGATAGCGGTTCTTTTTTCGTGAAAATAGCTGTTCCTGAATAGCCTTTTTTCACAGCATAATTCCAGTATGTATAATATCCCTCTGGATTTAAATCAATTTGCCTATCTTGTAATTTAATCTCTTGTAAACAAAATATATCAGCATTTGATTCCTCAAGATATTCTAAAAATCCACCTTTTGCGATAACTGCTCGCAAACCATTTACATTCCACGAAATTAACTTCACCTATAGTCCTCCTCTTGATGTTCACTTTCAAATTTCATGCTATCACAAAATAGAAAAACAATCATATTTTCACCTTTGTAATCTTGTTCTTACATTTGTGAATACATACATACGCACTTTATTCAGGTTATACTAATTGCAGAGGTGATGTTCTTTGCACAATGAAGGGATTACGTTAACAAATGAGCATTGGCAAGCAATTATTCATAATGATCCTTCCTATGATAGTAAATTCTTTTATGCTGTGAAATCAACCGGAATCTTTTGCCGACCGTCATGCAAATCAAGAATACCGAATAGAAACAATGTACGCATTTTTCATCATGCAGAGCAAGCATTAAGCGAAAAATTTCGCCCTTGCAAACGTTGTAAACCAAATGGGCTCACTTTACCTAATGAAGAGTGGGTAGAACAAATTAAAGATTATATCAAAAAGCATTTCGACGAATTATTAACTCTCGACATACTTGCTGAAATGTGTCATGGTAGCCCATTTCATTTACAACGCACTTTCAAAAAAATGACTGGAATAAGTCCAATAGAATATATACAGCAGTTTAGGATTGTTAAAGCGGCAGAACACCTTTTACACACAAATCAATCCATTAAAGAAATTAGTACTGCTGTCGGGATAGAAAACCCAGAGTATTTCGCAACTTTATTTAAAAAGAATACCGGATTTACTCCTACTGAATATCGAAAAAAGAACGAAATGAAAGAAGGATACAATAATGAATTCCTCCAAAAATAAATTTATATATTGGACGCTACTTACACATGAAAATTGGCAGTTTCATATTGCGGCAACTGAAAATGGACTATGCTTCATTGGATCACAAGATGAAAAATTTGAAGAACTAAATATATGGGCTAGAAAAAAATTGCCACAACATATATTGACCTGTAATCCAGATTACCTGCAATCATATACGAAAGAAGTTATCGAGTATTTAGAAAGTAAGCGAGAAACTTTTACATTCTCTATCGATGCTTACGGAACTGATTTTCAATTATCTGTTTGGAATACGGTACGTGAAATTCCTTATGGAAAGACATACTCTTATTCAGAAATTGCCGAAAGAATGCACAAACCTACTGCTGTGCGTGCCGTTGCTACTGCTATTGCTGCCAACCCTCTTCTCATTACAATTCCTTGCCATCGTGTTATTGGAAAGAATGGTAAACTAACCGGTTTTAGGGGCGGATTAGAAATGAAGAAAGTGTTGCTTACATTAGAAAAGTCTCAGGTAGAATGCATATGACAGCAAAATATACTAGCGCATTAACTTTAGCAGTTCCAACAGAATTTAGTTTCCAAGAAAATTTACGCTATCTATCACGTTCTAACAATGAATGTATGTTCTACATTGAAGATAACAAAATTTATAAAGTGATCCCTGTTCAGGATGTACATCCTTTAGTGGAAATTAGTATGAACTCGGATGATAATATTCAAATACATTTTTTAGAAGAATCATATACATCTGAAGAATCGATATGCGAAGCTGTAGCTCACTATGTAAAAGAGTGGTTTGATTTAACTACTGATTTAGCTCCCTTTTATACATTAGCTAAACATGATGTACTCCTTCAAAGACCAATTGAACAATATTATGGGCTTCGTACTTTAGGCATTCCAGACTTATTTGAAGCACTTTCCTGGGGAATTATCGGTCAGCAAATTAATCTCACATATGCTTATACACTAAAAAGAAGATTAGTCGAACACTTTGGAAATTATGTAGAATGGAACGGTAGAAAACATTGGATATTCCCTTCTCCTGAAACGATTGCCAATTTACATGTAGAGGATCTCAAAAACTTAAAAATGACGACTAGAAAATGTGAATATGTAATCGGTATTGCAAAGCTTATTACAGAAGGAAAACTATCAAAAGAATCTTTATTGCAAATACAAGATGTGAAACAAGCTGAAAAACAATTAACTGCTATACACGGTATAGGACCGTGGACTGCCAACTATGTTTTAATGCGTTGTTTACGATTTCCTTCCGCTTTTCCAATTGACGATGTTGGCTTGCACAATGCAATTAAATATATAACAGGTTCTGAAAGTAAACCGACTAAACATGAAATAAAAGATTTTGCGGCAAATTGGACCAACTGGGAGTCTTACGCAACTTTTTATTTGTGGCGAGTATTATACTAAAGAACCAAGTAGCGCATCCGCACTACTTGGTTCTTTTTTAAGCTTGTTCCTCGAATCGTCTTGCGATTTCCACAATAACTTGAACAGCTTTTTCCATCGTATCCACCGAAACATATTCAAATTTACCGTGATAGTTTTCACCACCTGTGAAAATATTCGGCGTTGGTAATCCCATATACGATAATTGTGATCCATCTGTTCCACCACGAATCGGATGAATGTTTGGTTCGATATTTAAACTTTTCATCGCTTCATATGCAATATCAACAATTTCTCTCACTGGTTCGATTTTTTCAAGCATGTTATAGTATTGATCATTCATTTCTAAAACGACTGCATTTTGTCCATACTTCTCTTGCATTTGCTTCACAATATTTTCAACGTTATGTTTACGCGCCTCAAAATTTTCACGATCAAAATCTCGAATAATATAATACGCTTTACTTTGCTCAACATCACCATTTAATGAAAGTAAATGATAGAATCCTTCATAGCCTTCTGTATATTCTGGTGCCTCTTCTACTGGTAAGTGCCCATTAAACTCCATAGCAAGTTTAGTTGCGTTACGCATTTTATTTTTCGCTGTTCCAGGATGTGTATTCGTTCCGTTAAACGTTAACTTAGCACCTGCAGCATTAAAGCTTTCATACTCTAAACCACCTAATGGACCTCCATCCATCGTATAAGCACATGATGCACCAAACGCTTCTACATCAAAATGCGCTGGCCCACGACCAATTTCTTCATCCGGCGTAAATGCTACTCTTATTTTCCCATGTTTAATTTGCGGATTATGTATTAAATAGTTCATTGCAACCATAATTTCAGTCAGACCAGCTTTATCATCTGCTCCTAGAAGTGTCGTACCATCCGTTGTAATAATCGTATGTCCTTTATATGATGGTAATTCTGGAAACTGTTCTGGCGTTAACACAACATTTAGCTCTTCATTTAACGTAATCGCATTGCCATCAAAATTTTCATGAATTTGTGGTTTTACGTTTTTACCTGTAAAGTCTGTTGCCGTATCTAAATGTGCTAAAAAGCCGATTACTGGCACATCCTTATCCGTATTAGCAGGAAGTGTTGCCATTACATACCCATTATCATCCATTGTTACTTCTGTTAAGCCAATCTCTTTTAACTCTTCCACTAATAACTTACCAAACTCAATTTGTCCAGGTGTTGTTGGTACTGTATGACTTTCTTCATTTGATTGTGTATCAATCTTTACATATCTCGTAAATCTTTCAATAAGTTCTTGTTTCAAACTCATTCACTCCCTTTTATGTTTCTCGTTCTATTATAATCCTTAAAACGAAATATTTTAACTTTTTTGACTGCGAATATATATTTCATTTGTATTTTAGCAATTTTAAATAGCAGCTAAAAAGTCGTAATATTTGTACATCAAAACTCTTACATGTAATATACATAATTATACAATATAGGAGGTTTTAAAGATGAGGCTAACTCTCTTTCGCTATTTTCTTTTTTTCTTAGGATTAATTTTTTTCGGCCTTGGAAACGCCCTTGCAGTCAAAGTTAAATTTCTCGGTTTACATCCTTGGGAAGTTTTAAATATGGCTCTCTACCAAAGATTTGGATGGACCATTGGTACGTGGAGTGTCATATGTGGATTATGTCTCGTTCTCATTTCTTTATTAGTAAATCGAAAATATATAAATGTGGGTACATTTTTAAATGCACTACTTATCGGTCCCATTATGGACTTTTTCTTACAATCAAACATTCTTCCAAACGCTAGTGATTATTTATGGATAAACTTACTCATTTTATTTGCTGGTATTGCAATTACAGGTATTGGGGGAGGGATGTATGTTGCGGCTGGGATTGGTGCTGGCCCTCGCGATGGATTCATGCTTACTATTTCCGACAAAACAGGACTGTCTATTAGCCGTGCTAGAATTATAGTAGAATGTGTTGTACTAGTTATTGGATTTATGCTAGGAGGTCCTGTTTTCATCGTAACTTTTCTTTACACCTTTATTCAAAGTCCAATCTTTCAGCAATCATTTAAGATGTTTCAAACACTCTTACATACTTTACATAACAAAGAGAAAGTTAGTGAACATATTTAAAGTACAGCTTAATACAAATAAATTCACCCTATTTACGATTCTCACCGCAAATAGGGTGTTTCTTTTTTCATCTCACAATTTCAGAATATATACTACTCATTCACAATAAAAGTATATACATCGTCATAAATACAGCCATTTACTTTAATTACATACTTCCCTGGTTTACTAAAACGAATTGTGTATTTATTTAACTGAATTGCTTCTTTATCTCCAGAAAGAATATCAATACTTCTACCACTCAATACATAAAATTCACTTTGATTCATCGTTACATCAATTGCATTGAAATTTCCTTCTTTCACCTGCTGGGTTTCCGCAGCGCTTACACTTGGTTCTAAAAACAGTAGTCCACTTAATCCAATCGTCCCCGCTAAAGCAACTCCCGCAAACTTTTTAATCTTTTTCATCACAATGTCCTCCTTATAAATTTTGTGTAAAGATGATGTTCCCCTTTACAACACAAAGCCTATATGTAATGAAATGAAAAGTAAACGGGGACCGTAAGACAAAATTCTACATCTTTTTCTCTGTTTGAATATAAATCCAACGTTTGGAGTTTCGTCAAACTTAAAATTGTTTCCTTAAACCAACTTCCGTTTATATTATTCAGAAATTGAATAATTACTTATTAATTTAACATTCTAAAAATAGTTGATAAAAATGCTTTCTATAAAAAAGTATATTTTATAAGTACGAATTAAAACACACTCCATATATTCAGTTTCATTCTCCTATCCATAATTTTTCTACATTCAATAATTGTTCATCATTAAATTCCAGCTTATATATGTCAGGCTTTGATGTATGTATTAGAAATTCAAACCCGTATTGCTTATCAAAATAATTCATCATGAGTGTCATTACAAGCCCATGTGTGCCAATTACAATTTTTTGTCCTTGAAAATCCATTAATATTTCCTTTAACACTTTCACTACCCGTCTCTGACAATCCTTATATGACTCTCCTTCCATGAGTGCAAAGTCAGGATTAGAGAACATCTTCTTTACAAGCGGATACACCTCTTTATCTGATATAACTTGATCCCCACTGGAAAACATACACTCTTTAAGTTTTTCATATATTAATATTTCTTTTTCATAGAAATTGGCTGTTTTTTCTATCGTTAACACAGCCCTCTTATATGGACTTGAAATGAAAGTATCAATTCCCTCTGTTTTTAATATGCCTGTTACTCTATGAGCGTCTAAACTTCCCTTTTCAGTTAAACCACGTGTTCTTTCACTCCCTTCTAATTTTGATGATTCACCGTGCCTAACCATATAGATATATGTATTCATACTTCCTCCTTGAAAATATTCATTTGTTTTTTATAAATTTTGTTGTTTTGTTCGTGTAATCCATTCTCCTACTAAACTCTCGAATAGTTCAGGCTGTTCAATTTGCAAGTTATGTCCCGCCATATCAAGCACCGCTAATGTTGCTCTTGGATAATCTTCAATAATTTCTATAACATCTCGATAACCTACCGATATATCTTGTCTTCCTGCTAATAAAAGAACGGGTTTCTCATATTTCTTTCGGTGAAACTCCATAGTAAGAGAATAATTTTTTTGCAACCTTTCAATAAATTCATAATTAGCAACATCTAACCCCGGCTTAATTTCTTCTTTAAATCGCTTATATGTATATTCATTTGCTACCACTGCTAACTCCCTAAATTCATTTCTTTCGGTAGAAGTTAACGTATTTAAAAACTCCTTATCTTGTACAATTATCTGTTTATCCGGCAAACGTCTTTCTTTTTGCAGCGCAACAACCACAGGACATATTAATAATAATCCATTGACTCTCTCAAACATTTTTGAAAGTATCCCTCTAGCTAAATATCCGCCGAAAGACTCTCCTACTAGTAAAAAATCTTTCTTTGGAATGATTTCTTCAATAAATATATTTAACACTTCTAATATATGATCTGAACTATTTATCCAATCTGGAGCATTCGATTTCCCCATTCCAGGTAAATCAATATATATTCGTTGATAACCTTCATATTTTTGAAATACTGATTCCATACATTTCATCATTAACCTATGATCCGGCGCACAGCCATGTATATTAATGACTGGTTTACCCTCACCCACAATTTCATAGTATACTTCTGCACCTTTCATTCGAAATAACATAAAAAGTCCTCCCTATTTAGTGAAAATACTATCCACTCTGTAAGAATACACGTTCTTATTTTATATCCTTTTGTAATATTTTTACAAATGTTAATTTTCAGATTAAAAATGAAAACCTTACTTAAAATAGCCTATAACAATCAAAAGATCAGCACAAAAGAGGATTCTCATCATTTTATATGCAATTGTGCATCTCCACTTACAAATTACTAAAAAACCTTTACAATTCAAAGGATGACTAAATATACAATTTCCATTTAAAATCTTGATGAAGTACATATTATCAAACTCAATATTTTTCAATTTTAAGAAGTATTAAACTCTTCAATACTTTCCTTATAAACAAGATTTTTACAAGGAAATCTGATACAATTCTTAAATAATATTATTATGTATAGATATTACGAATATAGTGCATAATTAAAGAAGGTGATTTTATTGAAATTAAATAAAAATTTACAACTATGTATATTAATCGGAACATTAATATGCTATTCAATCTATTTTATATTTTTTTATCTGTTCCCTACTCATTTTTCAAATTCGGATGTACGCTTCGCTTCACTTATCGTTGAAGCCATTACATTTGTATCACTAATTTATTCTATATATTCTAAAAAAGTCAGTTCAAATCCATTTTGGATATGTATCACAATAGCAATTGGGAGTTTTTTATTAGGAAAAATAGTATATACATATCAAGATAGCTTCTTCGAAATTCCAATACATCGTTTTACTATTTCTGATGTATTTTACATGTTTTTTCTACTCTTTTGTCTTATCGCTTTCAGTTATAAAATTTTAAAAGAATGCGATAAATGGGAAAAAGCGTTCTTTATTTGTGATATATGTATAGTACTTACTTCCATATTCACATTAGAGTGGTATTTATTTAATCAACCAAATTTAAATATATTCTCTCTTTCACTAGGAGATGTTTTCCTTTCATTTCTATATCCAATTGCAGATTTATTATTTCTTCTACTAGGCGTTAGTCTCTTTTTCCGTCCGACAATTTTTAATTCTAAACGGAAGATTTATATCTTTATTTTTGTATTAATAAGTTCTGCAACTTTTAACTATATTTATTTCTACTTAAATAACCATTTATCAACTGAAACGATAACATTATTACGTCTTTTATATAGAATACCTATATTGTTTATTGCAATAGCTGGATCTATTTCAGCAGATCGTAATAGCCATAAAAATTATTTCATTGTTAACCTTATAATAGGAAAAAAGGCTTTAGTTGTATTTCCCTATCTTGCTGTTGCAATACTAATCGGGTTTACATTAAAAGAACAAACAGCATCTTCAACTCTCATTACAGGAAATTGTATTACTTTCATTTTCGTACTCATTCGTCATTCTATTGTACGTATGCAAAACAATTCCCTAACAAAACGTTTACAGGCATTTAATGCGCAACTAGAAGAAAAAGTGACTTTACGGACTTCTGATTTAGTTCATAAATCAGAGGCTCTATCTCAAAAACAACAAAAGTTTAAATCGTTATATGAATATCACCCTGATCCTATTTTTACAATTGATTTACACGGCGTATTCTTAAATGTAAATCAAGCCGGGAGTATACTACTTGGGGCACCAACAGATGAGTTACTCGGTGAAACATGTTTTTCAATTATTTTAGACGAAGACAAACATAAACTAACATCTGCATTAGAAAAGGTGAAACAACAAGAATCGGCATACTTACAACTAAGTTCTAAATATAAAGATGGTTTTACTTATTTTTTATACGTTACCATCGTCCCTATTATAATAGACGGACAAATTTCAGGAAGCTATATTATGGTAAAAGATATTACCGCACTAAAAAAGCAACAAGAAGAAATAAAGTATTTAGCATTCCATGATACTGTAACGAAAATTGGGAACCGTGCCTTTTTCCATAAGAAATTAAAAAAAATTATAAAACATGCTAAAACGATAGAAAGCGAGTTTGCATTATTATATTTAGATTTAGATCGCTTTAAAGCAATTAACGATACACTTGGACATTCGGCAGGAGATCACATATTAGAAGAAGTAGCGAAGCGATTCCAATCATGTCTTCCATCACATACTCATCTGTCAAGAATCGGTGGTGATGAATTTACAATCTTAATTGAAAACTATACTGACGAAGATTCCTTATTCGATTTATGCAACCAGTTATTTGAATGCATAGAAAAACCGTTTGTCATACATGAGCATACATTAACTTTATCACTTAGTATCGGCATCGCTATTTATCCACATTCCGGAATCGATACCGCTACACTTTTGAAAAACGCTAATGTTGCCATGTATGATGCGAAAGCAAAAAAACTTAACTCTGTCTCTATTTATGACGATCTAATCGCTAAAAAAATCGAAAGACGATTACGATTAGAAAAAGATTTACCAAACGCAATACAAAATGAAGAATTGTTCCTTTTGTATCAACCTCAAGTTGATAGTGAATCTAATAAAATTATCGGTGCAGAAGCTCTAATCAGGTGGAATCATCCTGAATTAGGCGTTATTTCTCCATACGAGTTTATTCCGATTGCAGAAGAAACACTACAAATTATTCCAATAGGAAAATGGACGTTACACCAAGCTTGTGAGCAAATGAAACGTTGGCACACACTCGGATATTCTCATTTAAAAATTGGTGTAAACTTATCTGCTAAAGAATTTGAACAAGAAGATTTTGTAAAGTCTATTTCTTCTACATTAGTAGCTACAGGCTTATCGGCAAGTTCTCTCGACCTTGAATTAACAGAGCGCATTGCAATGATGGATGAGCGAGAAACATTGATAAAGCTCCGCACACTAAAGGGTTTAGGAGTTCACATTTCAATCGACGACTTTGGTACAGGTTATTCTTCACTAGCGTATTTACCTTTATATCCAATAGATACGTTAAAAATCCCAAGAGAATTTATAACAATGTCTGAAACGTGTGAAGATGGAATGGAAATTATTAAAACGATTATCACATTAGCACATACATTAGAAATGTCTGTCATTGCTGAAGGTGTAGAAACGAAAGAACATGTGAATTTCCTTCAAAAAAATAAATGTCAGTTTATTCAAGGTTACTATTATAGTAAACCTATCCATACTCATGCATTTACTGAGCTATTAGAAACCGGTATTCACCCATAGTATATAGCTAATTTGGATAAGTAATAATGAATTTGAACAACTATAGTAAAAAGGAAAGAAGATACCTTCTTTCCTTTTTACTATTTAAATTTCTATTACTTCACCACTTCATTTATTATATCTATTAATTGATGAATCCCCTCATCATTTGTTTTCTTATATCCATTCATGTTTTGAATATATCTCTCCTTATTTGTATGCAACTTATTTACTGCATGTATGAATACATTCGTACTTATTCTGTCTTGGAGTAAAACTTCCGCATATCCTTGCCGAGAAAAATATTCAGCATTTAAAACTTGATCTCCCCTACTGGAACTGTTAGTTAACGGGATAAGCAACATCGGTTTCTTCAAAAATAGCAATTCAGAAATAGCAGTAGAACCCGCTCTAGAAACTACAACACTCGCCATATTTAGTATATGCGCCAACTCGTCCCCTATATACTCAAATTGCATATAACCTTCCATACCAATAGATGAATCCACCTTCCCTTTACCGCACATATGAACAATATTAAAATTTAATAGTAATGTTTCCAAACTTTCCCTTACCATATCATTTATCCATTGAGCACCTTGACTCCCACCCATAATTAACAATACTGGTTTATCTTGCTGAAATTTACAATAGCTTCTTCCCCGCAATACGTTGCCCCTCTCAATTTCTTCCCTTACAATTGGTCCTACATAAACCTTCTTCTCATTACTTACATTTTCTCCTGTCTGAGGAAATGTTGTGCATAGTTTTGTAGTAAAAGGTAATGCTATTTTATTTGCTAATCCTAACGTACTATCTGGTTCACGTATTATTACAGGTACTTTATTCATCCACGCTCCTATTACTACAGGAACGGACACAAATCCTCCTGCCGAAAAAACAACATCTGGTTTTATTCGTTTCATCAATTTATAACTTTGTATGCAACCTTTTATTATTTTAAAAGGATCTTTAAAGTTCTCCCAATCCCAATACCTCCTAAGCTTCCCTGTTGAAATACTATTATACTTAACATTTTGAACTAATAATTTTTCAATTCCATTTTGAGATCCAATATACTCAACTCCCCACCCTTTTTTCATAAATTTAGGAATCAATACCATATTAATCATTACGTGTCCGGCTGTACCGCCCCCAGTAAAGAGAATCTTTTTATTCATAATTTTTATCCACCTTTATCATTAAAAATCTTGTTTTATACTAATCTATTAAATGTAAGTAAACTTACTATTATTTATATAAACATGTAACTCAAATCCTATATCTTGCAAAAAATCTTTAATGAGATCATAAAAATCTTTTCCATACTCACTACATTCATACTGAGCAAAAACTTGGATTACAAGCCTAGTTCCTGTATTTATTACTGGATTTTTCCAATCATCCTTTTTACCTTCCACATAGGCTCGACATTTATTTATCGCCTCATAGATACACAAAACATGCTCTTCCTCATCTTTCCAGTCCAGCGTATCAACAATTAAAAGAAGTAGCGTATTTTGATTATCTATTGTTTTATAGCCATTCATATATTTCTTACATCCTTTTCATTTTTCATTGAATACAGATTTCACTACACTTCGCATACTCGAGTACATCTTTTAATGATTGATGGAATTGAATTTCTGGGACCCAACCTAACCTTTTTATATCTTCTATTACTAAACTCTCATTCGATTCGCTCCCACTATGCTCTGCTTCTTTTATGGAAAAATTCAGCTGTGTTAATTCTTTGTATTGTTCTATTACATCTAATAAAGACCGTTTTACCCCTGATCCAATATTATATTGTTTTCCATTTATTCCATCGCGTAATAACACATGATACGCTTTAACCGCATCACGTACATCTAGAAAATCCCTACTATCTTTCAAACTGTTTACTTCAATAATTGCTTCACTTTTATTCGACTCTATAGTTATCATTTTTTTTGCAAGAATAGAACAAATACCATTCGATACTCCTGGACCAATTAAATTCGAGGGCTTTGCAATGATAATATTTGAATTCATTAATTCACTCCACGCCTCTGCAATAATGACTTGCATCGTTTTACTTAAACTATATGGATTTGAAATTTTTATGTTGTTCATACTATCTGCTTGCAAAGCAGATCCTATAACCAATGTTCTACAGTGAGGTACTTCTTGCTTAATTGCTTCTAATAAATATAATGTCCCTATTACATTAACCTCTACATATTCAAGAGCAGCTGTCCAAGACTCTATGACCGAATTCCTTCCTGCTAAATGCAATACATAATCTGGCTTTATTTGTTTCATTACCTTCATTACTTCGCTCTTATTAGTTAAATTACAAGTAATACCATTCCCAATTATTTCTCTATGTGCACGATTTTGAAACATAGGAATTACATGAAAGCCCTGCTCTAAAAAATATTGGCAAGCATGGCGCCCTGTGAAGCCATTTGCGCCAGTTATTAAGAGGCTCGCATTTTTTTTCATCGTAAAAACCCTCCTTTTTCTAGCATTTGTTTCACCTCATGTTTTGTAAGTAAGTCTTGTTGAGAACTAAAACTCTTCACATCCACTAGCGGATAACTAGCATAATATTCTTGCAGCCCTTCTATAGGAATAGTCGGTAGTACCACAAAATAATTTTGATCAAAGCTTATACTTGTTTTACTCTCTACCTCAGATAAAAGCATTTCACTTAATTTTTCACCCGGCCTTATCCCTACCTCTTTTACCTTCACGTTTTCTTTTTTTGAATCTTCAATTAACACTTCTGCTAAATCTGTTATTTTACATGCCGGCATTTTCATAACAAAGATTTCTCCACCTCTACCTTGATATACGGCTTTAAATAACAATCCAACAGCATCTTCAATCGTTAAGAAAAATCTAGTCATATTTGCATCGGTAATCCCTACTTTTGAAGATTTTTTAATTTGTTTTTTAAAAAGTGGTACCACACTTCCGCTCGTCCCTAAAACATTTCCACCACGAACACAAATGAATTTTGTTTTCTTCGTTTGCATATTCGCATGAACCATTAACTTTTCACCAATTGCTTTTGTCATCCCATACGTATTTGATGGGTCAGCTGCTTTATCCGTTGAAACATATATAACTTTCTCAACTTGCATCTGTATAGATACTTCAATTACATTTTGTGTACCATGTATATTGGTTTTTATAGCTTCATAAGGATAATACTCACATACTGGAACATGCTTTAAAGCTGCAAGATGGAATACATAATGTACACCTTGGCATGCATAGGCTAGTTGATCTTTATCACGAATATCTCCAATAATAAATTTTAACCTATCATCATTTATAAACTGTTGCTGCATTTCAAACTGAACCGTTTCGTTTCTTGAAAAAACCCTAATTTCTTTCGGTGATTTTTCTAATAGTTGTTTTATAAGTTCACGTCCCCACGAACCTGTACCACCAGTAATTAAAATTATTTTATTCAGCATTTCTTTTCCTCCTACTAAACATTTCAATTAATATAGTATTTATAAAATGTATTGAATTATTTTCAATTGATTCAAATCATAATCGTCGTTTGTTACATTTAATTGACAAAATAAAAAAACAGAAACTATTAAAAATAGTTTCTGTTTTTCATTTCACCTCACAACAGTAAGATTTTTTATACTGTTTGCATAATAAATACCTTGTAAAAAACACCGCTCATTTATTTCTTATACTCGTAATAAAATAAATAGAATGATTCATAGCCAATAATCATGTTTAAATTTATGAAAAAGGGAGGTAATGGAATGTACCGAAGCAATTCAAATCATACAGATAACGGACTTTCCAAAGCATTGCCTCTATCCCTATTTGATGTAAAAAATGAATTGAAACAAAAAAACAAGCTCATTCATTCTGACACGATGTATAAATTAACGAAAGAAGAGCAACTCATCATCAACAACATAAAAATACAAACAGAACAGCTAAATAAAAATAATGTTACAAGAACACGCGCATACTACCAATTTTACATTCAATATCCAGAAATACATTGGGCACTACTTGGGCATATGGTATCACGTAACGGCGGTTGGAATATGACTGATTTAAAGGGCGATTTATATACGAAAATTTTATCAGAGAAAGATCAAGTCACATTTTTTTCTTTTTTAGAAAGAGGGAATTGGCTTATTTTCCAAGATGTATATCCTCAATTTCTGCTTTACGAACAAAGTGTAAAAAGAGCACAAAAGCTATTTCACCTTCTCCCTCACCTAAATGTTTCTACATTTATGGAAACGATGTGGAACGATTTTTGGAAAACAGGTAACAAAAAAACATTAGCCATTGCAACTATTATTAATGAACAAAACTACTTAGAAAAAAGAGTGATTCAAAATATACAATTTAAAAAGACTGTACTTAATAGTATTGGATTTAAACTCTTTGATTTCTTTCAGTTTAATCATATCCTTTTCCCATTCTACGAAAATGATAAGAAACACAAAGTATTACTATTTGGTGATACAATGAAGCATTTCACTTCCTTACACGAACGAATCTTAATTGGAAAAAGGTTGTATTCCTTATTATTTCGAGACACACATGTTTTATCTCAAATAATAAGCTGGGCCCAGCACCATCCACATACAGGATCAAGGAAAGATTACTGGCCTCATTTATTTTCAAGTGTAAATGAATCTTTTTCCCGTGAATTTTATAAGCGTCGAATAAAAAAATGCCAGTTGCGTAGTGGCGCTTATCGTATATACAGTCCTGAACTCATCTATGCATGGCGAGATATGAAGCATGAAGAAGTTGACAGTGAAGATTGGTTTACGGACTGGCAAGTTGTAAATTACTTAGTAGATAAGGAGGAAAATATAAATGGACAAATTACAGAAGACTACTGTAAAACGCTCGAAAAAATTGAACTCGCCATTCTTGCAAAGAAAAACGTCCTCCTTCGAGAAGAAGAATGATTTTTTAGCATTAGCAGTTACAATCTTACTCTCTTGTATTATCGGAACTTGCTTAGATGCTTTCTTTGTCGCGAAACAAATGTATGCCTTTCCGGTTAGACCATTCTCATCCATATTTTCAGTTAACATTGGTTTTACTTTGTTTGCACTACCGATTTTAACAACGATTTTCATACAAATTTCAAAAACATTAACTGCAGTTTCTAGAATGCTATTTATTGTTTCAATAGGTATTTGTGCTAGCATTTTTGAACAGGTTGCTGAAAGATTCGGTTTCTTTATCCATAGCGTAGATTGGAATCATACATACTCTTTATTTGGCTATATGATTTTCTTTTCTTTTATTTGGAAAATATATCATTTCATACAAAAATAAAGAGACCATTATAGATCTCTTCTTAAGCATAATCTTCAGTTATTGCTAATGATGCAGGATTTTGAAGAATTTTTGAACGTAAACGGTAGGCAACGATTTTCTTCTTATATTGCTTGATTACATCAACATGTTCCTCATGGCTATATAGAGAAAACCTAATCTCTTTATTCCCTTTCTTCGTGTTAATAACGATCGGTGTTCCTTCCCCGTGCGGTGGGAAATAATGTTTATCTAAAAATAAAGCCTCATTAAATTCATGAATAACTTGTAGTTTCATTTCCCCCTCTATATTTTTTCCATTTATCGATATAGAGGTATTCTCTTCTTCAAGTTTTTGATGCAATTCAAATCTACTAATAATTGATTCTACAACAGAAGTTGGCATACTAGAAACTAGTACTTTAAGAGCTCCAAAAATAAATAATGTAACTATAAACCATGTTGTCATTTTCACCATCTCCATTACATTTTAAAATATAAATTTCGTTCCATAAGGTATAAATATACTAATGAGTATTCCGGTTACAATCATCGTCACCGAACCGATCGTCGCCTCTTTCTCGCCCTCCTTCACGAGACGGCTCACACCGATAATATGTGATGCGCATCCCATCCCCACTCCTTTTCCAATCGTACTTGTTATTCGGAAAAGCTTAAGTACTGTTGGTCCGATAATAGCACCTGTTATTCCTGCAACAACTACAAAACTAGAAGTCATAGATGGAATACCACCAATTTGATCCGCTAATGAAACGGCGATAGGCATCGTCGCTAATTGCGGCAGTGTTGTTAATATGAGCTCCTTATCTATATTTAACATCTCACCAATCACTACATTCATACTCGTTAAAGCCACTATACCTACCGCTACGCCGATAAGTATCGACAAAACGTTTTTCATAAGTATTTTTCGCTCTTTAAATAAAGGTATCGCTAACGCTACAATTGCAGGACTCAATAAACCGGAAAGAATATCTCCCCCATTTTCTCTATACTCATGATGAGAAATACCAAAAATCAGAAATAAGCAAATCATACTCGCTGTAACTGTTAACACCGGTAATGTAAATGGAAACGTAAATTTTTTATATAACTTTGTCGCGAATACATACATTACTACAGTAATAATAATTAAGACCATTTGCATCATGCACCTTGTCGATTTTATTTTTTTGATGTTACTAATAATTGACTTATATACCCTGAAACAATCAAAGTTACTACCGTGCTTGCAACTACTAAAAGGAATATAACACTCCCCTTACTGAAAAGAAAAGACCCATATTCCATCAGCCCTGTTGTCGAAGGAATTAGAAATAACGGTAAAAATATGATTAACTTTTCCGCACCTTCCTCAAACCACTTTAATGGTAAAATACGAGTAGAAAGGAGTAAAAACAGCATTAACATCCCTATTAAACTTCCCGGCATTGATAGATGGAATACTCCCTGAATCCACGTACCAACTATGCTAAATACATATAGCACGCCTACTTGAAGTAAAAGCGTCACGTACTTCATTTCTTTCCCTCATTTCAATATGCATCACTATTATGAAATCTCATT
This sequence comes from Bacillus sp. BB51/4, assembly GCF_008368845.1. NCBI lineage: Bacteria > Bacillati > Bacillota > Bacilli > Caryophanales > Bacillaceae > Bacillus > Bacillus sp. BB51/4. Next base: position 42,059 of record NZ_QOSC01000017.1, read on the forward strand.
TAACGTTTCCGCAAACCTCGTAATTCCCAGCTGAATTTGTTCGACATCTACTCTCCCAAAAGTAAATCGAATATATTCACTTTTAGTACCTAAAACACTTCCCGGAACAAACGCTACACCATTTCGTATAGATTCACCTAATAAATGATATTCATCAAATGTTCCTTGCACTTTGCACCATAAATGTATTCCACCCTCTGGAACAAAAAATTCAACCTGGTCCCCCAATATTTCTTCAAGCTTTCTAATTAATGCATCTCTTCTTTCCTTCAATTGTCCACGAAGCATTGTAATATGTGCATGAAAATCTTCTGATTCTAAAAATTGATTTGCCACCCACTGCGTAAATACGCTATGGCCAAAATCAACTTGCTGCTTCGCATCTGCTAAACGTTCTATTACACGCGTAGGGCCAATTACCCAGCCAATACGTAATCCTGATGCAACAATTTTTGATAATGAACTTATATAAAGAACATTTCCGTTTTGATCCATTGATTTTAATGTTGGATTCACTTCTCCATTAAATGAAGTTAAACTATACGGATCATCTTCTACAATCGGTATCCCAAATTCAGAAGACAGTTCTAAAATCTTTTTACGTCTTGCTAATGAAAGCACAGTTCCCGTTGGATTTTGATAATCTGGATTCAAAAATACCATGCGAATACGATGCTTTTTATGCAAATCAATTAAATCATCTGGATTCATTCCATGCTGATCAACAGGTAAATGGAATATTTTTAAGCCAGCGGATTTAAACATCGGCAATGAGAAACAATACGAAGGGTCCTCAATTGCAATCGCATCGCCAGGTTTTAATAAGCATTGAACGATAAGATTAAGTGCCTGTTGCGCTCCAGATGTAATAAGGATAGAATTCGAATCTGCTTCAATTTGTTTATATTGCTGAACATGTACTGCAATTGTTTTTCTCAACATTTCATTTCCAAGTGGATGGTCATAACCGAGGTTTTCCCTAAATATTTTCTCTGACAAAATCGTTCGGAATCTATCACTCGGAATTAATTCTGGTGACAATTCACCACTTGCTAAATTAATCAATTCGTCTTTTTGTGTTTCTGTTCGAATTTGTTGAACGAGTGGTACATTAGGTAAGAATGATCCATCCTCAACGTACCTACCCCAGTTTGGTATTCGTTTATGTGAAACACCCCATATGTCTGTATTCACCCGTGTTCCGCTTCCTTTTTGCCGTTCTACTACTCCAAGTGATTTTAATTCTTCATATGCAGCTACTATCGTACTTCGGTTCACTTGTAATTCTTTCGCTAACGTACGCTCAGAAGGTAACTTGCTGTCAGAAGGAAACTCACCTGAAGAAATACCCCTTTCCATATAATCCGCTATTTGTTTATATACAGGCGTCTTATCTGCACGATTTGGTTTCCATTCCACCTTATTGCCCCTCTCAAAACGAAATATACTTGATTTCCTAATAACAGTATTGACTGTAATAATAGTATTAATTAAGTGCATGATTTAAAAATCTTTCTACCGTCATATTAAAGCTAGTCGGCTGTTCTAAATAAGGTAAGTGTCCACTATTTTTAAACTCAATAAAAGTTGTATTTTTCAAACGTCTTTCAAACTCTCTTACATATTTCTCGGGAACGAAATCATCATTTTCCCCTCTTATAATTAAAGTAGGACATGAAATATTTGAAAGAAACGGTCTTTGATCATAATCTACTAATTCAGCAAATAATCTTTGAATATGTACCGAATTAATAGACTGTAAAGATTGATAAAATCCCCTAACAATTACTTCATTATTTGCTACTCCCATCGCCTTCAATAATGTATCCGCCCATGTTTTTCCATTATCGTGTAAGCTAAGTAAATCATATACTTCAATTCGTTCTTTTCGATCTTCAGGCTCCAAATAGGGAAATGCATTTACAACAATTAAACTGGAAACAAAGCCTGGATATTGAATAGCAAAATCGATACCGACTCTAGCTCCTTTTGAAAGACCACACATAACTACTTTTTGTAGCTTTAAATAACTGCATAACTCATACAAAACATTTGCATATTCTTTAAAAGGAATTTCCAGCCCTTCAGATTTCCCATGCCCCGGTAAATCAAGAGAAATCACCGTCCAATTCTCTTTGAAATATTGCCTTTGATATAGCCAATTGTTTGCGTTCCCACCAAGACCGTGTAATAACAATATAACAGGGCCCGATCCTTCTATATTGTAAGAAATTTTCCGATTCTTATATTCAAAATACATATTCATCACCTTCAGCTATAACGTCACTTACGCTTATCTTTGAATGAATATATCCAAAATGGTTCCTTTTCTAACCACTCTACTGTTTCCGGTACACCTTCTTTATACTCTCTTTTTAGTTCCGTTACTTTCGTCGCAAATTGTGATGCATGTGCTTGCAATGCCTCTAACTTTTTGGGAACATATTCTTTCACTTCATTTTTAAAATGTGGAGGACCTATTTCCGCTTCATGATTCTTCGAAAAAGCTACCGCATAAAATGTTGGCCTTTTATATTCCGGAATATTAGCTAACGCCTCTGCTACCGCTTCTCCTGTTGCATCATGATCTGGATGAACCGCATATCCCGGATAAAAAGAAATGACTAACGAAGGATTCACTTCTTCTACACATTTTTGTATTACACGTCTTAACTCTCCGGGAGTTTCAAATTCAAGAGTTTTATCACGATATCCCATCATACGTAAATCTTTAATCCCTAAAATATTTGTAGCCCTCTTTAGTTCCTTCTCTCTTATAACATTTAATGATTCACGTGTTGCAAAAGGAGGATTCCCCATCGTTCTCCCCATTTCACCTAACGTTAAGCAAACATAAGTAAGAGGAACATTTCGCTGCGCATAAGCTAAAATTGTACCTGCCACGCAATATGACTCATCATCTGGATGCGGAAAAACAATTAATACGTGGCGTTCATTTTTTATCAAAATCATACTCCTCCATCATATACAATATTAACCTTTTTCTTTCAAAACTATTAAATCACTACCGCATACCACGTTACCCCAACAAGTAGTACAAAAAGAAGGAGAATATAAATAGTTGATAAGTTTTTCACATTTCTCTTTGTAGACTTGCCGTAATTCTCCTCCACATTTCGTGCAACTAGCACGGTCCCAAACAGCGATACAATTACAATAATAACCACTAGTGAAATTGCAAAACTCATTGTATCTTCACCTCTCTAAAGACAATCTATTTTAATAAAGAACTTCCTCTTTAAAACGTTAATAACATACTACCTTTCTTCTCTTATCATAATGTATGTTTGCCAAAAACGGACCAACCACTTTTGTGTTTTTTTGCTCATCCACTTTGAAAAATAAAAAGCAACTGATCACTTTGGACTCAGTTGCTTTTCACAAGATAAATTATTTTCTTTTTTTATTTGAAATTAATTCGATTTAAAAGTTTAGTCTTTTCATAATGAAACATCGATTGAGATAACTCGAAAATTGTCCCGTTTACAAGACATACTGTATTTTCAATAAGAAGCGCCGGATCACCTTCATTTAATTCTAACAGCTGCGCGTTTTCTTTATTTACTTTTTCACAACTAATAACTTTATCGGCAAAGCCAATATTTAATCGTAAATCTTCAATGAAATAACTGTATACAGAGCTTAATGCTATTTCTTTATTCAAATATGGAATAATATCCTTTTTGAAATAACTTACTTCAATAGAGAACGGTTTACCATCTACAATTCTTAAACGCTTCAAAAAATATATCCTAGTTTCAGCTTCGCATTGCATCCGCTTTGCTATATCTTCGTCCGCATCTATTACTTCAAGCTCTAACACTTTCGTTTCAATATTTTGCGAAACGAGATTTTTCGTTAATCCACGTAAACTTCCTAAATTAATGTAATCTGTTACAGAAGTTTCGCGTAAAAACATACCACTACCTTGCACTTGAAAAATATAACCTCTATTTACAAGCTGACTAATTACTTTACGTATCGTATTACGGCTTACTTCAAACCGATTCATCAAAGCTTCTTCTGTAGGTAGTTTTTTCGTTTCATTAAAAAGCCCATCTCGAATGTTTTGCTCTAACACATCTGCAATTTGTTTATACTTTGCACTCATACACTTTCTCCTAAAATACTCTTTTATCTGTTATAACTCTTCTCCTCTCGTTTCGATCACATGTTTATACCAATGAAACGAAAGTTTTTTCTTACGTTTTAAGTTATCATTATGATCGACAAAAATAAAGCCATATTGCTTTTTATACCCATTTAACCAACTTAATAAATCAATCACTGACCATGCATAATAACCTTTTAAATTGATTCCCTCTTCAATTGCACGCTTTATTACTTTTAAATGCTCTTCAATAAATTTAATTCTCGGAACATCTACAACTTCTCCTTCAATGATTGGATCTTCATCACCAAGTCCATTTTCCGTTACATACATCTTTATGTCACCGTAACGCTCTTTCAACATATGCAATCCATCTAAGAAACCTTCGGGAGATATTTCCCATCCCCATTTTGTATATGTTTTATCATCCATTTTTACTGTGCGATAAAAACCATCAAAAGAAGGATTACCTGGAGCAAGTGTTGAGTTTTCTCGAGAATGCTCATCGCTCTTTATATCCATATCGTATCTTTCTACTCGTATTGGTTGATAATAATTCAAGCCAATAAAATCATTCTTTTCGGCATTTTGTTTAATGATTTCTAATTCTTCAACCGTCCAATTAGGAGTCCACCCTTTTTCCTTTAATTGTTGAACAACATAAGGTGGATACTCACCTTTTAAAACTGGATCATAATACCAATACGTTTCATATTCATTCGCATGATTTGCTGCTAGTATATTTTCTTTTTCATCATCCACACTATAAGCAGGTAAGAAAACATGTGTAATCCCAATCTCCCCATATTGTTTCAGCTGCTTGTACACCGCAACTGTTTTCGCATGCGCATAAAATACATAATGAGTCGCTTGAAAATACTTTGGAACATCATTTTGTATTCCTGGTGGATGTGCACCTTTTAAATAGCCTAATCCACAAAACATTACTGTTTCATTAAAAGTAATCCAATGTTTCACTCTATCACCAAATGCCTTAAAGCAAATTTCGGCATACTTTACAAAAGCATCTGCTGTTCGTTTATTCGTCCACCCACCATCCTTTTCTAACGGTAATGGTAGATCCCAATGATATAAAGTGACAAACGGTACAATCCCGTACTTTAAACATTCATCAATTAAATTGTTATAAAATTTAATGCCTTTTTCATTTACCTCTCCATCTCCAGTCGGCAATATTCTCGCCCAAGAAATCGAAAAACGATACGATTCCAATCCCATCTCAGCCATTAAACGAACATCTTCCTTATATCGATGATAATGATCAACCGCTACATCACCATTTGTTCCATTGTATGTTTTGCCAGGAATTTTTGAAAACTCATCCCAATTCGTAACACCTTTTCCATCCTCATTCCATGCACCTTCTACTTGATAAGAAGCTGAAGCAGCTCCGAATAAAAAATCATGTGGAAACTTCATAGTATATACCTCCATTTCATTAGAATAAATCAAATTCATTATTACATATTAAATTTATAGGCACAAATTTAAATGATTATTAAGTTTCTGTTTTTCACTATAATAGAACATAGCATTCACACCATTTACAAAAAAAGAACCTATAAAGGTCCTTTTTCAAATTGTGCAACGCAGACTATATTGATTATCTTAAAGTTTATACTAATGATAAATGTTAACAAACTTATTCTTCAATAATGAATTGTGAAATTAGCATTTCTAAATTTTCGACTTTCTTTTTCATTTCATTAGATTTCGTCGTTATTTCTTGAATCAATGTGGCTTGTGCTTGAATTGATTGTACCGTTCGATTCGTTTCTTGTGCGACTTGTGTTGCAGTTTCAGAAACTATTGATAAAGAGGCATTCACTTCTTCTGTCCCAGCAGACATTTCTTCTGTGGCAGCAGACACTTCTTGAATTTGGGACGTTATTCTATTAATATCTTGCATAATAGATGAAAATGCGAGTTCTGCCTTATATGCTGCTTCTTTACCACCACTAACCTGTTGATGACCTTTTTTCATTACATGAACTGTATCCTGTGTATCTTGATGTATAAAACGTAATAAATTATTTATATCATTTACAGACGTTTTAGATTTCTCAGCCAGACCTCTTACTTCAGCTGCAACTACTGCAAATCCTTTTCCATTTTCTCCGGCGCGTGCTGCCTCAATCGCAGCATTTAAGGCCAGTAAATTCGTTTGTTCTGCAATATTAGTAATAATATCTAGCGCTTCTTCAATTTGTTGTGTACGTGTAACAAGTCTATCAATGACCTTAGAAGTTTCTTCGACAACTTCATTCACACTATTCATTTGACGAATAGATTGTTTTATAACTTCACTACCAGCATTTGCTTGGTCTATTGTTGCAACAGCAACTTCAGCAACCATCGCTGAAGATTCAGCTACTGTTTGAACTCCAGTTGCAATTTCTTCCATCGCAGTTGAACTTTCTTGAATACTAGTCACTTGTCCCTCTATTTCTTTATTTATTTCAGAAGTAGTTCGAACAACCTCGTTTGATATATTTGCTGCCGTTTTTGTCTCTTGTAACATATTTTCAGTTGAAATAATCACTTCTTTTGCTGTAACCTTCACCTGACCGACTAATTGTTGCAAGTTATCTAACATACTATTAAAAGATTGTACAATATGGCCTAATTCGTTCTCGGATTTATAAGAAGTTCGAATTGTTAAATCTCCAGCAGATACTCGTTCCATATCTTTTTGTAATAATACAATTGGTTTTTTTATAACATTTTTTATTATAAAACCAATAAAAATAATTATTATGATTCCAACACATGAAATAATTACAAATGTTATTATTGTATTTTTCACACTATTCACATTCTCTTTTTGTAGTTGTTCAGCCGCGGTATTATTATATAAAATAAGTTCACGAATAGACTGAATTGTTTTTCCCATATTAGGCTCAATTTCTTTTAAATAATAGCTATACGCTTCTTCATTATTAGTCAGTCCCAAGTCCTGTGCTTTCTTCATTTGTATTCTTAAATCTTTGAATTGACTTTGAAATGCATTATACAAGCCCTTTTCTTTATGAGAACTAATTCTAGTTTCAAATTGTTTTAATAACTCATCATTTTCTTTCCTAGTCTTATCCATTTCTGTTATTAGTTCTTTCATTCTTTTTTCATCTTTCGATATCATAATCTCCATAAAATTCATATTAACATGGTAAAAATTTGATTCTACAGTTCCTATCCATTCAATTGGTAATAGCCTTTCGTCATACATACTAGAAGATGTATTTTCACCTTTTTGAAGCCCTAAAAACCCCAGAGAAGATAACATGATACAAGCCAAACTCGATATAATGACTAACACATTTAATTTCGTTCCAATTTTACTATTTTTAATAAAAGACAATAAATCCACCTCATCTGTATATTATACTTATATGTTTTATATTACAATAATAATCGACATTTATCGACAATTTTCTCATGTCGATTTTATAACTGCATTAAATTATTATATAAACCTATTCAAAGAACTTTGATTCTCATAATATCAAATACTAAAAAGTCTTATGGGAATTCCACAAGACTTTTAATAGCGTTACATTGTTTCTATGAAATTATGGTGAAACTTAAAGTGACTTATTAGTTCTTATAACTTCTTGATAGAGAATCGGTGACCACTTATCACTAACATAATCTTGGATCACCCAACCAACTCTTTTTGGATTCTCTTGTTTAATATATGCCGCAATTTCGGGATTTATATAAGAGGCATAATAATATGGGCTATTCCATGCTGTACCACCAGAAGACAAGCTTGTAAAATTAACATATAGATGATTTAAATCCTCACTATTGTTCATCGTTTCATTGATCGTATCTTTAATAGATTTTACTTTCACATCATAACTCACTTTATATTTATCTTGTACTGTTACATTTACATTTTGATTTACAGTTGTCGTAAACGTCTCATTATCTGGCCAATAAAAATTATTATATCCTCCAGATTCATTACTACCACTATATCTTTTTAGTAGTACAATTTTCCCTCGAGCATCTCCAAGTTTTATATTTCCTTCTGTTTTTAAAAAGATAGGATCAACAAAATATTTTTTTTCAAACGTATTACTAAAGGAACCTTCTGCCCCTTTCATATCCTCATACTCTTTTTTTAAAGACATAATAATTGTTTCACTTGGGTTATCTTTTAAAAATTGTTTCGCTTCGTTTATGAATTCATGCAGTGTTACATAAAGGTATAATGGCCCATGATGAAGAACTATCGTATTATCATCTGTTAAACGGCCTCTTATATCAAAAATGCGAGCTCCATGATCCATTTGATAACGAAAATCATACTCTTGCGTCATTCCCCATACTTGCTTTATTGGATTTTGTAATTTGAACGTACCACTATCATGTGTTCCTGGAATTGAAATTCGTGCTAACGGGATGTTATCAGGTATAGGTTGCATCCATTTTGACCAATTTTCAAGTTCAATAACAGAGCTAGCTGCAACGACTTGCTTATCATGTAAAGCAAATACAGATGTGATAAATATCATACTACATATGAATAATTTCAAAATAAACTTCTTATTGCTCATTATTATTCCTCCTTTTTCTGTTTTATATCAAACTTATTGAATATAATATAATCTGGTGAGTAAAAAATAAATAACATTTCATCAATATGAAATATTGCATAGAAGTAAAGTTAAAAAATCATTCACATATCCTCAATACAATCAGAAAAATTGAAAGGAACTTCACTGTATTTTCATATGCAATATTTCATATTCGGACTCTACACTAAATAAATAAGAAACTTATAATGATTATTTATTCCATATGTGCTAATATACTTACATTAAAATATTATAAATAGACATTCTGAACTACATTACTTAACCGTTTCGCCTTAATTTTTCTTAGGAGGATTTGCAATGAAATTATTAAAAATAAAACATATAATCCCTTTATCTGCAGCTGCAATTACATTCGTATGTAATCAAAGTACAGCTGAAGCTTCTACCATTCATACAGTAAAAAAGAATGATACACTTTGGGGCATTAGTAAACAATACGGGGTTTCAATACAATCCATTAAACAGGCTAATAATAAAGGAAACGATCAAACCTTTATTGGTGAACAGTTAAATATTCCAGGGTCCACGAAATCAAATGAAATCACCGTTCGTCAAAACGTCAAACCTGCGAACATTTCTGGACAAATTATTTATCAAGTACAACCGGGAGATTCATTAGAAACGATAGCAAAGCGTTACAATGTTACCGTTCAATCTATAAAACAAATTAACAATACAGCCGGAAATAAACTTTATACAGGACAACATTTAAAAATCAACTCAAACATTTCAGAAAAAGAAAAAGACTTAATGGCACGCTTAGTTACTGCTGAAGCAGGTGGAGAGTCATATAAAGGAAAAGTGGCTGTAGCAAAAGTTATACTAAATCGTGTAAACGCAAAAGGTTTTCCAAATACAATAACAGGCGTTATTTATGAACCTATTAAATATGGATATGCCTTTACTCCTGTTACAGATGGAAGAATTAATCAGCCTGCAAGCCCAGAAGCAAAAATGGCAGTAGAAGAAGCTATCTCCACAAATGGCATACATTCTGATTGGCTTTATTTCTATAATCCAAAAACATCAACAGACAAATGGATTACGACACGTCAAACAGTAGCAGTAATTGGTAACCATCTGTTTGCTAAATAACATTTGAAATCATTAACAGACCTCTTCACTTGAAAGGTCTGTTTTTTTATATGTTAGATTTTATTAATCATATGACATAGTGATCATTTAAAACTATTTCTTCTTTCAAATAAAAACATTTGTATTTATCCCACCACTTCGAGAAATTAAAAAAGCATCCAGTTCAAAAACTCTCTCTTTATTAATAAAAGCTATTTCTTAACTTCATAAAATTGTTATACACTAGAAAAATAAAAAACAAACTATTCGTTAGCAGGTGAAAGAAAATGTATGATGTTACAATTATCGGTGCTGGAGTAAGTAGCATTTTTATGGCTTATTCACTGGCTAAAAGTAACAAAAAGGTTTTAATTCTTGATAAAGGTAAAGCGCTAGAAGATCGCCATTGTCCTTTAGACGAAGGAAAAGTGTGTAATTGTACTACATGCGATAAATATTTTGGGTTTGGTGGTTTAGGAAAATCTGAAGGGAAATTTAATTATACAAACGGATTTGGCGGAGAACTTGAGCAAAAAGTCGGTAAAGAAGGCTTTATACAACTTATGGCTGAAGTAGATGAAATTCTATGTCAGTTCGGAGGAAGTTCTGTTTCAAAATACTCTACAGAAAATCCAAATCTCAATAAGAGAGCTGAAACGTGTGGTTTACAAATGCTAACAACAGAAGTAAGACATCTTGGTACTACCCTTTCAAGTGACATTTTTCAGCAGCTCTATGAATTTTTACTTACGAAAATAAATATACAATTTCATATAGATGTACAACACATTATGAAACAGAAAGATCATTTTACAATAGAGACAAATGAAGGAACAGTTCAATCTAAGCAACTAGTATTTGCAACTGGGCGTTCTGGAGCGGATTGGTTAAAAAAAATGTGCACTTCTCTCAATATTTCTCAGGAGCAAACTCGTGTAGATTTAGGGATTAGAGTAGAGATGAACGAACACCAATTACGTTCTATATTAAAAGATACATTTGAGACAAAACTTTCTTATGAGCATGAACACTTCACCGCAACTACATACTGTATGAATCCAAAAGGACGCATCATTAGAAAGTACGAAGAAGGTTTAGTTATGCCTGACGGTCAAAATTTTCGAGAGGAAGGAACTGGCACACCTAACTTAAATTTCACTTTATTTATCCCGCGCTATTTTTCAACTCTCAAAGAAGCAAATGTATACGCAAGTTCAATTATTAAAAGCATTAACCAAGGACAAGATCGAATTGTTATACAGCGCTTAGAGGACTTACTAAATAAACAACCTACAACAGAGAACGGCATGAAACATAACCGTATACAGCCTACACTACAAGGAGATTATGGAGATTTGAATACAGAAATTCCTCGATTATATATTGAAGGGCTTAAAGAATTTTTATTACGTTTAGAACAATTTATCCAGGAACCGATCGATAAAGATACTTTATTATATGGAATTGACGGAAAGTTCTATGCTCCTACGATAAAAACCAATAACCATTTTGAAACAAGTGTGCATGGGCTATTTTTAGTTGGAGATTGTTCAGGCGTCACTCATTCATTATCTCAAGCTGCTGCAAGTGGGTTGTATGTTGGAAAATATTTATCTCATATTTAATTTCTTTCATTAAGATAGCAATCAAATATTTTAACTTCTATAACACTTTGTTTATGTACCTTGTCCTTCCCCTGCTAATGATTATCCCGCCAAGAATCGGGATTTTACGAAATACATATGTAACATAACTATGTATGGTAAAACTATCGACATTCAATTCTAACAAATTGAATGTCAACAGTTTTAAAAGCCTCTATTCATTTCCACTTTCATTTGTTCGATATTTTGTAACATCATCATAGTGTTTAATATGTTAGGATGTCTATAAGTATTTTTTACTACAACTATGACTTTTTCTGTTCTGTTTCAAAAAATAGATTTGCGCTTTAAAATTCCCCATTGTACGTATATGAATACTTCATATTATTACCTTTAGAAACCATTAAATGGTTCATTACACTCTAATAGTTATGAAAATATAATATATAACACAAGTTAAATAAATTGTATAAAGAAGGTGTAAAAATGAAAAATAAAATCAATCTACAAATGCAAAATATAAGCTTTGTTTTAATAATTGCTTTAGCAGTATGGTTAAAAACATATCTTATTACAAGATTCAGTTTCGATTTAAAAATTGAGTCTTCTACACAAGAGCTTATTTTGTTTATTAGCCCTCTCGCTGCATCATTAGCTTTTGTTGGATTAGCATTATTTGCAACCGGTGAAAAGAGAAATTATATCGCGCTATGTATTAATCTCTTATTAACAATCGTACTTGTTGGGAATGTCATGTTCTATGATTTTTATAGTGATTTCGTTACGTTACCAGTACTCGGGCAAACATCAAACTTTGGTCAATTAGGCGGCAGTATTATAGAAATATTGAACTACAAAATTATTCTGGCATTCGTAGACATTATTTTCTTCTTTATTTTATTAAAGAAGAAAGCACTAGTCTTCCAAACAGGACGTGTAACTCATCCGGCACGCTTGTTATATTTTCTCTTAACGTTTGGTGTATTTTTTGCGAATCTACACCTTGCAGAAAAAGAACGACCTGAACTATTAACGAGATCATTCGACCGAGTCATGCTTGTTAAAAATTTGGGACTATACACTCATCAAGTATATGATTTAACACTACAAGTAAAAGCAGGATCACAAAAAGCACTTGCTGATAGTAGTAAATTACAAGAAACTGCAAACTACGTAAAGGCAAACCAAAGTGAGCCAAACCCTAACATGTTTGGTGCAGCGAAAGGAAAAAACGTAATTGTCGTTACTCTTGAATCCCTGCAAACCTTTTTAATAGGCGCATCAGTTAACGGTCAAGAAGTTACACCATTCTTGAATGAATTCATAAATGAAAGCTATTACTTTGATAACTTTTTCCACCAAACTGGGCAAGGAAAAACGTCCGATTCTGAATTTCTAATCGATACGTCGTTGTATCCATTAAATCGAGGAGCTGTATTTTTCACGCACGGTAACAATGATTATACTGCGACTCCAGAAATTTTACGTCAGCAAGGTTATTTCACTTCTGTATTCCATGCGAATAACGCAACATTTTGGAATCGTAACATTATGTACTCTGCTCTCGGTTATGATCGTTACTATAATGAACTTGATTACAAAATTACGCCAGAAACAAATTTAAATTGGGGATTAAAAGATATCGAATACTTTGATCAATCAGTAGATATATTAAAAACTGTTGATCAACCATTTTACGCTCGTTTCCTTACTTTAACGAACCATTATCCATTTACGTATGATGAAGATACAAAATTTATTGAACCATACAACTCTGGTAATGGCGTATTTGATCGTTATATCGTAACAGCACGTTACTTAGACGAATCAATTAAAAAATTTATTGAGCGTTTAAAAGCCGAAGGAATGTATGATGATTCTATTATTGTGTTGTATGGTGATCATTATGGCATTTCTGAAAAACATAATCGTGCAATGGCACAGTTTTTAGAAAAAGATCAAATAACAGAATTCGATACTTTAAATTTACAACGCACACCTTTATATATTCATATGCCTGGCCAAACAGAAGGTCAAACAATTTCAAAACCTACGGGACAAATCGATATGAAACCTACTATTCTAAATTTATTAGGGATTGATACTACGAACGATATTCGTTTTGGTCATGATATGTTTTCAGATGAATATACCGGTTTTGTTGTTTTACGTGATGGTAGCTTTATTACAGACAAGTATGCATACACAAACAACACTTTCTATGACCGCATAACGGGTGAAATTGTAGATTTACCAAAAAAAGAAGCACAAGCACTCATTAACCGTGCACAAAATGAATTACGAATGTCTGACAAAATTATTGAAGGTGATTTATTACGTTTCTCAGAAAGTAATAAAATTAAAACTGGCGAAGTACAAACTAAAATTAAAGAGACTGAAAAATAATCTAAATAGTAAAAGGGAGCAACTGTAATAAGTTGCTCCCTTTTACTATCGTATAACATATGATGCAATGTCATATAAAAACCTCGTATATTTTACTTTTATTCTACGCTTGTTTCTAAAGTTACATCTGTATAGGTATGATCATCACCTATATTTAAAATTACTTCACATTGACGTAATCTCAATTCAAAGAGCATGATAGAATCATGATAAACTTCAGGTTGTGATTTCATCTTATGTAACATCTCTTGTTTTTCTTGTATTTCTAAATGAGTGTTTTCTACAGCTTGTTTCAAGGAGTTAAATGGATTCCTAAAGAATATATTAATATCCCGCTCTTGCGTGTTTTCAAATAGCTCAAATTGCAAGAAAAATTTCTTCATAATAGAAGCCGTTACCTCTGTATAATCTTCATGTTCTACATACTGTTTGTATTTGTTATATAGCATACCTTTGTTTTTAGGAAGAACTCCAAATAATTTACCGGCACTTTTCAGTAAAAATTGTGCTGGCGTAAAGCGACGTAAAATATTTACTTCATCCATTTGTATTCTAGTCGTCATTCTGTCAGTATCTCTGCGCCAGTCATCAAGCACTTTAAAATCACATTCTAACTGTATTCGATTTTCTCCAAATAAAGAATTAAGTCCTTCACTAAGTTCTTCTAAGTACGATTGACTTTGAAGGAGCTCATTATTAGAAATCGCAATCCAATTTTTCATAGAAAGAGCAAAATTAGGTAATACAGTTTGTTCTAAATATTTATGTACTCTTTCATTCATCGCTTTATTTAGTTCCGTATCAATGTGCCCAAAATCACTTTCTTCACTAATTAAATCCGAACAACTCTGTAATATCTTCGGAATATTTTCAGTAAGTTCATTCGTAATTTCCATTTTCATTGTGCGATATGATTTTGTAATGAAATGAATTTTTTCCTTCTCAAAAGTAGTAAGATTATTAATGCTACCATTTAGTTTCACTAGCATATCTTCATTCCAATGAATAGAATCCACTAAATTGTTTTCTTTCTCAACGCGTTTATCCAATAGATATGTAATTGTTTTTCGAATGAAAAACAATAGCTTTTCCGTACGTTCTGCATCGACATTTTTATGATTAAAGTTAAAATGAATAAACTCAGTTAAATCATTTAATTGTTGACTACTTGTATATAACGAAGAGTAAGGGAAAATTCTCGCATGCGGGAAATATGTGTTTATTCTCGCTTGCGTATCATGTAATACTCTTTTCACTTCTGCATCACTGTAAATGTTATCGATTTTATTTAATAAGAAATGAATTTTTAAATTTGGTGTATGTTCTTGAATGCTTAATAGAATATCACGTTCTTTGTCAGTAAAAGGTGAATCCGCATTCAATACGAATAGTAATTCGTCTACAGAATTTAAATATTCGAATACCTCATCTCTAGTATCGTTATTCCTATTAAATCCAGGTGTAACTACAAATGTAAGTTTATTTTCACTTAAAAATCTGCATGGTAATTTAAATTCAACACATGCTCTATCTCTATATGTTTGATGGTGCTGAGACATCATATGATGGTAATCCGAGACATCTTCAGTTGTTGTAATTGCTAAGTCTGTTATGGCGTTAATTTCTGTATGCGCATCATTTTTTAAAACTACTACATTTGAAATTGATTTTTCTAATATATTTTCTCCTATTATAGAGTTAATAAATGTAGTTTTTCCGTTTCCTGAAGTTCCCGTTACTAAAATGCGATTTGTGCTTAAATCTGCGAGCTCGCCAACTAACCATCTAAATCGGTGACCCATTTCTATATTATGCTTTTGTGCCCACTCTGTAATAGATTCAAAAAGATGCAAACTATACTCTAAGCCGTTCACATGATTAATAGAATATAACAACAGGTTTTCAGCATGTTTTATATTTGCTGAATCTATTTCGGAAGGGAAAATCTCATCCCATGCCAATACAGCTGCTGATGGAAATACAGCATAAGATGGATTGACTACCTTTAACCAATTTGTTAACAAGCTTGGAATGATATCGTGCAATTTTTTAAGCATATATTGACCTTGAATTAATTCAAAGTACGTTCCTTCGTAAAGAGAAGAAATTTTGTCCCATATATCGGACGAATGTATTTCAATATGTAAGAAAAATTCATTTATTGTGTTAAGCCATAATAAGTAATTTTGTTCATTTTTATAACTATTCCAAAGTGATGAAACCATTTGCGTAAATTGTACTTGATCCACATTATTTAACGTAACTAATACTTCATAAAAATAATCTGGTGAAATATGTTTAGTAAATCCTTTATCAATATACCCTTTTAAAACTTCAAACCACGGATAAGATTCTGTTCGAATTAACTCATTCACAGCAAGCTCTACTGCACTATCAAAATCTTGCTGCTCCTCATAAAAGGAACGGGCAATTTTTGTGACATTTGGATAATCCGGATTTAAAGAAACTGCTTCTTTAATAACAGCGAAAGCAGAGTCAAAATTATTTTGCTCTATGTAAAGAGAAAGTAATTGTAATCTAATCTCCGTCATCAATATTATATTATCAGTAGTAATGGACGTATAAACATTTTCAGCAACTGGTAATTGATTAAGCTCGAAATAAGCATCGGCAATATTTTTTTGTGCCCATGGTGCTAATTCATTATTAACTTTTTCCCATTTAAAAATAGCTGCTTCAAAATCTTGATGGCGATAATAAAATTCACCTTGTGCAAAACGAATGTAAGATCCATCAGAAATCTCATTTCTTTCTTCGTTTACATAAGCTTCTCCAAGTACATCAATAGGTGGTTTTGTTTCATTCTCCATTAGGAATGTTTCATAATACATCTTTTTTATTAATTGTTTTTCTACTCTCATCTTTTCCCCCACTATATCTTAAAAATACATTTTTAAGATATGTCAATACTTTTTGTATGTATGCTTTTTATCTTAACAAAGAATATCTTTTGGAAAATTTCATTTTCCTTTCATTTTTCAAGTTAGATTGAATTTTTATGAGAAAAGTTTCAGTTTTTTTTCATTTTCCTTTCAGTTGTGAAACAGCATTAAATGTTCCTAATAACCTAATAACACTATAATCTCCCGCATTATATTATCAGGAAAAGTCTATATAAACCATATTATAAAAACAATTTATAACGAATATATATGCAATATTTCCTTCCCTAATAAATAAAAGAAGCATTATCATATATTTCTCACATTGTTTTCCTTTGAAATATTTCAGTAGTTACGTAATTTAATTCCATTAACCTATATAAATAACTAGTCCAAAAAAAATCTATATGCATATCATGTTATAGTAAAGAATTCAGGAAATCCTAAAAGGAGGCATTTTCATGTTTGAAGATAAATCTAAAATAAACTACCCATATGAATTTACTGAAACTACAACAATCCCGCTAAAAAATCCCATCAATAAAACTTTCAAAAACGGCTCAGGTACACATACTTTCCCAATTAAAAAACACTATAAAGAACAGGTGTTATATACGGAAAAAATTAATAATAATAAAAATAAATAAGCGTATAGATCCTTATGACAATTAGCCAAATAAGGATCTATGTTAGACCTTGTATAGTTATATTTTTAGTAATATATAAATCTTTATTATACAACCCACGTATTTTTTAAAAAGTGCTGATATACGGCGCTTTTTTATACATAGATAATGGAAGGACAAAAAAGGTATGGATATTTTCCATACCTTTTTGTTCTTTACTATTTATAAATAAAGTACTTCCATGTTTATTTTACTTAATGGTACTTTAATAGGCCTTCTAGAAGTTATTGGATTGAATTTATATCCCTTCCAATCCCTACTTTTTATAGGCCGTTATTGCTCTATTATATATATTTTAAAATTTACCAAACGCAGTTTCAAAGCAACTTAGTTTTCATAAAATATTTTTTGTTTCCGCTGGAACGAATAGGCTTTAATCTCATCTGTATCTAAATTTTCATGAAATAAATGAATGGCTATAATTTGTCTACAATCGTAAGTATGATAATAATATGTTCCAGATTCCATACACATTACGCTTGTATATATGGTATTATCTAATGCACCTTCTTCTGTTATTACTCCGCCTTTAGGAACCTCGCAATTTGATAAAATATGAAATAGGGCCGATACTCCCTCTTCTTCACTATCTATACCTTGAATGTTTTGTTTGCCATATGCTGCACGCACAAACCTTGATGGCGGGGTGAAATCCCCTGGAAGTCCCATTGAACCTGAGCCCTGACCAAAAGCACTTAATGGTAAGTTACTCCACTCAGTTGGCGCGAATGGCTGCGATTTAAGGCCTATATATTGTCTTAAATTTTGCAAATGCCAATTAAACTCCGGACTATTCGTCATCACTCCTAGTGGGTTGTCATACATTTTTAATCCTTCATTTGTCGGCTCCAGTACAATACAATCTCCCCATTTATCCGCTAAAATCCAATGTAGTGGTGGCGTAAGCCCTAAATCCGGTAATGGTATATCCAAAAAGGTAAGGCTATCTACAGATTTCTTTAACTCTTTGACAGAATTGAATTGTGTCAGACTCCAAGTCACAAAATCAAATGGAGCCAAATTCGTATTGTTGTCATCTATGCTTTGACTATAAGTAGCGAATCCTGGAAAATAGAGTGTTGCACATGTCATACCTGCTTCATTTACTCCGTCCGCCATAATGATCCTTCCTTGATGATTAATTCCCATTCCGACCGTAGCATGTTTCGTATTAATGATTTCACCAGTTATATTATTCCACTGGTAATGTCGAGGAATGATTATTACTTCTTGATTCAAATCTAGTGTGAAGTCCATCGTTCTTGCAAAAAGGTGCTGACCGTTTTTTGTCTGTAATGTCAAACTAGTACACATAAAGAACACCCCATTTTATGGTTTTATCTACACTTTACATAATTCTGATAAATCTGTAAATTAAAAATCTCTTTCCTTACAAAAAAATTGATAAAGCACATATACATTACAAATAGGTTGAGGTTATCTCTAGTTTATAAATGAATTTTTAAAATATAGTTGCAAAAGAATTATATTAAAAAGGAGCGACTTGTTACTATCGCTCCTTTTTATTTCTCTCTATATTTTATTAAAATAACAAGGAACCATTTTTCTCTATGAACAGTATCCCTACATAACCCTCTTAAACATCTTCTCCAACTCATAAGTAGAATGATGCACAAGAATCGGTCTTCCGTGCGGGCATGTGTATGGGTTTGTTGTTGTACGTAGTTCTTCCAGTAAAGCAAATATTTGATCGTTCGTTAAATATTGATTTGCTTTGATCGATGCTTTACAGCTCATCATGATGGCTGCTTCTTCACGTAACTTTTTAATATCAACTTTTTTTAGTTTGACGACTTGTTCCATCATTTCATCGATAATTTCTGTTTCTTGCCCTTTCGGGAACCATGTTGGATGAGAGCGGACGATAAAGGATTGATGGCCGAATTGTTCTAAAAATAGGCCTACTTTTTTCAGTTCTTCGAGTTGCTCTTCGACACGTAAAAATTCAGTAAGAGATAGGTCAATACGGTACGGTACAAGTAGCTCTTGTACTTCTTGCGCTACTCTTCCTACTTTATCACGGAAGTATTCATAATTAATACGTTCCTGCGCGGCATGTTGGTCAATCATATATAAACCTTTATCATTTTGAGCGAAAATATATGTTCCATGCATTTGTCCAATTGGATAAAGCGGTGGTAAGTCATTACCGTTCATTTCAATCTCTTCTATTTCCTGAACTTCTTCTTCCAATTCCTCTAATTCAAAGTCTTCATCGTTACTGTTCCACGGTTTCTCTTCTCGAATTGGTTCTTCCATTATCGGTTTAATAGATGGCTGCCAACTTTGTTCTTCTCTTACGAGCGACTGTGGTGGCTGCCATTCTTGCTTCGGTGGTTGCCACAGTTGTGCTGGCTGTTTCACAGCCAGTGGTTCTTCTCGTTTTTCATCCATGCCAGTCGGTAAAACGATGTCCGGCATAGATGGTTCTTTCGGCTTCGCATGCTCAAACTGAAACTGTTCTTGCACACTTTCATCTTTTTCTTTTTTCTTCGTTGTTACACCTGCATCTGGAATGAGCTGTATTTTTTTGAATGCCGATTGCAATGTTTCTTCGATAAGCTTTAGTAATTCTTGTTCTTTACTAAAACGAACTTCTAATTTCGCTGGATGTACGTTAACGTCAACAAGCATCGGATCCATTTCAATCGATAAGAAGCCGATTGGATATCGTCCGACTGGCAGTAACGTATGGTATCCTTGCTGAATGGCTTTCATTAATACGAAATTTCGAACGTAACGGCCATTTACGATCGTTGACATATAATTTCGAGATGCTCTCGTTACTTCTGGTAATGTTACATAGCCTTTAATTGTAAAATCTAAAGATTCAGCTTCAATTGGAACAAGCTTCTTCGCAACTTGAATGCTATAAATCGATGCAAGTACTTGTCTTACATCACCATTTCCTGATGTATGAAGCAATTTCTTTTCATTATGAAACAGCTTTAATGATACTTCTGGATGTGACATTGCAATACGATACACAATATCTGTAATATTCCCAAGCTCTGTATGAATGGTTTTCATATATTTAAGACGCGCTGGTGTATTAAAAAATAAGTTTTGTACTGTAATATCTGTTCCTTTTCGGCTCGCTGTTTTCTCCTGCTTTATAATGTCTCCACCTTTAATCATAAGGTGTGTACCAGGCGCATCACCTGTGCTAGTGATTAATTCTAATTCACTAACTGAGGCAATACTCGGCAATGCCTCACCGCGGAAACCGAGTGTTCTAATACGAAACAGATCGTTTTCATCTTTAATTTTGCTCGTCGCATGTCGTTCAAAAGCGACGATACAATCTTCTTCTGCAATGCCATCCCCATTATCAATGATGCGAATTTTTGATAAACCAGCTTCTTCTAAGTGGATTTCAATAGATGTACTATTCGCATCGATAGAATTTTCCACAAGTTCTTTTACGACTGAGGCAGGGCGCTCTACTACTTCCCCTGCCGCAATTAAGTTAGAGAGTTGATCATCGAGTTTGCGAATTTTCCCCATCTACTTACTCATCCTTTCTTTAACTTTTTCTGCAAGCGATACAGTTCGTTCATCGCCTCTAAAGGTGTCATATCAAGTAAATCAATTTTTTTAATTTGCGCAAGTACTGCCGTTTCTTTTGCATCTAGAACTGACTTGTCTTGTTTTTTCGAAGATTGTTCTCCACCAAAGAATGATAATTGCGATTCTTCCTCAGTCTCTACTTTCGTCTCTTGTATTTCTGCTGGTTCTTCTTTTACAACAGCTGCTTCTGGAGCCACTTCTTGTACTTTCACTTCTGTACGCTTTGGAATAATAATTTCTTCTTGTCCTTCTAGTTGCGCTAACACTTCTTTCGCACGAGCGATTAAGCTATCTGGAAGCTCCGCAAGTTGCGCAACGTGAATTCCGTAACTTTTATCAGCTGCTCCATCTTGAATTTTATGAAGGAATACTACTTTTCCGTTCTCTTCAATAGCTGAAACGTGTACATTCTTCAATTGTCCTAAACTTTCTTCTAGCACCGTCAATTCATGATAATGCGTAGAGAATAACGTTTTCGCACCAATTTGGTCATGAATATGTTCAATGATTGCTTGTGCAAGTGCCATACCATCATACGTAGATGTACCGCGTCCAATTTCATCGAATAAAATTAAACTTCTTTCTGATGCATTTGCAATTGCATTTTTCGCTTCTAACATTTCGACCATAAATGTACTTTGACCCGAAATTAAATCATCCGCTGCACCAATTCTCGTAAAGATTTGATCGAATACAGGTAATACCGCTTCTGTTGCTGGTACGAAACAACCAATCTGTGACATAACAGTTACAAGTGCTAATTGTCTCATATACGTACTTTTACCAGACATGTTCGGTCCTGTAATTAAAAAGACATCCATCTTCTCCGGCATAATACAATCATTCGGTACATACAATTTCCCGTTCAATACTTTTTCAACGACAGGATGACGACCATCTTTAATAAAGATTTCGCGCTTAGTTGTTAAAACAGGTTTTACAAACTGTTCTTCTTCACTAACTGTCGCGAAACTTTGCAGTACGTCTAATTCACTAATTACTTTCGCTAAATGTTGTAATTTCGGAATAAATACTTTTACTTCTTCACGAAGCGCTGTAAATAAATCGTATTCTAATTGTACAATTTTTTCTTCTGCTTCTAAGATTAATGTTTCTTTTTCTTTCAATTCATCTGTAATGAAACGTTCCGCATTAGCAAGCGTTTGTTTACGCTCATAGCGGCCTTCTGGAAGTGCTGCAAGATTCGCCTTCGTCACTTCAATGTAGTAGCCGAAAATACGGTTGTACCCGATTTTTAACGATTTAACTCCTGTAATATCACGCTCTCGTTTTTCAAGCTCAGCGATCCACGTTTTCCCGTTTTTACTAACGTAACGATATTGATCAAGCTTGTCATTATAACCGTCTTTAATAATATCTCCATCTTTAATAGAAAGCGGTGGGTTTTCTTGAATACTTCTTCCTAGTAATTCAGTTAAGCTCTCACATGGATCCGCACCTTGAATTAACCTTGCTGCATAAGCATTATCTAACAGACTAATCGCTTCTAAAATAGCCGGTACTTGAAGTAAAGATCGTCTTAACTGTAATAAGTCCCGTGCATTCACATTACCAAATGCAACTTTCCCTGCTAAACGTTCTAAATCATATACTTCTTTTAATTTTTCTTTTAAATCTTCACGTAAGAAGTAATCATTTACAAATGTTTCAACCATTTCTAAACGCTCTTCTACTTTTTCTTTTTGGATCAGCGGACGTTCCATCCACTGTTTTAACATACGACCACCCATAGCTGTTTTCGTTTTATCTAATAGCCATAATAATGATCCTGTTTTTTCTTTCGTTCGGAGTGTTTCTGTCAGCTCTAAATTTCGCTTTGAATGCACATCAATTTTCATAAATTGATTCGTATAATAAATTTCCACTGGTTGTAAATGGTCTAACGAACGTTTTTGCGTTCTTATTACATAGTTAAATAAACGTCCAACTGCTTTAATTAACTTTGCTTGCGAAACGTTTTTCACAAGATGTTCTAACCCTTCCGGAATCGTTGTTGCATCTTCATACGAAATCGTCATTTTTAATGTTGCAGTTAATTTATTTAATTCATCTTTTGAAAATGTAGAATCTACAACAATTTCTTTTGAACCAGTTGCATACACTTCTAATAAAATATCTTCTACTGAACCTGTTAACAACGTTACTGTATTTTGTCCAGTCGTTAAATCATTACAAGCTAAAGCATACGATCCATCTTCAAAATGTGTTAATGCTGCTAAGAAGTTATTTTCTTTCTCATCAATAGTACGCCCTTCCATCATCGTTCCTGGCGTAATTAGTTGTACTACTTCACGGCGTACTACACCTTTAGCTGTTTTTGGATCTTCCACTTGCTCACAAACAGCTACTTTATATCCTTTTTCAACAAGTTGTTCAATATAATTTTTAGCTGCATGATGTGGTACACCGCACATCGGTATACGATCACTACTACCACCATCTCGGCTCGTTAATGTAATTTCAAGTTCATGAGCTGCTTTAACCGCATCTTCAAAGAACATTTCATAAAAATCACCTAATCGGAAAAATAAAAAGGCATCTTGATAGTCTGCCTTAACCTTTAAATATTGCTGTATCATAGGGGTATATTGAGTCATACTTTTCCTCCATAATTCTTACATAGTAATCAATTTTCATATATGTCACACTTCACGGACATCCATATCTCCTATTTCAGGAGTCTTTCCTCATTATAGCACATTTCATAAGGAATCATGTTCATTCAAGCATCACTTATGTAAAGTAAAAAGCTAGGAAGAACTTCTCCCTAGCTTTCTATTACTCTTCTTCTGCATCGACGATAAAGTTCGGATCTAATTCTTCAAACTCATCATCATCGACTTGGAAATCCTCGTCTGATTCTACGCAACCTTCAGGATTTACACTTACACAAATTTTCGTTTCCCCAACTACTTCTGTTACAAATTCACGTTCTACAGTTACAACAATTTTATTACCATTTGGTGATACAAGAGCTTCTAAACAATTTGGTGGCTGAATGACACGAGCAATAATTTCTAAATCATCACCAGAAAAGTTTTTATCACGATACCCAATACTCACTTCATCAGTGTAGTTCACACGTTCTGTTACAACTTCTGTCTTTGTATTACCATCAAATGAATACCAAGTGTTCACATCATAGAAACCTTCAATTTCCACATGCTTTCCATTCTTTCTTGCTTCGTACGAGTGGTTAATTACCCAGCACCCTAAAATACTTGTTGGCTCATTATTCGATTCACATGTATGCGTTGACTTTGTATACTTACGTCCTTTTCCAACCACTGCTTTTGTAATAATCTCTCTAAATTCGGACATTCGTAACCCTCCTCAATCACTATTCACTTAATCATATGCGTGACAATAGCGGAATGTGTCATTCTTTTTTCGAGAAGAACTTACGTTTAACCCATTAAAAAAAGAGATGTCAATTCGACATCTCTTTAACAACCACAATTTCCTTTTTTACTTTCTACCGCTGCGCCCGTTTCACCCTTCAATACATCGCCATTAGTTGAAATTAATATTTCATCTGTTACGTTGTTAGAAATCGTACTTGCAACTAGCTGTAGTAAGTCATTTACATATGTTTGTGAAGATTTAAATTCTTGCACAACTGGGATACTATCCAACTTATCTTGCAATGCATCAATGTCAGCTTCTACTTTTTTCAAAGCTTCCCATTTCCCGTAATGCTGCAAGTTTACTGCTTGTTTTTGCAGTGCTTTAATTTCATCAATTGCGCGCTTTACATTTTCATTTTTATGAATTTGCGCCTCTGCTTTCTTAAAGAAATCAACTTCTTCTGTTTCAGAAATCATTTTTGCTAATTCTTTCGCTTGTTCAACAATTTCATCTTTCGAATATGCTTTCATCTATTATTCCACCTCAATCGGCTCTTCAACTAATTCCCCGTTAAGAGACCAAGTTTTTGCTTCCGTTACTTTTACTTTCACAAGCTGACCAATTAAAGATTTTGAAGCGACGAAGTTTACAAGTTTATTCGTACGAGTATAACCTGCGAGTACTTCTGGATTATTTTTACTTTCCCCATCAACTAACACTTCTACAATTTGACCTTTGTAACGATTATTCTTTTCAATTGCCAACGTATTTACTAGTGTATTTAAGCGTTGAAGACGTTCTTTTTTCACTTCCATCGGTACATTATCTTTCATTTTTGCAGCTGGTGTACCTTCGCGCGGAGAATAAATAAAGGTAAAGGCAGTATCAAATCCTACTTCACGATATAACGACATCGTTTCTTCAAATTGCTCATCTGTTTCATTCGGGAAACCAACGATAATATCAGTTGTGAATACTGCATTTGGAATTGCTTCTTTAATTTTTCTTACAAGTTCTAAATAATGCTCACGTGAATATTTGCGCGCCATAATTTTTAACATATCTGTGCTTCCAGATTGAACTGGTAAGTGAATATGTTCTACTAAGTTTCCACCTTTTCCAAGCACTTCAATTAAGTGATCATCGAAATCACGTGGATGGCTCGTTGTAAAACGAATACGGGCAATATCAACTTTACGGAGTTCGTCCATTAAATCGCCAAGACCGTATTCAAAATCTTCAAAGTCTTTACCATATGCATTTACGTTCTGGCCAAGTAATGTAATTTCTTTATAACCATTCGCAGCTAAATGACGAATTTCTTGGATAATGTCTTCTGGACGTCTGCTTCTCTCTTTTCCACGTGTATACGGCACGATACAATATGTACAGAACTTATCACAGCCATACATAATATTTACCCAAGCTTTAATATCACCACGGCGTACTTTCGGAAGGTTTTCAATTACATCCCCTTCTTTTGACCAAACTTCAACTACCGTCTCCTTCGAGAACATCGCATCTTTTAGAATATACGGCAATCTATGAATATTATGCGTTCCAAACACCATATCTACATGCTGATTTTTTTGCATAATTTTATTTACAACAGATTCTTCTTGAGACATACAACCACATACACCAATTAAAAGGTCCGGATTTCTTCTTTTTAATGACTTTAAATGACCTAATTCACCGAAAACTTTATTTTCAGCATTTTCACGAATTGCACAAGTATTTAATAAAACTACATCTGCATCTTCAGTTGAAAAGGTTGGCTCATATCCAAGTGCGGTGAAAATACCCGCCATTACTTCCGTATCATGCTCATTCATTTGACAACCATATGTACGAATATAGAACTTTCTTCCTGTACCAAAATTGCGAAATTCTTCAGGTAAGCCAAAATCCCGTTCAATTTTAACTTCTTCTTTCCCTCGTTTTTTCGCATCTTTTAAGGAAGGTGGTTGGTATACACTTTCAAAGTATTTACTATAATCTTTCTCTTCTTTTTTCGTAGAGGAATTTGCTTGTCGACTTGCTAATCGTTGTTGCTCGTTCATTGGTAATCTCCTTTCACCCTTAACTATACACACTCTATAGTCCATTTTAATGCGCTTTGACTCACCTCAAAAATGGTTAGATAGCTTGAGAGATAACTTGTCCTTTGAAACTTGAGTAATCAATCTAATCATTCATAAGAATGAAGTCTTCCCCACACAAATAGACATTCCCTTTTCATACTTCTTTTTGTCCTATCCAAAAGCATATTGCTTTATCCCTATAAACATTACCATAGTATGAAGCGTTGCGCCAATTTTAACAAGAAAGAGGCTCTGTCTGATCTTACATTTCATCAGCAATGAACTCGCCATTTTCATACAACGATTTATATATTATTTTACCATTCTGAATTTTCTAAGTAAATAAGACTATCCTATATTTTTTACTCATAAAAAAAGGTTACCAAATGGCAACCTCCTCTTCTTACATTACATAAATTCAGCTACGAGTTCATCAAACATTTTCTGATCCATATTTAAATCAGCTTGCACTAAAGGCTTCTCACTATAGCCTTTTACAAGTTCTTGGTACGAAGGTTGCGCTGTATTTTGATATATTAAACCTGTTACTAATCCGTTATTTTCCATTAACGTTTGCATAGCCATCATGCGATTAGATGGATCATATCCCTCTACTGTACTTAGTTTTGTTAAATTCTCTTTAAACCAATCGTAAGTATTTACTTTATTGTAAGTAACACATGGGCTGTATACGTTAATTAATGAAAATCCTTTATGGTTAATACCAGCTTCAATAATTTGTGTTAGTTCTTTTAAATCACTTGAAAAGCTTTGCGCCACAAATGTAGCACCAGCTGTTAAAGCCATTTCCATAACATTTAGTGACGGTTCAATTGAACCTTGTGGTGTGCTTTTCGTTTTAAATCCAGCTTCACTACGCGGTGAAGTTTGCCCTTTTGTTAATCCGTAAATTTGGTTATCCATTACGATGTACGTAATGTCGATGTTACGACGAATAGAATGGATTGTATGTCCCATACCAATCGCAAATCCATCACCGTCACCACCTGATGCGATAACTGTTAAATCACGATTTGCCATTTTCACACCTTGTGCAATTGGAAGGGCACGACCATGAATACTATGCACACCATATGAATTAATATAACCTGAAATACGACCTGAACAGCCGATACCGGAGATAACAGCAAGTTCATCTGGATTTAAACCAACGTTAGCTGCCGCACGTTGAATTGCAGCTTGCACCGAGAAGTCTCCGCAACCTGGGCACCAGTTTGGTTTTACGCTGTTACGAAAGTCCTTAAATGTTGCCATTTAATACAACCCCTTTTTTGCATTCGTTGTAAATCTCTTTCGGCAAGAATGGGTTCCCATCATATTTTAAAAGACTAGAAATTTTCTCACCGTTACCAAGATTCATTTTCATAATGTTAGCAAGCTGACCTGTTGCGTTGTTTTCTACCACTACAACACGCTTCGCATTTTTCACAAGTGGATCGATTTCAGCTGTTGGGAACGGGTGAACTAAACGTACATGAGCATGGTTTACTTTCATACCCTCTTGTTCTAAGCGCTCCATTGCCTCTTCGATTGCACCACGAGTTGAGTTAAACCCAACAAGCAATACGTCCGCATCTTTATGCTTAACATTTTTATAGACAGGGGTGTTAAACTTCAAGTTCTCCATTTTACGGAAACGTTTGTCCATTTGATCTTTACGGTTTATTGCTGATTCAGATGGTTTACCAGTTTCATCATGTTCTACACCTGTAACATGGTGAACACCATTTTTCATACCAGGTAAAACACGTGGTGAAACGCCATCTTCGGTTACTTCATAACGCTTGAAGTATGCTTTATTTTCACGTTCTGGTAATTCCGCTTCTAAATCAAGCTTGCCGCGACGAATTTCCACTTTATCTAACGTAAGCGGTTCTACAGTTTGTTTTCCTAGAGAAAGCTGTAAATCCGTTAAGAAAATAACAGGTACTTGATATTCTTCAGCTAGGTTAAATGCTTCTACAATATCATAGAAAGCTTCTTCAACTGTACTTGGCGCCATTACGATTTTTGGAATCTCACCGTGCGTACCGTAAATCATCGCCATTAAATCCGACTGCTCTTGTTTCGTTGGTAATCCTGTACTTGGACCACCACGTTGTGTATCAACAATTACTAATGGTGTTTCTGTAATCCCCGCTAAACCAATCGCTTCCATCATTAAAGATAGACCTGGACCAGCAGATGCAGTTAATGTACGAACACCAGCATAGTTTGCACCGATTGCCATTGTACAAGCTGCAATTTCATCCTCAGTTTGGATTACTGTTCCGCCAACTTTTGGTAATTTTTTAATTAAGTATTCCATAATTTCAGATGCAGGTGTAATTGGATATGCAGACATAAAGCGAGCACCACCAGCTACCGCACCAAATGCGATTGCATCGTTTCCAATCATAAACATGCGTTTCTTACCATCAGCTTTTTCAAGCTGCATCATGTTAACTTTCTCACCTAACAACTCTTTCATATATTGAGAGCCACGTTTAATTGCGTCCATATTCTTTTGAACGACTTGCTCTCCTTTACGACCAAAGATCTCTTCAACAACATTTAAATAAGCTGTTTCATCTAATCCTAATACCGCACTTGATGCCCCAACAGCAACCATGTTTTTCATTAATGATGTACCTAATTCTGAAGCAATATCTGTAAACGGTATCACATATAGATTTACATCTGTATTATCAGGTATTGTTGGATTAAATTTCGCATCCGCAACTACAATTCCACCTGGACGTAGTTCGTGGAAGTTAAAATCAATTGTTTCTTGATCAAAAGCAATTAAAATATCTAAATCATCTGAGATCGCGCGTACTTCTGTTGTACTTACACGAATTTTATTATTTGTATGGCCGCCTTTAATACGTGATGAGAAGTGGCGGTAACCGTATAGGTAATATCCTAATCGGTTTAATGCAATACAGAAGATTTCTCCTGTACTTTCAATTCCTTCACCTTGTTGGCCTCCAACTTTCCATGAAAGTTGACTAATCATCTCCTACACCCCTTTTGGCTGCATTCATTGTAGTGTATTTTTTTACAGTAATAGTTTAGCATTTTTTATACAAATAAACTACAACGGACGCAAATTATGCCTCTTCTGATTTCCCTGAATCTTTAGTATAAAGCTATTTTGTTTTTCATTCTAGTATTAGGTCTTAAAAAAAGCAATAATATCAAATGAATTAATTCTAATTTTTCTGGATTTTTAAAACGAAAATCTTAAAAGCTTATATGTTCAACAAAATTATCATATAAAAATCGCTCTACAGTAGATGCAGCATAGTGTTTACAAAGCTCATTAATTACATTTTCATATTCTCCATACGCTGATACATTTACAACTGTTTCTAATATCCCATCAAAATCCGAACCAAACCCTATATTGTTCTCTCCACCTAATGAACAAATATATTCGATATGTTTTACTATATCTGCTATATTCGCTTGTTTTTCACTTATTAGAAACTGTGGTACGAAAGTAACACCGATCATGCTATTTCGCTTTATAAGAGCTCTAAGTTGTTCATCGTTTAAATTACGTGGGTGCTGACAAAGTTTCGTACAATTTGAATGGGAGGCAATAGGATTTTTTGCAATTTCTATCACATCCCAAAAGCTTCTTTCATTCAGATGCGACACATCGGTCCATACATGTAACGTATTAAGTTCTTGTACAACATGTTTACCAAAGGTCGTTAAACCCGCCCCACGTGTCTCTAGCGCACCATCAGCTAATAAATTGGCATAATTCCATGTTAGTCCAAAAGAACGTACTCCTAGACGATAAAACAACCGTAATTTCATTGCATCTTTTCCAATTGCTTCGCATCCTTCTAGTGTTAATATCGCTCCAATCTCGTCCTGTTTTAACATGTTAATATCATCTTTTGTCTGAATAAACTTTACACCCGGTAATGATAAAATTTCATTATAAAAAATATCTACCATTTGTAATGCCACTTCAAATCGTTTTTCATATAGCACCGTTTCTGGCACATATATAGCAAAACATTGTATACTTCCTTTTCTTTTCTTTAACTGTTCAAATGTAATATGTAATTGCGGATCGTTTTTAAAATCCTTTTTCCCCTGTGCACTCCATAATCGAAAGAGTACATCACAATGAGCATCAAAAATTTTCATTTCCATTCCTCCATTATAAAAACAACCTGTTTGCATACTGCAAACAGGTTGTTTAAACTTAACGAGGTTCTACAATTAATTTTATTGCTGTACGCTCTTCCCCATCAATCATAATATCTGTGAACGCTGGGATACAAATCAGGTCTAAACCACTAGGCGCTACAAATCCTCTTGCAATTGCTACTGCCTTTACCGCTTGGTTCAATGCACCTGCACCAATGGCTTGAATTTCTGCTGTTCCGCGTTCGCGAATAACACCTGCAAGTGCACCAGCTACAGAATTAGGGACCGACGTTGCTTTAACTTTTAATATTTCCATTCCGCGTTTCCTCCTCGTTTCTATAAAAAGTATTAGCAATTATTTCACTTTAACTTATATTCACGAGGAATGACGCGTATTCCTGCTAAATTTCTGTAATTTTTCTAAAAAATTAAAAAATAATAACTTTTCTAAATCTTATCCAGAAATTACTCAAAAAATGGCTGATCATCATTAATTAAGATACGCTGGATTTTCTTAGCTTTTCCTGTATTAGGATCCACATCAACTAGCACTGCACTTAATTGTGTTCTACCACTTGTCACTTCAAATCGTACTGGTAAGTTTGTTAAAAACTTCTTCAATACCGCTTCTCGATCCATACCTAAAATCCCATCGTAAGGACCTGTCATACCAACATCTGTGATATATGCAGTTCCGCTTGGTAAAATACGATTATCTGCTGTAGGAACATGTGTATGTGTACCCACTACTGCTGTAGCACGACCATCTACATACCAACCTAACGCTTGTTTTTCACTTGTAGTTTCCGCATGAAAATCAATAAAGATAATATTCGTACGTTTTTTTGCAATGTTAATTAATTCATCCACTTTACGGAATGGACAATCAATTGGAGGAAGGAATGTACGTCCTTGTAAGTTAATAACTGCAACTTCTGTTCCATTGCAGTTCACAAAGATAAGTCCTTTTCCTGGAGTTCCTTCTGGGAAGTTAGCTGGTCTTGCAAGATATTTTGCGTCATCAATAAATTCAAATACTTCACGGTTATCCCAAGCGTGGTTTCCAAGTGTAACCGCTTGTGCCCCGCATTCTAAAAAGTTTCGATATATTTTTTCCGTAATTCCACGTCCACCTGCTGCATTTTCTCCATTAATAATGGTTACTGTAGGTGTATATTTCTTCTTTAATGCCGGTACGTATTGTTGAATCATACCTCTACCAGGAGATCCTACTACATCCCCAACAAATAATATTCTCATATGTCTTACCCTTCCTATGTACTACATTTTTTATTACTATAGCTTCAAGTGATTTCCTTACAATATATTTATTATAAGTTTGTTTCACTTGTATACTAATTCCCTTTATTTTAACCAATTCCAACACAAAAAAATAAAGTGGTGTTTCACCACTTTATTTTGCGTATTCCACTGCACGTGTTTCACGAATAACAGTTACTTTAATATGTCCTGGGTAATCCAGTTCATTTTCAATACGTTTTCGAATATCACGAGCTAAACGATGAGCTTCTAAATCATCAATTGTATCTGGTTTTACCAGAATACGAACTTCTCGTCCTGCTTGAATTGCGAAAGATTTTTCTACGCCTTCATAAGACTCTGAAATCTCTTCTAACTTTTCAAGACGACGAATATAGTTCTCAAGTGTTTCACTACGAGCTCCAGGTCTTGCAGCTGATAATGCATCTGCTGCTGCAACTAAAACTGCAATGATAGAAGTTGGTTCTGTGTCCCCATGGTGAGATGCAATACTGTTTATAACTACAGGATGCTCTTTATACTTCGTTGCGAGTTCGACACCAATTTCAACGTGGCTACCTTCTACTTCATGATCAATTGCTTTACCGATATCATGTAATAGACCAGCACGTCTTGCTAGTTTTTCATCCTCACCAAGCTCCGCTGCCATAAGTCCAGTTAAATATGCAACTTCCATAGAGTGTTTTAAGACGTTTTGTCCGTAACTTGTACGGTATTTTAAACGACCTAAAATCTTAATTAAATCTGGATGTAATCCGTGAACACCCACTTCAAACGTTGTTTGCTCTCCGACTTCGCGAATATACTCGTCCACTTCACGTCTTGATTTTTCGACCATCTCTTCAATACGCGCTGGATGAATACGTCCGTCCTGTACTAGTTTATCAAGAGCGATACGAGCTGTTTCACGACGAATTGGGTCGAATCCAGAAAGGATAACCGCTTCTGGTGTATCATCGATAATAAGGTCAATACCTGTTAACGTTTCTAACGTACGAATATTTCGACCTTCACGTCCGATAATACGTCCCTTCATTTCGTCATTTGGAAGATTTACAACCGAAACGGTTGTTTCAGCAACATGATCAGCTGCACATCTTTGCATTGCAAGAGATAAGATTTCTTTTGCTTTCTTATCCGCTTCTTCTTTCGCACGAACTTCACTTTCTTTTACCATTACGGCAATTTCATGAGAAACTTCACTTTCTACTTTACCAAGAATAATTGCTTTCGCTTGTTCGCGTGTCAGATTGGAAATGCGCTCTAATTCTGTTTGTTGCTTTTGAACTAACTCTCCCACTTTGCTTTCCAACTCTTCAA
The DNA here is from genome assembly GCF_008368845.1 of Bacillus sp. BB51/4. NCBI lineage: Bacteria > Bacillati > Bacillota > Bacilli > Caryophanales > Bacillaceae > Bacillus > Bacillus sp. BB51/4. The sequence goes on from NZ_QOSC01000017.1 coordinate 75,307, forward strand.
TCTGTTGTTGTCTCGCTACAAGAGAATCCTCTTTCTTTTCTAACTGTCGCTCGCGTTTATCGAGCGTTTCGTCTTTACGATCAAGGTTCTCTTCTTTTTGCATTAAACGATTTTCTTGTTTTTGTAATTCGCTTCTACGGTCACGAATTTCTAATTCAGCTTCTGTACGAAGTGTATGAATTTCATCCTTTGCTTCTAAAAGCGCTTCTTTCTTAAGTGCTTCAGCCTCACGATTCGCTTCGTCTATAATACGTTTCGCTTCATTAGCTGCACCATTAATCTTCGCTTCAGCAATAGACTTTCGAACAAAAAAGCCAACAACTGCACCGACTGTTGCAAGCAAAATGGAGATGAGTATCCAAACTGTAGTACTACTCATGATTTCACCTCCCCTTGCTATGAATGAAAAAAGACTGTCGGCATGTACATTGAATACCAACATACAGCAAAGACCGTCGCCCCACTTTTTTAAGGGACTTTCTTCATTTCACAATTAAAATGTCATATTATTATTTCGGCAAGATTTAAGTCTTACTCCGAATATTACTTCTCTTCTTGAGAAGAGTGTTTCGTATATAAGAAAAAATATACATTCTCATTGTATCTATCGCAATTTTCATTGTCAAGCGTTGTCTACTTTTACTTTCTTTACCTTCAGCCCTAATTCATATATGAATTTAAAAAGCAGACAGCATATTATCCTGGAAAACCTTAGTAAATTCCAGTTTATGCATACAAAACATGCATATATCCCTCTTTATACATAGCCTTTTAGTTAAATTAAATATTTTATTTCCAACGATATACAACGCTTTCATAATAATTAAAAATAAAAGACACGGGACCGTGTCTTTTATTTTTAATCTTGAAGATTTGAATCTTCCGTGTCTTCCACACCAGAGTCTTCACCAATTCCGTGATGATCACGAACAAAGAAGGCAATTTCCTCTCTTAAATCCGTATTCTCTTTTAAGAATTGCTTCGAATTTTCACGACCTTGTCCTAAACGCTCTTCATTATAAGAGTACCAAGCACCACTCTTTTGAACGATATCAAGTTCAGAAGCCATATCTAAGATTTCACCTTCTCTTGAAATACCTTCTCCGTACATAATATCAACTTCAGCAACACGGAATGGTGGTGCTACTTTATTTTTAACTACTTTTACTTTCGTTTTATTACCAACAATGTCATTACCTTGCTTTAATTGCTCCGCACGACGTACTTCAAGACGAACTGTTGAATAGAATTTCAACGCACGACCACCTGGAGTTGTTTCTGGATTCCCGAACATAACCCCAACTTTTTCACGAATTTGGTTAATAAAGATTGCGATTGTTTTTGATTTATTGATTGCACCTGACAGCTTACGAAGTGCTTGAGACATTAAACGAGCTTGTAGACCTACGTGTGAGTCACCCATGTCTCCTTCAATCTCAGCTTTCGGTACAAGAGCTGCTACAGAGTCAATTACGATAATATCAACCGCGCCACTTCGTACAAGTGCTTCTGCGATTTCTAGTCCTTGCTCCCCTGTATCAGGTTGTGATAATAGTAATTCATCTATGTTAACGCCTAATTTTTGTGCATATACAGGATCCATTGCATGCTCCGCATCAATAAACGCTGCTTGTCCACCTTGACGCTGTACTTCCGCGATTGCGTGTAATGAAACTGTTGTTTTACCTGAACTTTCTGGTCCATAAATTTCGATAATACGACCACGTGGGTAGCCGCCTACCCCTAATGCCACATCAAGTGCTAAAGAACCACTTGAAATTGTAGAAATTCTACGCTCCGCTTGTTCTCCTAATTTCATAATTGAACCTTTACCGAATTGCTTCTCTATTTGTTTTAACGCCATATCTAACGCCGCTTGACGATCACTCATTCAAAATTCCTCCTTAACTGAATTGCTAATCTTATTATACCTATTTTCAATTCAATTTGCCAACAAAATCGAACATTTATTCGATTTTTTTATTTTCCATTAAATAAAAATGAGTTTAACCATAAAAAAAGCTAGAAGAAACTTATATCTCTTCTAGCTTTTTATATAAATGATAAAATCCATATTTCACCGAACGTTCCCTAATTTGTTGACGACTTCCACTTAAAATAAGAGGAAAGACTACAGTTGGTTTATCCTTAATCGCCAATCCAACGAATACTGTTCCCGGCTCTTTATGTTCTGAAGCATCCGGTCCTGCTACCCCAGTGAAACTAATTCCGATATCCGCTTTTAATAAGCCCTTAACATTTTCAGCAAGATAACGAGCACATTCTTTACTAACTGCACCATCAGTAGACAACACTTCCGCAGGTACATGTAAAACATGTTGCTTCACATCATTATGATAACAAATGACACCGCCTTTAAATACTGAAGACACACCAGCACTTTCTGTTACTTGATTACCAAAGAGACCACCGGTTAAACTTTCTGCACACGCTAAAGTTAATCCTTTTTTCTTCAATAACTCTATCGCCTTATCATGCAGAAACTCTTGATCATACCCGTAGAAAAATTTTCCTACTCTTTCTAAAATCAAATCTTCCATATGCTGAATTCGTTTCGCAGCTTCATCAGCATTTTGATGTTTGGCAGTTAAACGTAGTGTCACTTCTCCATCATTCGCAAGGGGGGCGATTGTCGGGTTCGTTTGTCCATCAATTAAATCTTGAACTTTCACTTCTAATTGAGATTCCCCAATCCCGAAAAAGCGAAGCACACGAGAATAAATGTTTTCTCCTGTTGTAAAGTTACGTAAAAAAGGCTCTACATAACTTATATACATCGGCTTCATCTCTTTCGGTGGTCCTGGTAATAAAATATAAACTTTCCTGTTCTTATTTAGCCCCATACCAGGTGCCATGCCGTGATCATTCGCAAATACAGTTGCTCCATTCAAAACGAGCGCTTGCTTTTTATTATTCTCTGTGAACTCCCGACCTGTACGCTTAAAGTACTCGCTTATCGATGCTAATGCCTTTTCATCATATACAAGCTCTTCACCCAACCTAGAAGATATCGTTTCTTTCGTCAAATCATCTTTTGTCGGGCCTAATCCACCTGTAAAAATAAGTATGTCAGCACGTTCTTCCGCAACTTCAATCGCCTGCTGTAATCGCTTGTTATTATCTCCAACTACAGTATGGTAGTACACATTAATTCCGATTGAAGCTAACTTTTCAGATAAAAACTGGGCATTTGTATTTGCAATTTGTCCAAGTAATAATTCAGTTCCAACCGCAATAATTTCAGCATTCATCCCAATTCCCCCATAAACTTCTATTTTGAGTTTACAAAAGCAGCTCTATTTTTCCAGAAATAATCCCACCCTGAAATAACAGTAAAGATTAATGCAATCCATATGAAAATATCAGCAACTGGGATATGGATTAAATTTAAAGGTACATCGTGTAATAAATACGCCGCAATTGCAATAATTTGTGTCCACGTCTTAATTTTCCCTAACTGATTTGCTGCCACTACTTCTCCTGTTCCAGCAAGTACAAGGCGTAAACCAGTTACTGCAAACTCACGGCTGATAATTACAATAACGATCCAAGCAGGTACGTATTGCATCTCAACTAATGTAATAAGCGCTGCTGAAACAAGTAATTTATCAGCTAACGGGTCAAGAAACTTCCCTAAATTCGTTACAAGATTATACTTTCTTGCGTAATGTCCATCAATCCAATCTGTAGCCGAAGCAATAATAAAGATAAGTGCCCCTACTAAATGTTGAATTGGTAAATCAACATCACCAATTGTGTATGAACCCCATTCAAAGGGCGCTAACATAATTACCATAAAAATTGGAATTAAGAAGATTCTAGATATTGTAATTTTATTTGGTAAATTCACAGCTATTCCTCCATCATATCAAAAACATTTGTTCATTGAAAAAAGTCATCGAGGCGATGACTATTATTGTGCTGGTTGCCCTATCCCTTGGTTTTTTATCACCAATCTTTGGTGAAGTTCTTTTTCTGGATCCAATGGATAAGCGACCACTTGGCCATTCAGTTTAACTTCAACATTCGTTGCATTCCCAATATTAAGTCGCACTTCTTTTAATGTTGATACATCACGTTTTTCTATTTGGCCCTCTTGTACTGTAGCGTTTAGAATCACATTCCCCGCATCATCTTTAACATCTACATAGCTCGCACCTTTACCCGATATTTCCAGTTCTAATGTTTTATTGTTATGAATTTCCAAAGTAGATACTTTACCAGTTGTACCAACTACTTTTACTTCTTCTTGTCCCGTTGGTTGTGCCGGTTGTTCCTCTTTCTTTGGCTCTTCTTTCTTTGGTTCCTCTTTTTTCGGCTCTTCCGCTTTCACTTCATCTTTCTTCGTATCTAACGGAGAGTTTTCTGCTTTTTTAACTTCAATTTTCTCACTTTGAGCATTCGGAACTTTCTCATCACCTTTTCCAGTTAACGCTTGGAAAACAAACCAAATTACCACTCCAAATGCAATTACTAATAGCGCAACTAAAACTTTCGGCATATGATCTGCAATTGGCCATGATGAAGATTTTTGCATTGTTTCTTGTGTTTTCTGTCCTGTTGATACTTGTGGAACGTCGCGTTTTTCAGATTGTGGTATCGTACTCTGATATTCTACAAGCAGTTCCTCTCCATTTAACCCAACCGCATCTGCGTATTGTTTAATGAATGCACGCGCATAAAAAGCTCCTGGCAATACATCATAATTGCCTTCCTCAATCGCTACTAAATGGCGTTTTTGAATTTTTGTAATCTCATGCAGCTGATCCATAGACAAGCCCTTCGTTCCTCTTGCTTCTTTCAGCTTTTGTCCTAATTCTGTCACTACTAACACCTCAATATTTCTTTAAAAGTCAAACATAGAGAAATTATTTTGCGTACCTTGCTCAATTTCATCTACTAAATTATATTGAATTTCTTCATCATAATCGTTACGCAACTCGATAATATAATCAAAATCATCCAATGTGTATTCTGACTGACTCACAAATACGTCAGGATGTTCCACAACTTTCGTTGCAGGTAATCTCATAATTTCACGAACAAGCTGCCAATGCCTTTCGTTAGCACGCTTTGTTGACACGATTCCATCTAAGATAAAAATATTGTCGTCGCTATACTCATCTTCAATCAATTGACTACGAACAGTTTGCTTAATAAGAGTAGATGATACAAATAACCATCTTTTATTTGCACAAACACTTGCGGCAACAATGGATTCTGTTTTTCCGACACGAGGCATTCCTCGTATCCCGATTAGTTTATGACCTTCTTTTTTCATTATTTCAGCCATAAAGTCTACAAGTAACCCTAATTCATCACGTACAAATCGAAATGTTTTCTTATCATCTGCATCTCGTTGTATGTACCTACCATGTCTAACCGCTAGCTTATCTCTTAGCTTTGGCGGACGATATTTCGTTACCGTTATGTTATCCATCGTATTTAAAATTGATTCAAGTCTAGAGATTTGCTCTTGATTATCACACATAAGGAGTAATCCACGTCGTGCATTATCTACACCATTAATTGTGACAATATTAATGCCGAGCATACCGATTAACGAAGAAACGTCACCAAGCAAGCCAGGTCGGTTTTTATGTATTTCATATTCAAAATACCATTCAATCATCCAAGATCACTCCCCTTGCTTACTTTACACCTACGTACTATATTATATGATTTCACCTTAATAGGGAAGCTAAATGTATAATCTATCCCGTTCAATTATTATACAAAAAAAATAGAGAGGAGATTCTCCTCTCTATTTTTTACTTATGCTGTACAAACTTCACCATTAAGTTTGCGATTGTATGTTGCTCTTGTTCATCAGCAACTTTCCAAAGCTCAGACAATAATTTCTCTTGATCGTTGCGCGCTTCTACTTCATTTGCTAAATAATCTCCAACACGAAATGCCATATCTGATACAGCACCACCATCAAGACCTTTTCCTGATGCCTGTTCTAAACGTTCTCCTAAAAAGCTCTTCCATTGATCAAAATTATCTAAAACTGACATGTGTAAGCACCTCACTACTTAGTAATAGAATCATGCTTAATTTGTACAGTTTTTCATTTTTTATGTAAGAAATTTTTAGCAATGCCAACCACCATTTACTCCGATAATTTGTCCAGTTATGTAAGATGCTCCTGGTGATACGAGGAATGACACTGTTTTCGCTACCTCTTCTGGTAGTCCCAACCTACCTAACGGGATCTCTTCAGCAATTTCATTTTTATCCTCTTCTGAAAATACTTGTAACATTTCCGTTTCAATTGCACCTGGCGCCACCGCGTTAACCCTTAATCCACTTAATGAAACTTCTTTCGCTAAAGCTTTCACATATGAATTTTGTGCACCTTTTACCATCGAGTAAAGCACTTCACATGATGCGCCGATTTGGCCCCATATAGAAGAAACAAGTACAATATTACCACTTCTCCGCTGAATCATAGATGGCAGCGCCCTTGATAATAATTTATAGATACTCTTCACTTGAAGTTCTACCATATAATTCAATTCATCGTTCGTTACATCTGTTACGAGTCCAAAGATACTCTTCCCAGCTGCATATACGATAACATCAAGAGGATGTTCAATTTGTTCCCACAACTGCTCTGCCCCATCAGTAGAAGCTAAATTCGCTTGAACAGGAATCACTTCACCCCATTCTTTCTGCAACTCGTTCACTTTCTCTGCACTGTTATTATAATGAACATATACTGTATATCCATCTTGAATTAATTGTTTTGAAATAGCAGAGCCAATCCCTCCGCTTCCTCCAGTTACTAATGCATACTTTTTCATACAATTCCTCTCTTATCTCAACAAAATCTTTCTCCTATAAATAATACCCTCATCTTACAATTTATCAATGATAAGATGAGGGTATTATTATGAAACCTTTTATTTTTTCGGTAAAACTTGACAAACACTCATTTTCTCTTCTGATAATAATAATTTGGCTACTTCTTGTAAATCTTGAACAGTTAAACTTTCTAATACAGTCAATGCCTCAAACAGACTAGATTCATTAAACGCATATCGTGTAAATTGATTTGCAATATATTCCGGCGAATTCAACGAGCGTAAAAAGCCACCTATTTTCTTTTTCTTTACTCGTTCTAATGCCACCTCATCTAATTGATCATAATTTGTATTTAGTAAAATGCTTTTCAAACGCTCTTCCAGCTCATCAGGTTGCTTCGTATCGCCGCCAACCATTGCAAAACCGAAGTTATTTTCTTCCGTATAATCATACGAGAACGAATCATCAATAAGACCTTCATTATATAAAGATTCGTAATGAACGGAGCTTTTCCCAAATAAATAATCTAAAAGTAACGTAAGCGCAATTTCTTGTTTTAAAAGGGCTTTCCCTTTTTCTTTTAAATTTGTCGCTTTAATACCAACTAAACATTTCGGTGTTTGTACAGGCATGGAAATAATTTTCTTCTTTTCATTTACCTCATCTGGTTCTTCCTCAAATGAACGTACAATTTCTGGCTTGTTTTTATAATCTTTTTTCGCTTGATTTTCACGTACTAAATCCATTGTTTTCTCTGGATCAATTGCCCCCACAACGAACAATAACATATTGCTCGGATGATAAAATGTTTCATAGCATTCATATAATAAGTCTTTCGTAATTTTACTAATAGACTCGATTGTCCCTGCAATATCAATTTTAATTGGGTGCTTTACAAACAAGCTATCAATTAATCCAAAGTATAAGCGCCAATCTGGATTATCTTGATACATTTGAATTTCTTGCCCAATAATTCCCTTCTCTTTTTCAACTGTTTTTTCAGAGAAGTAAGGCTCTTGTACGAAGTTTAACAATGTATTTAAATTTTGTTCTACATTTGATGTACATGAAAACAGGTAAGCTGTTCTTGTGAAAGATGTGAAAGCATTTGCTGATGCCCCTTGTTTACTAAACAATTGGAAAGCATCGTGATCTTCTTTTTCAAATAATTTATGCTCAAGAAAATGAGCAATTCCATCAGGCACACGAATCATTTCTTCTTTACCTAGTGGTACGAATGTATTATCCATAGAACCATATTTTGTCGTAAACGTTGCAAATGTTTTATTAAATCCTTGCTTCGGTAAAATATATACATCTAATCCATTAGGAAGTTTTTCATAATAGAGTGTCTCTTTTAATTGCTCATAAACAATTTTCTCCATTTATTCTCCCTCCGTTCCATGTAAAAAGTAAATTGTATCTAGTTCAATATTTTTAGCAACTTTCACAATCTCTTCTTTCGTCACACTTTCAATACCTGAAAGCCATTCTTCAACCGGACGCGTACGGTCTGAAATAATACCATGATACAGCATTTCCACAAATCCGCGCGGTGTATCAATCGCTTCTAATATTTGATTTTGAATGACACTTTTCGTTTGATGCATCTCTTCTTCAGAAAAATCACCATTTTGCATCGCCAACATTTGTTCTTTAATAATCTCAACAGCTTTTTCATAATTTTTCGCTTCGATCCCTGACATGACAAACAATAAGCCTTTATGACTTTCAAAGCGGGATGCCGCATAGTACGCTAAACTATTTTTTTCACGAACGTTAACGAATAACTTCGAATGAGAAAATCCTCCAAACAATCCATTGAACAATTGTAGTGCAAAATAATCTTCGTCTTTATACGTAATAAACGTACGATAACCAATGTGTAATTTACTTTGTTTTAATTCTTGTTTTTCAACAACTTCTTTTTCTTCATTATTTCTCTTATGAAGAAGTACATTTCTCTCTCTCACAGGACGTGCTGAAATAGAAAAATACTTACTTACAAGATCCACTGCGTTTTCTGAAATATCACCAATAATGTATAGATCCATTTCATCTTCCGCTAACACTTTTTGATAATATTGATATAAACTTTCATTTGTAATAGATGCAACACTCTCTTTTTTTCCATTTGCACTTAATCGATACGGTTCTACTTTGCACATTTCTTCAATTAAACGCTCGTTTGCATAGCGCATTTTATCATCATACGTAGCTTCAATTCGTTGCAAGAGCGCTCTCTTTTCACTTTCTACGATAGAAGGTAAAAAACCATCCCCCTCTGTTGCTGGATGTAAAACGATATCCGATAACATAGAAAGTACTTTTTCAAATAGCGGTGGTGCATCATGTAAATATACTTCATTTGCAATGTCTACATAAATAGAGATAATATGGTCTTCTCCTTTTTTACTTACATCTACTGCCAAAGAAGATCCGTATAATTCTTCTAAATATTGACGAAGACGAATTACAGAAGGAAGCTTTTCTGTCGCACTTTGCAATACGTATGGCAATAGGGCACGCTCTGTCACCGTCTCTTCATTTAAAGGTGCTTTAAAACGAAATACAAAAGTATTTGTTTTATATTTATCAGTCGGGATAATATGTACTCGCAAACCACCTAACTCATGTAACTGTTGTTCCATTAGTTTCATTTATAGCCCTCCTTTACGTATATAGGAATATTCCTCTTCAATATACAGTTTTTAGAAATAAAAAATCAACTTTTCTTCCTCACTATACTTACATGAGGCTCTTTCTAAAAACTGTCATATGTAAGGAACATCGTAAAATTCCGTATTACATATAGTCTATGTAAAAAAGCCCGCACTAATGTGCGAGCTTTTTTATACTTATCGTTTTCCTTTTTCATACGGCGTTCCTAACGCTTTCGGAGCTTCAGAACGACCTACAAAACCAACAAGTGCTAATATTGTGAATACATACGGTAATATCGTTAAGAATACACTTGGAATTTCCTTTAGTACCGGAATCGTACCACCTGTTATTCCAAGTGATTGAGCAAATCCGAAGAACAGAGCCGCTCCAAGAGCACCGAGTGGATTCCATTTACCGAAAATCATAGCTGCTAGCGCTAAGAAACCTTGTCCAGTAATTGTAGCACCTGAGAAGTTACCAGAAATCGACATAGCGAAGACCGCTCCACCAACCCCTGCAAACATTCCAGATATAGCAACTGCAATATAACGCATTTTATATACATTAATACCCATCGTATCTGCTGCCATTGGATGTTCACCAACCGCACGAAGACGAAGACCGAACGGCGTTTTATAAATGACATACCAAACGACAAACGCTAAAATAATAGCAATATACGATGTTAATGGTACATTTGAGAAAAAGATTTTTCCGATTACCGGAATATCCGAAAGACCCGGAACATCGATTTTTTCAATACGATATTGAATGAAATCAGTTTGTCCTTTGCCAAAGATTTTCTTAATGGCAAATACCGTTAAACCAAGAGCTAAGAAATTAATCGCTACCCCGCTCACTACTTGATCCGCACGGAATGTAATGGATGCTACCGCATGAAGAAGTGCAAATAACCCACTACCAATTGCTGCAAATAATAGAGCTATCCAAGGAGTCATCGCTCCCCACGTATCACCCATTAATAACGTTGTAACGATACCAGTAAATGCACCAAATAACATTAAACCTTCTAACGCTATATTTACAACCCCAGAACGTTCACTAAACACTCCACCTAACGCCGTAAAAATAAGTGGCGCTGCCGTATATAACGTACCCGTCACAAGAATGGCTAAAATATCTAAAAAGCTCATTTATTTCCCCTCCTTGCTCATGCGTGTAAGTGCCCAGCGTAAAACATAACTGCACGCTACAAAGAAAATAATACATGCAATAATAACGTTAATTAACTCAGAAGGTACATCTGCTTCAAAATTCATTTGTGGGGCTGCACTTTTCAAACCACCGAACAGTAAAGCCGCTAATAATATACCAAACGGATTATTCCCCCCAAGTAGAGCTACCGCAATCCCATCAAATCCGATACCAGTAAACGAAGACATCGCTGTCATGTTTTGGAATGTACCAAGCCCTTCCATAGCACCACCAATCCCTGCAAATGCACCCGCAATCGTCATAGATAGTACAACATTTCGAGAAACTTTCATCCCCGCATACTGAGAAGCATGTTGATTAAATCCAACAGATTTCAATTCGTATCCCAATGTCGTTCTGTCCAATAAGAACCACATAATAATTGCTACTAATATCGCTACGACAATCCCCCAGTGCAAACGAGAACCATCTGTTAAAGAAGATAACCATTCAGAAGATAAAGAAGCACTAGATTTTATATCATATGACTTCTCATTCGCCTCATGTAAAAAGCGTTTAATTAAATCATACGTCACGTAAAGTGCAATATAATTCATCATAATCGTTACGATTACTTCATTTACTTTAAATTTCCCTTTCAAATATCCCGGGATAAATCCCCATAGCCCACCAGCTATTGCCGCTACTAAAATTGACAACGGAATATGTAAAATTGCCGGTAATGATACTGCATATCCAAACCAAACAGCAGCAAGCCACCCGACTAATAACTGTCCTTCTACTCCGATGTTAAAAAGGCCTGTACGGAATGCAAATGCTACAGAAAGTCCTGCTAATACAAGCGGAATCATCGTACGTAATGTTTCACCAATTGCTTGTGGATTTCCAACCATTCCTTCCCAAAGCGCTGCATACCCAACAATTGGATCATATCCACTAAATAACATTACAATGGCACCAACAAGTAAACCAAAAATAACGGATAATACAGGAACTAAAATATTAATTGTTCGCTCCGTTAAAAATTTTTTAGCCATTTGTATTCACCTTCTCTTTCTCCGTTCCGCCAGCCATCAACAAACCAAGCTGTTGTTCATTTGTTTCTTTCGCATCAACAATTGCTACAATTTCCCCTTCATATATAACAGCAACTCGATCACTTACATTTAAAATTTCATCCAGTTCTAGCGATAGAAGCAATACTGCTTTTCCCTTATCTCTTTGCTCGATTAATTTTTTATGAATAAATTCAATCGCACCTACATCTAAACCACGTGTTGGCTGTGCTGCAATTAATAAATCTGGATTACGATCCACTTCGCGTGCGATAATTGCCTTCTGCTGGTTTCCACCAGATAGTGCACGAGTTAATGTGTGTTCACCGGGTGTACGCACATCAAACTGTTCAATAAGCGCTTTTGCTTTTTGTGTGATTTGACTAAAGTTTAAAATCCCTTTCTTTGAGAATGGATTTTTATAGTACGTTTGTAAAACTATATTATCTCTAACAGAAAAATCAAGCACAAGACCGTGTTTATGACGATCTTCTGGAATATGACCAATTCCTTCCTCTGTAATTCTTCGAACAGGCCAATTTGTTATTTCTTTTCCTTTAATTGCAATAGAACCTGACTCAACTTTTCGTAAACCAGTAATTGCCTCTATTAATTCACTTTGTCCATTTCCATCAATCCCTGCAATACCAACGATTTCTCCTGCACGAACAGTTAAGTCAAGGCCTTTTACAGCAGGTAATTGGCGTGCATCATGAACGAAAATATTCGAAACAGATAGAACCTCTTCTTTCGGTTTAGCCTCTATTTTTTCTGTTTTAAAATTCACTTGACGTCCGACCATTAATTCTGCAAGTTTATGTTCATTCATTTCCGCAACGTCAACTGTACCAATTCCTTTACCTTTACGAATAATTGTGCAACGATCGCAAACTTCCATAATTTCTTTCAATTTATGTGTAATAAGAACGATAGATTTTCCTTCTTGCACAAGCTTTTTCATAATTTGAATCAACTCGTGAATTTCTTGAGGAGTTAACACCGCAGTTGGTTCATCGAATATTAAAATCTCCGCACCACGATAAAGCGTTTTTAATATTTCAACCCTTTGCTGCATCCCAACCGAAATATCTTCAATCTTTGCATTTGGATCAACTGCTAAACCGTACTGTTCAGATAATTGTTTAATTTCTTTCGCAGCCTCTTCAACAGCAATTCTTCCTTTTTTCTTCGGCTCATTTCCAAGAATAATATTCTCTGTAACTGTAAAATTATGAACAAGCATAAAATGCTGATGGACCATCCCAATACCAAGGTCATTTGCTATATTCGGATTTGTAATTTTTACAGGTTTTCCTTTAATCTTAATTTCTCCCTGTTCTGGTTGATACAAACCGAACAGTACATTCATCAATGTTGATTTCCCTGCACCATTTTCTCCAAGTAAAGCGTGTATCTCTCCCTGTTTTACTTGCAGCGTAATATCATCATTCGCTACAATGCCTGGGAATACTTTTGTAATATTGTTCATCTCAATTACGTATTCCATTTTGTTCCTCCTTCTAGCAGGGAACACTCCCCAATTGCAGTCTATTAAAGGTATTTTTATATATACAAAGGTTAGTTCTAAGAACTAACCTTTGCTATTTCTCTATTATTATTTCTTTAGAGAAGCTTCATATGTTTTATATTCTTCGTCAGTTGCAGGTACTTTAATTTCACCGTCAGTGATTTTCTTCTCAAACTCTTCTACTTTTGTTAAGATTTCTGGATTTACTTTTTTCACATTGTCAGTAGTTTTTGCAATACCAATACCGTCATCTTTTAATCCGAACTCTTCTACTTTACCGCCTTTTAATTTACCATCTTTCGCTTCTTGTGCTACTTTTGCTACTGCAATATCAACACGTTTTACCATAGAAGTTAAAGTTACGTTTTCAGGCATACCTTCTTGATTTTGGTCACGGTCAACACCGATTACCCAAACGTTTTCACCTTTTTTCTTACGGTTTTTCGCTTCTGTGAATACACCGTTACCAGTTGCACCTGAAGCATGATAAATTACGTCAACTCCACCACCGTACATTGCTGAAGCTAATACAGATCCTTTTTCTGGTTTGTCAAATGCATCTGCATATTGCGCTACAATTTCGATATTTGGATTTACTGCTTTTGCACCAGCTTTGAAACCTGATTCAAACTTTGTAATTAATGGGCTCTTCACTCCACCAACAAATCCAACTTTATTTGATTTTGTCGTCATTGCTGCTACAGCACCAACTAGGAATGAACCTTCATGGTCTTTAAATGTAATACTTGTTACATTCGGCTCTTTTACAACAGTATCTACAATAGCAAATTGCTCTTTCGGATATTGTTTTGCAACCTTTTCAATCGAGTCTTGCATTAAAAATCCAATTCCGAATGTTGTGTTATAATGATCTTTCGCAAATTTTGTTAAGTTCGGAATATAGTCTGCATCTTTACTTGATTGAAGATAACGATATCCTTCATTTTTCTTTAAATCGTTGTCTTTACCAAATTTCGTTAAACCTTCCCAAGCTGATTGGTTAAATGATTTATCATCAACGCCCCCAACATCTGTAACCATACCAACTTTGAACTCTTTTTTGTCGCTACTCGCCTTATCCGAGTTACCACATGCACCTAAAATCGCGCTTGCTGCTAATGTTAATGATAATAAAAGACCTGTTTTTTTCTTCATACTAGAAACCCCTCCTAAAATTATATATATCTCTTTATTCTTACGCTGCTGTCCCTAACTTCTTGCTGTCACCTCCCTAAAATGGAACTTACCTACTTCTTAATACGTGGAAGCTAAACTTATCAGCTCTAAAGTAATTGATAGAATATAAGATTGGCTCATCATTTTGATCATAGTGCATTTGTTTTAAAACTAGCAGTGCCGTTTCCGGTTCACATTCTAAAATCGGTGAGATTTTCGGATGATAGCCAATTGGCTCAATGTGAGCAACTGCGTATGTGATACGTTTGTGCGTATTGTTATGTATCACTGTAAGTAACGATTCTTCGTTGTATCCTGATAAATCTGGCAAGATTTCTTTTGCAAGTTTATCGATACAATATACAACAGGTTCCCCATCTGCTGTACGCACACGCTCAATCATTACCGCATTAAAACCGTCTTCACTATTAAACTTCTCTTTTTCCTCTTCTGTTAAACTTGTTGTAGATGATGATAAAAAGATAGTTCCTGGTGTTTTCCCCACACTAGAAATCATATCTGTAATACTAGAAAGTTGTTCAATCCCAGAAGAAAATAACGGCTTTGCATTTACAAATGTTCCTACACCATGTCTACGAATGACAACATTTTCTTCTTCTAAAATACGCAGCGCTTCCCTTAAAGTCGCCCTACTTACACCAAGTTCTTTCGCTAAATCAAACTCTGATGGTAACTTCTGTCTTTCTTTGTAAGCTCCATCTTTAATTTTTTCTTTGATGTGATCAATCACCCGTAAATATAGGTGACGACTATCGGATTTTACTGACATAAGACTCCCCCGCATTTCAATTATTCGACCTCTGATGTAAGACTTCTTTTCTCTTTTTTCAACTTACAACATAATAAAAATTGCTAAATACTAAAAATAAGCTTAATTGTCGAATAAATATTAATAATTTTTCAAGATGAAATTTTCACTCTTTACTGCATAAAAAAAACTTCGCACCATAAACATTCCTCATTTCGAGAAAAAGTTCGGCACAAAGATCTCTTACATCCTTTGTTACACACTTTTCCCCTCATAGTCCAGCAATTCATGGTTGCCGGGTAGAAACTTATGGACCTTATCTCCAAGATTATATGAGGCAGTGATTCTTTTCGAAGTAATCTTACCACTTGCTCCCATACGTGTCAACAAAATTCAACATTTTTCTACATTAAATATCGAACATTCATTAAAAACATAATCAAAGTATTCGTATTCTAAAGAATCGCTTTAGATGTAAGCCCTTTCTTTATCACTGAATATAGTATATAACAAAACTAGCATATAAAAAAGCCTAATTGTAAAAACAATTAGGCTTTTTTTATGAACTTTTTTCTTGTACATCATTAATGAGCACTTCTCGTGGTTTACTACCTTCATACGGACCTACTACACCATTCATTTCCATTGCATCAATTAAACGGGCAGCTCGCGTATAACCTACTCTAAACCTACGTTGCAACATAGAAACAGATGCTGTTTGCATTTCCACTACAAGCTGAACTGCTTCATCATATAATTCATCTTCTACTTCCTGCTTCGTATCAGGAACATCTTGTGGAATCATATCTTCTTGATATTGCGCTTTTTGCTGACCAATAACATACTCTACAACTCTCTCAACTTCATCATCGGATAAAAATGCACCTTGTACACGTACAGGCTTCGATGCACCAATTGGTATAAACAGCATATCTCCACGACCTAGCAGTTTCTCTGCACCACCACCGTCAAGAATTGTACGAGAGTCCGTTTGAGAAGATACCGCGAATGCAATACGTGATGGAATATTCGCTTTAATAACTCCCGTAATAACATCAACCGATGGACGCTGCGTCGCAATAATTAAATGAATACCAGCCGCACGAGCCATTTGTGCTAAACGCATAATCGCATCCTCTACATCTGATGAAGCAACCATCATTAAATCGGCTAACTCGTCCACTATTACTACAATATAAGGTAATTCCGGTTGTTTCGCTTCTGATTGACTATTATGTTCTTTAATATGATCATTATATCCTTCAATGTTACGCGTGCCACTATGAGCAAATAATTCATAACGTCGTTCCATTTCACTCACGACTTTTTTCAAAGCTTGTGATGCTTTTTTCGGATCAGTTACAACCGGTGTTAATAAATGCGGAACGCCGTTATATACATTTAACTCTACCATTTTCGGATCAATCATCATTAATTTTACTTCATGTGGTTTTGCACGCATTAAAATACTAACAATAATACCATTAATACATACACTTTTCCCGCTACCTGTCGCACCAGCTACTAGTAAATGGGGCATTTTATTTAAACGGGCTAATACAGCTTCACCTGTAATATCTCGTCCAAGACCAATTAACAACTTCTCTTCCGGATGATTATTAGCCTTAGAATCAAGAACTTCTCTTAGCGTTACCATAGATACTTCTGAGTTCGGAACTTCAATCCCTACAGCTGATTTCCCGGGAATAGGTGCTTCAATACGAATGTCTTTCGCAGCTAAAGCAAGTGCTAAATCATCACTTAAACTAACGATTTTGCTTACCTTTACTCCCATATCAGGATACACTTCATATTTTGTAACTGCAGGACCTCTATGTACTTTTGTTACTTTCGCTTTCACTCCAAAACTTTGGAATGTACGTTCTAATTTACGAGCATTCTCATAAATTTCTGCATTTTCATTTGTAACTTGCTTATTCTTAGGAAATTTCAATATATCAAGTGCAGGAAGCTTGTAATCTTTATTTTCTACATTTGAAAATTGCATTGGCGGGGCACTTGTTTCCGCCTCTAAAGATTCTACAATCTTTTCTCCACGCTTTTTCTTAGATTCTTCAACAGGCGGAGCCTCTTCAATAGACGGTGAAGTTATTAACTCTGCTTCCTGTTCTTCGCTAATTCGTTTATTCTCTTCTTCATTTACAGGATAATTCTCAGTGAAATTCGAAATAATTGGAGGATCAATTGAGATTTCTTCCATCGGCTCAATAATCTCTTCTTGTTCTGCAGCACGTTTGCTCCTTGTGCTTCTCGTTGTTTTTTTCTTTTCTGTTTGTTCAGCCGTCCTTTTGGATCTCCAATCTTTATAATCCCCTTGCATTACTTCAAATTGACTTCTAAGGATTCTTCCTACAGGGGCAAGTACTTCTCCAATATGCTTATTTGTTATACACAGTATGCCGAGAATCACTAAAATAATACCAATGATATAAGCTCCTACTTCGTCAAATAAAAAGTAACACGTCGCGAACATAAGCGCCCCAAACATACCACCGCCTAAATGAACGCTATCCGGCCCCTTTTTCATTTCAAGAAAGAAGTTATCTTTCGTACTCACAATAACAGAAGTATTTTGCACTGCTCCATCTTTCGTAAGAAGGTTAAATAATGTAATATGACTAAACATTAATATCGCCAATACTATTAAATAAAAACCAATTAACCGTTTATTTAAAAGGTTCGGCCATCCACGTTTGATAACAAACGAAACCGATAAAGCTATTACACCTAACACACCAATTATGTACCACTCACCAAAGAAGAAGCGAAAAAATAACACAAACGATTTCCCTACAACACCTAGCTGTAAAATCGTAATGATTGAAAGTGCAAAAAGAGTTAAACCTACGATTTCATAATACAAAGTTGGCTTTATCGTGCGTCTTGCTTTTGCCTTCGTCCCTCTTTGCTTTTGTTTTGCCATTTCTTCACCTCGTGTTCTACATGTAAGTAGGGCTTCCTTAAAAAAGCACTACTTATATGTCTGTTTTCTCTATTTTTCAGGTCTTATATCTTCTATTTTTACACTTCTTGTAAATTGTTAAATAAACAGAAGAAAGCAGCCCTCTCATGGCTGCTCAACCGTCTTGTTTTTTATATTATACCATAGCTTCTAAACAAAATCCTGCTTTTTGCTAAAAGGTTATTTTCTGGCCGGGCTCAAACTCTAAGTAGTGTAGCGGATCTGTACTTAACACACGTACAATAGAATAACACCCATGTTCTTCTTCAGAAACCATTAATTCAACACCGTTTATATTTACAACTTTTTGGCTTTCACATTGCGAATAATCAGCTGGATATACAAGTTGCTCTGGCATAATTGTGTATAAAATCATTGTAACATTGTCCCTTCTGCACTATCATCCATGCGAGCATCTATTAATTCATTCAGTTTTCGAATCGCATTCCCAATACCACCGACATCATCTATAAGACCATATTTCACTGCATCGCCACCAATTACATTCGTCCCAATATCTCGCGTCAAATTCCCTTTCGCAAACATAAGTTCTTTAAAACGATCTTCGGTTACTTTCGAATGCTTCGTCACAAATCGAATGACTCTTTCTTGCATTTTATCTAAATACTCAAATGTTTGCGGCACACCTATAACAAGACCTGTTAGACGAATGGGATGAATTGTCATCGTCGCAGTTTCCGCAATAAATGAATAATCCGTAGAGACGGCGATTGGTACACCGATAGAATGCCCTCCGCCCAGAACAAGTGATACCGTTGGCTTTGAAAGCGAAGCTACCATCTCAGAAATTGCTAACCCTGCTTCAACGTCACCTCCGACCGTGTTTAATATTAAAAGCAAACCTTCAATTTTCGGATTTTGTTCTATCGCAACAATTTGCGGAATAATATGCTCATATTTTGTTGTTTTATTTTGCGGCGGCAACTGAACATGCCCTTCCACCTGTCCAATGATTGTTAAACAATGAATACTCGATTCATTCATTTGTGGTACATTCGTTTGCCCTAGCTGTTGAATTTTTTCCACTATCGAGGCTTCTTTCCCAGTTTCTTTCGGCTCAGCCTCTTTCCCTTCATTTGTATAACGATCACGTTCTGTCATATCGCATCCCCTTTCACTCGTATATAACTATTATTTCTTAAGTTATAAATTTCATTCGATAGAGTTTAAAAAGAAAAAAAGATCACCCGTAAAGGTGATCTTTTTTATACTTCCATAATAATCGGTAAAATCATAGGTTTTCTCTTTGTCTCTTCGTACAAGAACTGCCCTAATAATTCACGAATATTTTGTTTTAACATAGACCATTCAATTGAATACTCTTTAATCGATTGCTCAACAATCATACGTACAATCTCTGTAGAGCGGTCAATTAACGCTTCTGATTCACGAACATACACAAAACCACGTGAAATGATTTCTGGACCAGAGATAATTTTCTTTTCATCTTTACCAAGTGTTACAACAACTACTAATATTCCATCTTGAGATAACATTTTTCTATCTCGAAGAACGATATTACCAACGTCACCTACACCTAATCCATCAATTAACACATTACCAGCTTGTACTTTGCCAACTAAGTTTGCTTCATCTTCACCAAAAGCAATTACATCGCCTTTTTCTACGATAAAGATATTCTCTCTTGCAATACCTACATCTTCAGCTAAATATGCATGTGCTTTTTGCATACGGAACTCACCATGTACGGGTACAAAATACTTAGGTTTCATTAAATTTAACATTAATTTTAATTCTTCTTGGCTACCGTGACCTGAAACGTGAACTTTTCTTTCACCGTAATAAATAACATCAGCTCCAGCTCTAAATAACAAGTCAATAATTTTCGATACAGATATTTCATTACCCGGAATTGGAGAAGCCGCAATAATAACCGTATCGCCTTTACGAATTGAAATTTGTTTATGAGCTTGCTTCGCCATTCTAGAAAGGGCTGCCATCGGTTCACCTTGGCTACCTGTCGTTAAAATAGCTACCTTTTTCTCTGGGAAATTGTCTACTTCTTGTAGTGAAATAACCATACCTTCTGGAACATCTAAATAACCAAGACGTCTTGCGATATCTACCACTTTCACCATGCTACGACCTACAACCGCTACTTTTCGTCCTGTTTCAGCAGCTGCATCAAATACTTGTTGAATGCGATGTACATTCGATGCAAATGAAGCAACAATAATACGTCCTTCTGCGCCGTAGAACACTTTAGAAATTTCTACACCAACTTCTTTTTCAGAACCTGTATAGCCTGGACGCTCAGCATTTGTACTATCAGATAATAAGCACAGTACGCCTTCATTTCCGATTTGTGCCATTTTCCCAAGGTCTGCCCCACTATTTCCAATTGGAGTTTGATCGAATTTAAAGTCTCCCGTGTATACGATAGCACCTTTTGATGTATGGAAACAAACACCAACAGAATCTGGAATACTATGTGTCGTTCCAAAGAATGACACCGTTGTAGTATTAAACTCTACTGTTGAATTTGAATCGATCGTTTTTAAGTCTACACGGCCTAACATACCCGCTTCGCCAAGTTTTTCTTGTATAAGTCCTACCGTTAATTTCGTTGCATACACTGGAATAGATAATTTACGAAGTACGTAAACAATACCTCCAATATGATCTTCATGACCGTGAGTAATAAATAAACCTTTTACTCGCTCTTGATTTTCCACTAAATATGTAATATCAGGAATAACAATATCAATTCCAAACATTTCATCTCCTGGGAACATTAATCCTGCATCTACAATAAAGATTTCAGAATCAATTTCAACACAGTACATGTTTTTCCCGATTTCACCTACTCCACCAAGAGCAAATACTTTAACAGACTCATTCTCTTTTCTCTTCATGTTGTTGCCTGGTTTAAAAATCTTTCAAACACTGATTTCACTAAAATTGCAGAGACACCAGGGGAAACTCTACAACCACCATATATTCACCGTCCAAGACGAATGTCCTTACCGTTATGCGATATCATGTCCTTATTTATTTTTTAAACCAGGTTTCACCTCTCTTTCATTATATAAATCAAATATCTTATTCGATATGATATGAAAATGTAATCAAATTATAATTTTTACCAATTTTGCTAAGCATACCCGTACTAAGCTACTTAGCCATATTATACCTGATACAAGAAATAGAACACAAGTTAAATCGTGCGAAAGAGAAAGTAAAAGAACGGAATTACAACAAAAGTATCGAACGTATTTCCTTTATATTTGCTTCGATTTTGTACTCCATAATTTTTTGAAGAAATAGCCATAAATACACTAAATTTATTTCATAATATGGATTTTCATGACTTATTCTTCTAGAATCGAACAAAAAAACTTATAAAATAAAGCTTTTTTATGAATCACATCACATTTGAGGCAATTCCTCTGAAAAATAGAATCGATAGTTTATTACTTTTATACAAATGTTTATTCTATAATAACTATGTTTTTTTGATTCATTTAAAGGGGGTACAATTATTTTCTTGTATATGTTGCAATACATAATGAAAAAGCGATCAAACACATGGAGTAATATGGTAGGTAAAAAAGAGCGGCAAAGATTTTCATACCATAAAAAAATGACCTAGTTCTATACTAGGTCATTTTTTATTAACGAGGGATAGATTGCATAACAGATTGTAACGTTACTCTTTCTTCTTCTGTTAATGGAAGAAGTGGTAAACGTACAGAGCCTACATCTAATCCAACCATTTGTAACGCTGTTTTTACTGGCGTTGGGCTTGGCGCCATAAATAATGAATCCGTTACTCTTACAAGTAATTGATGTAATTTTTGCGCCTTTTTAAATTCTCCTGCTTGGAATGCTGCAATCATTTCTTGCATTTCATTTCCGATAACATGAGATGCTACAGAAACGATACCTTTCGCTCCAACTGCCATAGCTGGTAACGTTAAACCATCATCACCGCTGTATACCGCAAAGTCGTCCGCTGTTTTTCCAATGATTTCTGTCATTGTTAACACATCGCCGCCTGCATCTTTAATCGCAACAATGTTTTCTATTTCTGATAAACGAACAACTGTATCAACGGAGATTTGTACAATAGATCGTCCTGGAACGTTATATAGCATAACCGGAAGCGGCGTGCTTTCAGCAATTGCTTTAAAATGCTGATACATTCCTTCTTGACTCGGTTTGTTATAATACGGTGCTACTAGCATTACTGCATCAACACCAACCTCTGTTGCCTTTTTAGTTAAGTCAATAGAAGCATGCGTATTATTACTACCTGTTCCAGCGATTACGGGCACCCTTTTATCGACAACAGATACGACATGGCGATATAACGCTACTTTTTCTTCTGAAGTTAATGTAGGAGATTCTCCTGTCGTTCCTCCTACCACGATTGCTGTTGTACCGTTATCTATTAAATAATTTACCAATTTCGTTGTCTTCGCAAAATCGATATTTCCGTTTTTATCAAACGGAGTTACCATCGCGGTTGCAATTGTCCCAAAATCTATCATGGTCTCACTCCTTATTGTTCCAGTTGCTTTTCTTTTGAAAGCTCAAACGCACTATGTAATGCATTTACAGCCTCCACTAAATCAGTTTCTTTTACAAGAACCCAAATTGTTGTATGGCTATCTGCCGATTGCAGAATTTGAATACCTTTTTCCGCTAAAGCTGTAACGATTTTCGCAGTAACCCCTGGGTATCCTGCCATTCCAGCTCCTACAATAGATACTTTTGCACAATGTTCTGTCACAATTGGCTCATATCCAAGGTTTTTTAATAATTCAACTGCACGACTTGATACACTATCACTCACCGTATAAGCTACCCCGGTAGGTGAAATATTAATTAAATCGACACTGATTCCTTCATTCGCCATTTCTTTAAACACATGCTGTTGCAAATCATATGCTGTTTCTTTTGCAAGCACTTTAATTTGCGTCACATTTGACACATGAGCGATACCTGTAACAGGCCGTTCTTCTACATCACGGCCTTTTGTAGCACCGTCCGATGCTGAAATAAGCGTACCTTCACTATCAGAATACGTAGAACGTACACGAAGTGGTACTTTTGCATGCATCGCAATTTCCACTGCACGTGGATGAACAACTTTTGCACCTTGATATGCCATGTTACAAATTTCATTGTACGTTACCGTTTGAAGATGACGTGCATCTTTTACAATGCGAGGATCCGCAGTCATAACACCTTCTACATCTGTGAAGATATCGATGTATTCAGCATGAAGCGCAACACCTAACGCTGAAGCTGAAGTATCGCTACCTCCGCGTCCAAGTGTTGTCGTATCACCTTTTTTCGTTTGTCCTTGGAATCCTGTAACTACGATTACATCTACATTTTCTAATTCTTCATGTACACGATCGCAATTCATTTCAATAATCTTAGCATTCGTAAAATCCTCATTTGTTACAAAACCAGCTTGTGCACCATTTAATGCCGCTGCTTTTATACCGTTCTCATTTAACATGTTAGAGAAGACGATTGCTGAGATTAATTCTCCGCATGATAATAATAAATCTTGCTCACGATTAGAAATGCGAGATTCCTCTTGATTTACAAGACTTAACAAAGTATCAGTTGCATATGGTTCACCTTTACGGCCCATAGCAGATACGACAGTAACTACTTTATAACCCGCATCTAGCGATTTTTTTATATGATGAAGCGCATGCTTACGTCCATTTTCATCACGTACGGATGTGCCACCAAATTTTTGAACAATAATTTTCATATTTTGCACCTTCTCTTAGCCGTTTACACTAATTGTAATTTTACTAAGCGCTCTGCAATTTGAACAGAATTCCATGCAGCGCCTTTTAATAAGTTATCAGATACGACCCAAAGATGGAATCCTTTATCGTTATTTAAATCTTTACGGATTCTTCCAACGAATACTTCGTTTTTACCTACTGCAGTAGCTGGCATTGGATATAACTGCTCTTCTGGATTATCTTGCAGAACGATACCTTCCGCATTTGCAAGTAAGCTCTTGAATTCTTCTACTGTTACACCTTCTTTTTCTACTTCGATGTAAACAGACTCAGAGTGACCTGATACAACTGGTAAACGTACACATGTTGCCGCTACTTCTAATTCAGGCATATGCATAATTTTTTTCGTTTCATTAATCATTTTCATTTCTTCAAACGTAAATCCATTATCTTGGAATTTATCAATCTGTGGAATCGCGTTGAAAGCAATTTGGAAATGTTTCTTATCACCTGATACAGGTAAAACATTCGCCTTCACTTCTTCACCATTTAAGATTGCTTGTGATTGTTCATGAAGTTCTTCAATCGCTGCCGCACCAGCACCTGATACAGCTTGATATGTGGAAACGATTACTCGTTTTAAACCATATTGCTGACGAACTGGCTCAAGAGCTACTACCATTTGAATTGTAGAACAGTTTGGATTTGCAATAATACCATTATGTTCTTTTAAGTCGTTTTCATTTACTTCAGGTACAACAAGTGGCACGTTTTCTGTCATACGGAATGCACTTGTATTATCAACAACAATCGCACCGCGCTTTGCTGCTTCTGGCGCTAATTGTTTTGATACAGATCCACCAGCACTAAATAGTGCGATATCTACTCCTTCAAAACTTTCAGGAGTTGCCTCTTGAACTGTAAATTCTTCGCCTTTAAATACAAGTTTCTTACCTGCAGATCGTTTAGATGAAAGTAACGTTAACTTCCCAATTGGAAATTCTCGTTTCTCTAAAGTATTTAACATTTGTTCACCAACTGCGCCGGTTGCTCCAACTACAGCGACATGAAAAGTTTTTTGCTTTTCCATCACTATGCCCCTTTCTAGATACCAATCCTTCTATAACTTAGAATTAGAAGGAGTATACAATACCCCTTCTAATCTTAATAACGTTAATTTTATCATATTCTACAGTAAGAATGATGGTTTCATCAAAAATTGTCCGTTTTTTTTCGTTTTTTAATTCATATATCTGAATTTTTCTACGACAACCGGTTGCAATTGCTTCCCTTGTAGCGCTTCTAATACTGTATCTTCAAGCAGCTCCATGCGAGCTACCATTGAGTTCGGTTTTTTCTCTGGTGCATCTTGGCCGAATGGGACGAAATAGATGTTTTTTGTTGCCATTAGGCGCATGAGGTTGACACCCACAGGGTGATAACACAAGAAGGATTTTTTATTTCTTCTATTATATATAGAAATCATGTTTTGTTAAATTGTTATAATTTTATATGGAAGAAAAATTTTCTAAGCATAAAGTATTCATTTTATTATTTCATAAACAATCTCTACATCTTTGTTTTCTGATATAATAATGCAGTTATTAACATCAACTAGGAGGAACATTCTTTGAAAAAATTAATTATTGCAGGACTATCAATAGGACTTTTAGCTGGATGTGGTTCTACAGATAGCAAGAGTGAGGCTAAAGACAATACAGCACAAAGTAGTACATCAGAAACTAGTAATAAAAAAACAAGTAAATATCCTTTCCCTAAAGATGCCACATCAGTTGGAGAAGGAAAGATAAAAGTTAGTACACCAGCAGGAAACTCTGAAAATGGAAACGCACCAGTTTTATTTGCAAATAATAATGATTTAATGCTGCATCTTGGTATAGATTATGCTAACTTCCAAGGAGACAAACAAACATTTGTTTATGTTGATAAGATTTTCAAAGAAACATTACAAGTCGCAGAATTAACTCAAACGTCAATTATTTTAAGTGAAGATACATTAAAACCAGGGGTACATACAGTTACAGCAGTTCAATTTGAAAATGATGATCCAAAAGGTAAAGTATTAAATTTCGTTGAAGCTAAATACGAAGTTAAAGAAAAAAAATAATACATACTTGATATATGATTTGATTCAGGGGGCATCTCCATGAAGGTTGTACGCTCTATATTTAAAACTTTTCGTTTAGTAGGTTTAATTGTAAAGCCAGTACTTAAAGCATTATCTAAAAGTAAATTATAAATCTCACAAAAATTAAAATCCCCTTCTGCATATAAGTGCACAAGGGGATTTTTCTCTTATTCTATTTATTCTACAGACATTGAATATAAATATGAAAATAAGAAACGTTGTATATTTACACTAACATTTATAAATTCAAAAATCAATATATAATTATCTACCTATAGAATCAGATACTATTTTTTGTTCATAAAACTATTCTTTTGAAAAATATCATTATAATTTAAAATATTAACATCAATTTATTACTTTCTCCTTAGTGTTTTACCTCTACGTTATACTACATTACCTATTGAGAACTATAACAAACACATATGTTGTAAAATACATTTTTTTGAGGAAACTTTAACCATTTATTGTTATAATTACATCTGCAATATTTTCCCAGGAGAGGTCCTATAAAGAACAATAGGATAATGGACATACATATTAGGCACTCCCCTTCTTTAATACGTTCATAGAAATATAGAAAGGGTTTATACGATGGGACAATTTCAAAGTAATTTTCAATCGGCACAACAAATCGCTACGCAGATGAGAGCAGCGTCGGATACCATCCAAAGTGCAACAAATCGTTCTATAACAAAAGCGACGCGTACTACGCTATCTGTTAATTCCAAAGCACAACAGGCGAACCAACAAGCTTTAGATTTAACGAAACAATTTTCCGCGGCCTTTCAACAAGCGGTCGATAATATTCATTCGGTAGCCAAAGAGTTTGAGAGAATGGATCACGAGCTTCACAACACTTTTCGCTAATGTGACCACCTTCGTAAAGATAAAACGGTAGGAGGAAAAAGATGGATCGAGATATCGAAAACCAAATCAAACAGTTAAATCAAAAGTTACGAAATGTATTTGAAGAACAGGACCGAAATCAATCCGCGATTCAAACTCAGGAACAAGGGGAAGCAGATTTTCACGAGTGGAAAGGTCGAAGTAATCGCTTATTTAACCGTATTTTAGAAACTTGGCACAACGATAGGGAATTATCTCATTTTTTTATGAATATCCGTCAAGAAGCACAACACATTGAGCGAAAACTTACATTCGAATTGGAAAATCAAAAAGAAACATTGCTTAAAGAAAGACGAGACCTTAGTAATTTAGAAAACGACCTTTCCTATCAGCAACAACAATTAGCAAGGGAGGTCAATGCATGAGTTTAAATATGTATTTGGGAGAAGTACAGAATCAGACTCAAAGCATGAACGCTATATGTACCGCTACCATTCAAGGTATGGAACAAGCCATTCAGTCGATTGACGCTTTTGCAATTGATACTGTTCTACAAGGACAAACATATAGCAGTGCAAAAGCATTCTTTGCACAAACCTTTCGTCCTTTAGCACAAGGTATCATTTATTTATGTGAAGAATTAATTCGTCAAAATGATGCATTCCCAAATGATTTTCAATCAAAAGTCGCTTCGACAGATGTTATCGAACAAGAAATAAGAGAACAAATACAGGAAATCAATCAATCGATTGCAAGTATAGAAGCAATAAATGTAGCTATACCAATGCCTGGAATAGACGCAATTGTGGCTGTTTTATTTGCGATGAGAAAAAAACTTGAAGAAAAACTAGAGCATCTATATGAATTCAATTATACATCCAGTAATAACTACAGCACAGCCCTTCAACTAGCAGCTAGTATTGCTACTGGTCTTACCGAAGTTCAAAGTGGAAAAGGATTTAGTCCTGCAAGTGGTACATTTAGTACACAAGGATTAAATATGGAATGGTCGGGGCCTATTCAAGCAATTACAGAAAGTAAAGCTCGTAAAGCACAAATTGAAAAAGCAATTGCTTTACGAGAACAAGAAGCCAATAGACCATGGTATGAAAAAACAGCTATCAGTACTTGGGAATTTATGAAAGAATTTTTTCAAGGCGCTGGCAGTGCAGCTTTCGAAAGCGTTATTGGAATCGAATCACCTGATAATGATGAATTAGAAAGCAAGTTAACTTATCAAGCGGGAAGGTTCACGGGAAATGTTATAGCAGGAGCGGCATCCATTATAGAAATTCTAGAAGGTCTTACCGTCATAGGCGGCTCTAATTTTTTAACTCTAGTCGCAACAGTAGGAACTGGTGGATTAGCATCACCAATTGCTATTACATTTGATGCAGCTGCTACAGCGGCTGGAGTTAGTCTTGTTGGACATGGTGTATTTGTTGGGCGTAATGCAATTCAAAATGGTAAGGATACTCTTCAAAAATTCCAGTCTTCTCCGTCTTCTGGTGGACCTGTTAATAAAGCTAAAGAGAATGGTAAGCTTGATAAAGAAGGAAATACTACTAAGGGGATGGATAATACTAGCAAGAAAGCCAGCGAACTTAATTTTGGTAGCACAGAAAAATTAGACGGCCATTTTGGAAAGCATGGTGGAGAATTTGGAGGTGCATATTCTAATATGAATGAATATCTGGCTGGTGCTAATGATGTGATTAAGAATGGAACCAAGGTACAATATAATTACAAATTAAAAGATGGAACAATAGAATTGAGAACTGGCTATGTAAAGTTTATGAAAAACAGTAGTTTAACTAATCCTAAGGGTGTTCCAATAAAAAGTTATGCTAAATTTGAGTTTGTAGGAACTAATAATTTGGGGGAAATTACAACATACCATGTAGAAAGTGGGAAAACTTTCTGGAAAATGATGAATAATGGTAACAATATTCCTGTTATCAATCCAGTAGAATAGAGGTTATAAAATGAAAAATAAGATATTGATATGTAGAATTGATCCAATTATTGAAGAAGAAATAGATTTTTTGATAAATAAGCAAAAAGTAACAGGTTTTAATACTTCACCTCAAGAAGTTATTGTAAATAAAGAATATGAAGCTGAGATAGATATATTTGTGAATGACGCTTTGACAATAGAAGAGCAAATAGAAGATAAATTTAAAAAAATAGAAAATACCACCAATGGAGGTTATATTCTTTTTGGTAAATTGCTTAAAGATAATATTTTAGACGTTGGATTCTTTATAACTAGTGACTTATTTGAAGACTACAAATATTTAGAAGGTCAATATGTCTGTTTACAAGTTGACAGACTACAAGTATCTTTTGACTAGCTACTTTTCTAGATTCTGAGGGCAAGAAAGAAACTTTTTGAAGAACAAGCCTTCTTTAAGATTGGATATTTCAATGAACCATGTTATCTAGCTTGGAGTAAGTGAAGAGAAAGTTACATATGGAGAATAATCAACAAAAGAGACCTCACATTCGGGGTCTCTTTTGTTGATTTAAATTAAAAATTATTATTTAAGTGGATGCTCTTTTGTAACTCTTACTTTACATACACATATGCTTCAATTACTGATACATGATATGTTTTACCCTCGCTGTTATGTACTTTGTATTGTGGCGCTCCATTCACAGTTACCTTTACATCAATGGTAAATCCTAATCCTGCATCTAAAGTACCAACAACATCTTTATCCTGCCAAGAAGGAGCATCATAGAAACGTAGATTGTTAACTTTTGAAACAACGTGCTTCCCTACAATAGAAGAATCCACTGTACTTTTCTTGTTAAACTTCACATAAGATGGATCGTTCTTAATCCATTGTTCTCCACTAAGATTTAACCAACCATCCTTTTCAGCCCATACAGCATAATATAAATCATTAGCATCAATTTATTACTTTCCCATTTGTATTTCACCTCTACGTTATACTACATTACCTATTTAGAACTATAACAAACACATATGTTGTAAAATACATTTTTTCCAAGGAAACTTTAACTATTTATTGTTATAATTATATCTGCAATATTTTCCCAGGAGAGGCCCTATGAAGAACAGTAAGATAATGGACATACATACTAGGCACTCCCCTTCCTTAATACATTCATAGAAATAAGAACAAAAGGTATGTATCAAATTGAGGGAAAAGTAGATGGAATAACATATATTGTTGGATTTAAAAATGGCAGAATAGGACAATTATATCCTAAATAGAAATCCGAGGAGACGTTAATATGATTAGTGTAAAATCATATATAAAAAATGATAAAATAATAACTTCATTAGATAATATTGAAAGTAACTTTCTTGAATATTTCATAGATTTTGATAACACGAAATGTTTAGAACTAGTTATTGATTTTGATTATATGGAAGGTGCAATAATAATAAACTATTACGGAAATACTATTTTAGGATTTAAAGAATGGGATATGATTGATCAGTTATGGTCATATTTCATAAATGCAATTGAAGAATTGTTTGAAAATCAAAACGATGTAAGTTTTGATTTTCCAGACCAACCTTTAGAGGTAAAAATGCAGGTTATTTCGCAAGAGCAAATTTTATTATCTATTGCAGGAGAAAAAACATGTTTTAATAAAGATGAATTATTATTAGCTTTATTAAAAGGAGCAGAAAACTTTTTTGATATATTGAAAGAATGTCCTGATGAATATCTTGTAGAACAGAGTAATAATGAATTAAAGAGAATAGAAAAATTATTAAATAAATTGAACATTTAAATGAGAACATATTATTAAATACACTGTTTAAATTTAACACCTATAGTATGGTTAAAGTAGACACTTGAACACTAAAAGAATCTATAAACAGTAAAGAATAAAGTTGCAATTAACAAAGCCGACTCATATCAATTTGAGTCGGCTTTTACTATTACTTCACACTCACATACTTCTCACTAGCAGTAATATAAAATGTCTTCCCTTTAGAATTATGTACACGATATTGTGGAAAACCATTCACCATTACTTTTTTATCAATTGCAAATCCTAAGCCTACATCTAATGTACCAGCAACATCTTTATCCTGCCAAGAAGGAGAATCATAAAAACGTAGATTGTTAACTTTCGAAACAACTCGCTTCCCTACAATAGAGGAATCTACTGTACTTTTCTTGTTAAACTTCACATAAGATGGATCGTTCTTAATCCATTGTTCTCCACTAAGATTTAACCAACCATCCTTTTCAGCCCATACAGCATAATATAAATCATTAGCATCAATTTATTACTTTCCCATTAGTATTTTACCTCTACGTTATACTACATTACCTATTTAGAACTATAACAAACACATATGTTGTAAAATACATTTTTTTGAGGATACTTTAACCGTTTATTGTTATAATTATATCTGCAATATTTTCCCAAAGGAGTTCCTATAAAGAACAATAGGATATGGAAGAAAAATTCTGTAGGGACCAAGAAAAAATCCTAATAAGAATGAAATTATTGGGGGACATTCTTCTGGAATAAATAATAATCATCATAACTATGTTGTAGAGGAAATTAAAATTAATCCAGATGGAACAAAGAACATTAAGTATACTACTCAGTTTCCAGATGGTAAATTATCTAAAATAAAAAGTAGTACAGTATTTCCAGATGGGTGGCGTGACACAAAAATAATAAATTGCGTTGAGAATATCGGGAATTCTAAATTTATAAGTACTAGAGCTAGGGACGGAGCAACTTGGCATCGAGGTACTATTGATGGTGTAGAAATAGGTGTGATAAAGAAAGGAGATAGTGTTATTAGTGCCTATCCGACAGGTAAAGCTAATGCATTACCACCATCTGGATTTTAGAAATAAAGGAGGAATAAGAAATGTATGAAGAATTAAATGAAATATTATCCGAAAATAGTTCAGAAGATTCTTGGTATGATGATGGATTTATGTATGCTCAAGAACTGCTGAATGATTTTACTGACAAAGATTGGGGAAAATTATTTCAAAGTATTAATGATAAAAATGATAAGTGGAAAATTAGGCTGACTTATTGCATTGATGATGATTTAGGGATAAATGGATTAGAATTACTATTGAATATGCTTGATGAAAGTGATGAAGTTGTTGAGACTACGATAGATTCTTTAAGGTCTTTCAATTCTGAAGAACATAAAAAGATGATAGTATCCAATAGTCGAGTAATTGATACAGCACAAAAATTATTGGAAAAGGCTAGCTTACCCGTCAAAAAAGTTCTAGAAGATTTTTTGAAAGATATTAAAAATTAATTTTTTCGGAATATGAAGAAGAAGTAGCATGGGTGAAAGTAATTGAATTTGACTAGCTATTTTGGTAGATTCTGAGCACAAGTAAAGTAGAGAACTTTTCGAAGAAAAAGTTTTCTTTAAGATTGAATATTTCAATGAAGCATGTTATCTAGCTTGGATTAAGTGAAGAGAAGTTACATATGGAGAATAATCAACAAAAGAGGCCTCACATTTGAGGTCTCTTTTGTAACTCTTACTTTACATACACATAGGCTTCAATTGCTGATACATAGTATGTTTTGCCCTTGCCATTGTGTATTTTGTATTGTGGCGAACCATTTACACTTACCTTTGCACCAAGAGTAAAGTCTAATCCCATATCTACAGAACCAGCAACATCTTTCCCCTGCCAAAAAGGAGATTCATAGAAAGGAGAATTTTATATGTCTTTAGATAAGTATAAAAATATGTCTGATGAAGAGTTTAAACAATTGTC
The DNA here is from genome assembly GCF_008368845.1 of Bacillus sp. BB51/4. Lineage (NCBI taxonomy): Bacteria > Bacillati > Bacillota > Bacilli > Caryophanales > Bacillaceae > Bacillus > Bacillus sp. BB51/4. The sequence goes on from NZ_QOSC01000017.1 coordinate 108,011, forward strand.
TACTGAAGAATTTCAAAATTATATTAGATTAAAGCAAGAAGATTTTTCAAGACATTATAGGAAAATAAATGAAATTACTGTAGATGTGATGTTAAAGCCTCAGGAAGCAATAGAAATTGCTAAACATTATCATAAGAAAAATAAATTAGATGGAGTAGTTAATGAAGATATCAACCATCTTTTCTTTGATGAGGCTTATACATTTAAAATTGAGAAAGAAAATAGAAACAAAGATGATATAAGACCAGCTTGGAGAATATTAGTGGATTTACCAAAAAAACCTTTTCTTATGGAGGACTATACACTAATTGTGTCTGATAAGGATAAAAAAGTGATGGGTATGCTCGATCCAAATGGGCATCCAGTATTTAAAGGCAATGGATTTACAGATGAAGATATCGAATATATTATGAGCGATGAGGATTCTAAAGATTAATTAAGGTAATAACTTAGTGGATAGTTTTATAAATAGAATTACTGTCTTTTTTAATTAGTTATTATCCTATTTTGCTAGATTCTAAGGGCGGAGAAAGATGAATTTAAAAGAACAAGATAAATAGTTAGAGCAAACAGTGGTAGCAGAAGGAACAAATATAGAAGCGTAAAAGAAGACAGCCCCTTAACAGACAGTTTTTCTATGTCCTCACAACACTACTCTACTATTTCACAATGGAAGAAAAAATTTCTACATCTCCAGTTTTTGATATAATGATACAGTTATTAATATCATCTAGGAGGAACAAATGCATTTAAAGATTTAACTTTAATACAAAATCATTCCTATCATAAAGCTATAACTAATACACAACGTATATTAACTAGATACTTACAAGATGGAGATAGTGTAGACGTAAGCTGGCCTATCCAAAAATACAACATCTACCCTAAGGAAAAATAAAATAAACTTAGAAAGGGATTTTTATATGTGGAAAAATCTGATTGTAGATATTGAAAAAATAGAGAAAAGTTTTAATGATAAACTGAATACACCAGCAACAGATAGTGAAGTTCAGAAATTAAAAGAATGTATGAAAGAGAATTTTAATATTGACTTACCGAGTGAATATGAGGAATTTCTCAAAACTGTAAATGGATTAGATTTTAACGGGCTAGTACTTTATGGAGTTGACTCTTATTTGTTAGATATAGAAAGGGACGAATCAATTTGCGGGCTTATAGAAACCAATGAGATTTGGTATGAAAATGAATTTCAAAAAGAGTACCTTTTCCTTGGAGATTCAGATATTGCATGGTTTTGTAAAAAACTATCTGATGGTACTTACTTAGAACTTGATAAACCATCTGGTACAGTGATGGAAACATATAATGATTTCAATACAATGCTTGAGGAAGCATTGAAAACAGCCTTGCTTTAATAGGGGGTATTAATGACAAGGTAATTTACACGACGGAATATCATTTTACTAATAAGGAATATACGGGACGAGGTAATAGATACATTGGTAGAACGCCACATGGTATAGAAATTATGATGTTCATTGATTCAAGGAATCGCGTTATTTCGGCCTTTCCATTACGTTAACCATTGAAAGGATGATCTTTAATATATGAAATACACATATGAATTTTATCAAGGACCTTTTAATCTTTTGATGATTAAACTTCCTGAAAATATATCGTTGGTAGGGGAATTTTTAGAAAATGATATTCAAAATAGTGACGGTGTGTTTTGGCTATCTCGTATAAATAAAGTATTGAACTGCGAAGTTGATTCTCTAGAATTAGGTGGAAATAGTTGTGATTTAGAAATACGTAATGACTTCACAAAAATTATCCATCGATATATAGAAGATGAAAACTACTCTTGCAACATCGAAACCGATGAACTACAAGAATTAATTTTAGTATGGGTTAAAGAAAAAGAAAAACAAAAAAAAATAAGTTCGAATATTTTTGGGCAGATATTCAAAAATATAAAACTTTCATAGTTAATAATTATGATGAAGATGAAATCTCTCTTGAAATAGAAACTATTACATTACGAAATCTAATACACATTTGAATAAATGAGCACACAAAATTGACAACCGAAAAAAATAACAAGTAAATAATGTTACATACAGCACGAAAAAGACCGCACATTCACATACGCATCACTAGCCGTAATATAGAACACTCGCTAATAACTATTATGCACTTTACATTGATACGAACCATTTACACTTATCTTCGCATCAATCGTAAATCCTAATACTCCCCCACAGAACCAGCCACATCTTTATCATGCCAAGATGGAGATTCATAGAAATGCAGATTGTCCACTCTAGAAACAAAACACTTTCCTATAATAAACTAATCACAATATTTCTTTATTACTGTATCTTTCTTCTCCACATCAAATTAAATAAACGTCAAAATTATTAGTACACATAACCTGTCTATTTTCTATACAAAAAAAGAGGAATTACTCCTCAATATTTTCTTTCGTTTGCAATTCATCAATGATGGCCCAACTAGCCTTGTAATATGCTCGAAGGATTTTATCAATATCCTTTTTGGTTTTCGGCTCTGGAGCCACAATATAAACTTTCGTTTTCCCAAATTTATAAGACGCGGCATATTTTTCTTGTTGGCTCATGGTGTCACCTCTTGAAGTGCTTTCTATATTTGTATGCTGCTGATTTGTTAGTACTGCCATATTAGTTGCTAACCATTTCAAAGCAGAACAATCATCGAAATATTAAAGTATCGGAAAACGACGAAGAATCTTAAATGCTTTCTTAAATCAAACATGTCATTACTTTCGCTACTTCAAATAGCCATTTCTACTTCTTATATATACATTTCTCGTATATGAATTAACTATATAAGGAGGTCTAATCATGAAAACCGCAATCTACCTAAGAAAATCCCGTGCTGATCTCGAAGCCGAGGCACGAGGCGAAGGTGAAACGTTAGCAAAGCACCGCACTACCCTGCTGAAAATAGCGAAGGAAATGAACTTAAATGTTTTAGCTGTCCGTGAGGAAATCGTTTCTGGTGAGAGTTTAGTGAAACGACCTGAAATGTTAGCATTGCTTGAAGAAATTGAAGATAACAAATATGATGTTGTTCTTTGTATGGATATGGACCGTTTAGGTCGTGGTGGTATGAAAGAACAAGGAATCATTTTAGAGACGTTTAAACGCTCGAATACGAAGATTATGACACCTAGGAAGACTTATGACCTTAATGATGAGTGGGATGAAGAATACAGCGAATTTGAAGCGTTTATGGCTCGTAAGGAGTTAAAGATTATTACACGACGTATGCAACGAGGTCGTGTAGCCAGTGTAGAGGCTGGGAATTATCTTGGTACACATGCACCATTCGGATATGATATCCATCGCTTAAATAAGCGAGAACGTACTTTAACGATTAATCCAGAAGAAGCTTCAGTTGTAAGAATGATATTTGATTGGTATGCAAATGAAGATATGGGCGCTAACGCAATCCGAAGCAAGTTAAATGATCTTGGCTACAAAAGTAAGCTAGGTAATGAATGGAACCCCTACAGCATCTTGGATATATTAAAAAATAATGTATACATAGGAAAAGTAACGTGGCAAAAACGAAAAGAGGTAAAACAACCTGATGCCGTAAAAAGAAGTTGTGCTCGTCAAGATAAATCAGATTGGATTATTGCTGATGGTAAACATGAGCCTATCATACCTGAAAGCTTATTTGAGCAAGTGCAAGAAAAATTAAATTCAAGGTATCACGTTCCTTACAATACGAATGGAATTAAAAATCCACTAGCTGGTATTATTAAATGTAGTAAATGTGGTTATAGTATGGTCCAACGTTATCCGAAGAACCGAAAAGAAACGATGGATTGTAAGCATCGCGGTTGCGAAAACAAATCAAGCTATACGGAATTAATTGAGAAGCGTTTACTCGAGGCATTAAAAGAATGGTACATCAATTATAAAGCTGATTTTGAAAAACATAAGCAAGATGACAAATTAAAAGAAACACAAGTTATTCAAATGAATGAAGCTGCGTTACGTAAGCTTGAAAAAGAATTAGTGGATGTCCAAAAACAAAAAAATAATTTACATGATTTATTAGAGCGTGGTATTTACACAGTCGATATGTTTTTAGAACGTTCGAATGTAATTTCTGATCGCATTACTGAAATTACTTCCACGATGGAAAACTTAAAGAAAGAAATTAAAACTGAAATTAAGAAGGAAAAAGTGAAGAAAGATACAATACCTCAAGTGGAGCATGTTCTTGATCTGTACTTTAAAACAGATGATCCCAAAAAGAAAAACAGCCTCCTAAAGTCAGTTTTAGAAAAGGCTGTTTATAAAAAGGAAAAGTGGCAAAGGCTCGATGATTTCGAACTTGTGCTTTACCCTAAACTCCCTCAAGATGGCGACATATAAGCGTTTATGCTTTGTCGTCACCTTGTTGGTGTAATTAGATTTACTCCATTCAGCCCTAAAGCATCATTCGTCGAAACAGCCAATACGACAGGCTTGCCATTTCTTAACGTCGCTTTCGCTGCCATTAGTACTGGAGAGTCTGTCATTGCATTTGCAAATTTACTCATAGAATTTCCTGTTAGTGGTGCAATTACCATACAATCTAGTGGAATTTTAGGTCCTAGTGGTTCTGCGCCAACGATTGAATTAATCGCTTTAAATCCTGTTACTTCTTCAATCTTTTTAATCCACTCTGCTCCTTCTCCAAATCTCGTATTTGTTGATTGAACAGTGTAAGAAACAACGGGGCGTACTTCTGCTCCCTCAGCAATTAATTTTTCTAAATGAGGCATTACTTCTTCGTACGTACAATGTGAACCAGTAAAACCAAACCCTATTCTTTTCCCTTTTAAATTCATTCCCCATTCTCCTTTCTTGCTATTACGTCTTCTGCTAGTAACTGAGAAAGAACGTTCGCTAAAATTTGTCCTGCTGTTTTTGGAGCAACAATACCTGGTAATCCAGGTGCTAACAGCGCTTTGACTCCTCTTTTTTCCGCATATCTAAAGTCGGTACCGCCTGGTTTAGAAGCTAAATCAATTACTAACGTATGAGCCGGCATTTTCGAAATAACATTCGCTGTCACGACGAGATGCGGAATTGTATTAATGACAATATCGATATTTCCTACTTCTTTCTCAATATTTTGCATATGAAAAGGAGAAAACATCATTTCTGTAATACGTGCAATATGTTCCGATCGTCTTGCTCCAACTTTGACATGGGCTCCTAATGATTGAAATGCTCTGGCAACACTCATCCCTGTTCTACCAAATCCTAAAACCATTACATTGGAACCATGAATTGTATAGTCGGTATGTTGAATTACCATCATTAATGTACCTTCTACAGTTGGAATAGAATTGTAGATTGCCACATCATCACGATCAAATAATTTAACAAGTTTGCGGTTTGTAGTAGATACGAGATTTTCCAAGTAAGGCGTACCAATACCTGAATATATAGTAAAATGTTCTGGTGTATTTTCAATTTGTTCTTTCGTTATAGAAACTTTTTCGTTTGAAAAAATAGTATCTACTTCTCCCTTGGCATTTGTACCTGCAACTGGCAAAATAATTGCATCTACAGAAGTGAAATCTAAATTTTGTATACTTTCTTTTGCTGCCCCTGTGAAGCCATGATCTAACTGATCAAACCCTATCAATGAAAGTTTCGCATCCAATTCAACTAGCTTGCGAATTACTTCTAGCTGTCTTGCATCTCCTCCTATGACAGCAATATGCATCTCAGTCAACATTCCCTAATTCACCTTCTTTTTCTGTCATTTATAAGAAAAGTGCCTACTTTTTCTTTTTCCTCCACATCATATGTAATGTACGAGTTTTAGGTGATTGAAAAACGAAAGCATGTATGATTTATCCCGCTATTTGTATGCAGTTAGACCTCCATCTCAACATTCGACATATGAGAGGACATTATACGGGAAATTGATTTCCGGTAAACGCTCGATTCATGTGAGCTTTTACTCAGAAGAGAATGAACAAAAAAAAGATGACCAAAATGGCCACCTTTCACTTCGAATTTGAATGATCCGTAATATCACAAAGGATCATATCGTGCCCTACTTTCTTAATTTGGCTCCACGTGACTCTTACTTCTTGTGGTTCCTTTTTAAAACCTCCCCATTTCCCAGCCGGTATGATAAGAGCCTGTATTTGGCCATCCTTCTCATCAATCTCTAAATCCACATAACCTAAAACTCCCATTTTTTCTGCTCTTTCTAAATTTACAATCTCTTTGCCACTTAATTCACTTAATCGCATACAATCTCCCCCTACCGAATTATGAATTTAAGTTATCCATAATTAGTACCTATTCTGTATATCAAAAAAAAATAACCGTATCTCTTTTAAAAGAGATACGGTTATTTTTACATACTTCATATAAAGCAATTATAGTTTTATTCCTTTTGGAAGTTTTCCATCTGGACTAATTAATGCTGCAGAGAATTCATCTGTAAACATGTTACGAATTAACTCATCAACATTTTCTTTTGTTACTGTGTTTACACTTTCAATAATCTCATCAAGTGAACGATGCTTACGAAGTAGCAACTCATTTTTACCATTACGGCTCATACGGCTATTCGTACTTTCTAAACTTAACATTAAGTTTCCTTTTAATTGCTCTTTACTATTAATAAGCTCTTTTTCTGTAATACCTGTATTTTTCAATGTTTCTAATGTTTCTTGCATTGTTTCATACAGTGTATCTAATTGTTGGCTACCTGTTCCACCATACAGCGTTAACATACCTGTATCTTCATAAGAAGAATGGTAAGAAAATACTGAATAGGCTAACCCGCGTTGCTCACGTACTTCTTGGAATAAACGGCTACTCATACTACCGCCTAAAACGTTATTTAATACAATTAAGTTATAAATATCTTCGTGTCCCATTTGTAAGCCTTTATATCCTAAACATAAATGAGCTTGTTCTGTTTCCTTTTTACGTGCTACCTTATTAAAATGGAAAATTGGGCTATGTACTTGTTCACGGTTTGTTGTTCCTTCATAACTACCGAAATATTGCTCTACCGTTTGCAAGAAGGCTTCATCAATATTTCCTGCAACTGAAACAACGACATTTTCAGGTGTGTAATGATCCTTGATATATTGGCGTAGCGTATCACCTGTAAACGTATCAAGCGTTTCTTCTGTTCCTAAAATAGGATATCCAAGTGGATGCGTTTCATATGTTGCTTTCGTTAACATATCATGCACAATATCATCTGGAGCATCTTCGTACATTTTAATTTCTTCACATACGACATTCTTCTCTTTTTTCAGTTCTTCCTCATCAAATGTTGAATTAAAGAACATATCTGCTAATACATCTAAAGCATATTTAGCATGCTCATCTAGCACTTTTGCATAGTAACAAGTGTATTCTTTTGAAGTAAAAGCATTCACTTGCCCACCAATGCTATCAAATGATTCTGCAATTTCGCGTGCACTACGTGTTTCCGTTCCTTTAAAGAACATATGCTCTAAAAAGTGGGAAACCCCGTTATTTTTTTCATTTTCATTTCTTGATCCCGCATGAATCCAAATACCAATTGCAACCGATCTTACTGTTGGTATATTCTCCATAACGATTCTTACACCATTTTTACAAGTATATTTTTTAATCAAAAACTTTCCTCCTACTGCCAGTTTCTCTAATTAATTGCTATTATTTAATGATAACAAGTTTAAGGATGAATGTCATGCAAATGTATTTAATCCACACGTTTTTCATCCAGTAATTCTGTTATATTCCCTACTTTATATCCTTGTTCCTTCAATTTTGTAATCATTGTATCTAATGCTTCTGCTGTAGATGAAGTTGGATGCATTAATACGATAGCACCTGGATGTATTTTTGTCATCACTCTCTGCAATAGTACCTCTGGTTCAGGTCGCTTCCAATCAATTGTATCTACAGTCCACATAATCGTTCCCATTTGGAAATCATCTGCAATTTTCACGACTTCATCCCGAAAACTTCCACTCGGCGGAGCAAACCATCTTACCTTTTGATTCGTAGCTGCTTCGATCATTCGATTTGTTTTTTGTAACTGATCTCGGATTTCATCAGAAGATAGCGTTTTCATATTAGGGTGTGTGTAAGAATGATTTCCGACTTCTTGATTTGCATCAACAATCATTTTTGCAAATCGCAAATTTTCCTTCACCCAACGTCCTTCTAAAAAGAAAGTCGCTTTCACATCATGTTTTTTCAATATTTCTAATATACGAGGCAAATACTCGTTTCCCCACGCCACATTTATTGTTAATCCCACCATCTTTTTATTTGGATGTCCCCTATAAATTGGAGCTGGTGATAAACCTTCTAAGTGGACACTCGGTGATACTTCCTTGAATTCCAGATATTTTTGATCAAATTTCTTTAGTTTCCTCATATTATTATAAGATGCTTCGATATCAACTTTTCTTCCATTATATCCTGGTGTTGCTTTCCATATTTTATCAACCATCGCATTTTGAGGTGCAATCTCATATTGTTTTGCATGTTTTTGAATTTCTTCATACAAATTATCCTGTGCAAAAACGGAATAAGAGCCTACACTGACATATAAAAAGAATATACATATGTATGCCAATATACGAGCTTTCATATAAACCCTCCCATTAACTATATAAAAACCTTTTTTCTTCTTATCTTTGTTAATTTGAGCGTTATAATGAAAACTATACCTATACTGACATAAAAATATATATAAATCATATTTTTTACATAACAAAAAAAGCCAGTTTAACTGGCTTTTACTTATTGCTGCTCTTGTTTGTTTTCTTCTTTAGCAGCTTCTTTTTCTTGCTCTTCTTTTAGCAATACTTTTCTAGATAGATTCACACGACCTTGCTTGTCAATCTCGATAACTTTAACTGTAATTACATCACCGATCTTCACAACGTCTTCTACTTTACCTACACGCTCAAGTGCAAGTTCTGAAATGTGAACTAATCCATCTTTACCGCTGAATAATTCAACGAAAGCACCGAATTTCTCAACACGTTTCACTTTTCCTTCGTAGATTTCACCTACTTGTACTTCGCGAACGATATCTTCGATAATTTTCTTAGCTTTGTCATTCATTTCTTGATTTATTGAAGAAATGAATACTGTACCATCTTGCTCGATGTCAATTTTAACGCCAGTTTCTTCAATAATTTTATTGATTTGTTTACCGCTCGGCCCAATAACGTCACGGATTTTATCTGGGTTAATTGTCATTGTAATAATCTTTGGAGCGTAAGCTGATAATTCAGTACGTGGCTCTGCAATAACAGATAACATATGATTTAGAATGTGCACACGACCAACTTTCGCTTGTTGTAATGCCTCTTCTAAAATTTCACGAGATAGACCATCGATTTTAATGTCCATTTGCAGTGCAGTTACACCTTTTGCTGTACCTGCTACTTTAAAGTCCATATCACCTAAATGATCTTCCATACCTTGAATATCAGATAAAATTGTGTAATGCTCACCAGTTTTAACTAGACCCATTGCAATACCCGCAACTGGAGCTTTAAGTGGAACACCAGCATCCATCATTGCTAAAGTACTACCACAAATACTTGCTTGTGAAGTAGAACCATTTGATTCTAAAACTTCAGACACAAGACGTACTGTATATGGGAAATCTTTTTCAGATGGAATTACAGGCTCAAGAGCACGTTCTCCTAGTGCACCGTGACCAATTTCACGACGACCTGGTCCACGCATCGGTCTTGTTTCACCAACACTAAATGATGGGAAATTGTAATGGTGCATAAAGCGTTTTGATTCTTCTACACCAAGACCATCTAAAATTTGTACATCGCCTAATGCACCTAATGTACAAATACTTAATGCTTGTGTTTGTCCACGTGTGAATAAACCAGAACCGTGTGTACGAGATAAAATACCAACCTCTGATGCTAATGGACGGATTTCGTCACCTTTACGGCCATCTGGGCGGATTTTTTCAACTGTAATAAGACGACGTACTTCTTCTTTTACAATTTTATATAAAATCTCACTTACTTGTCCTAATGTATCAGCGTCAGCTTCCTGCGCTTCGTAATGCTCAATTACACGCTTTTTCACTTCGTTAATTGCATCTTCACGTGCATGTTTCTCATGTACTTGAATTGCAGAATGCATATCCTTTTCAGACATTTCACGTACAGCTTGATTAAGATCAGCGTCAACTTCATAAAGTTTCACTTCTGTTTTCTCTTTACCTACAGCTTGTACAATCTCTTCTTGGAATGCAATTAGACGTTTAATTTCGTCATGTCCAAACATAATTGCTTCTAACATTGTTTCTTCAGGCACTTGATCTGCTCCTGCTTCAACCATGTTAATTGCATCTTTCGTACCAGCTACAACAAGGTGAATATCACTTTGTTCTTGCTGTTCTACTGTTGGATTAATAACGAATTCGCCGTTAATACGACCAACTGTTGCGCCCGCGATTGGACCTTCAAATGGAATATCTGAAATCGATAACGCTAATGAAGAACCTAGCATAGCTGCCATTTCAGAAGAACAATCTTGATCAACACTCATTACAATGCTCACAACTTGTACTTCGTTACGGAAACCATCTGCGAAAAGAGGACGAATTGGACGGTCGATTAAACGACTTGCCAAAATTGCTTTTTCACTCGGACGACCTTCACGTTTAATGAAACCGCCAGGAATTTTTCCGACTGCATATAAACGCTCTTCATAGTTTACTGTAAGTGGGAAGAAATCTACATTTTTTGGTTCTTTTGATGCAGTTGCTGTAGATAGAACCGCTGTATCGCCATATCTTACTAATACTGCTCCGTTCGCTTGCTTCGCAAGCTGACTTGTTTCAACTGTTAGCTGGCGACCAGCTAAATCTATCGAGAAGACTTGCTTTTCTTGACTCATTTAAGTACCCCTCTCAATTTAAAGTATTCAATTCTTCTATGTAAATGGATAGTATATCACAATATTCTACCTCTAGTATTACCGAAAATGAAGTAAGCTATAAAGGGTAGAAGATATATTTTTACCTAACAAAAAAGCGGGAATATTCCCGCTTCTTTGACTATCGACGTAAGCCAAGCTTTGTGATTAATTCACGGTAACGTGTGATATCGCTATTACGAAGGTAAGTTAGTAAGTTACGACGTTTACCAACCATCTTTAATAGACCACGACGTGAATGATGATCTTTCTTGTGAGTACGTAAGTGCTCGTTTAGAGTGTTAATTTGCTCCGTTAGGACAGCAATTTGAACCTCTGGAGAACCAGTATCAGTCTCATGAGTTCTAAATTGTGCAATGATTTCATTTTTACGCTCTTGTGTTAAAGCCATCCTATTTCACCTCCTATTAATTAAACCCCCAATTACCTAGCAAGCGTCGGTGAGTCGCAATGCCAAGCAATGGTTGTCATAAAGTACATAACATAGAATACTACTTTTCATTTGAAAAAGCAAGTATATTCTTTTCGTTCGCAAAATATTCTTGTGCTGTTTTCTTATCTTTTGCAATTTGTTCAACTAACTCATCGATGCCATTGAATTTCTTTTCTTCTCTTATACGCATATGCCACTCTACTGTAACATTTTGATCATATATGTCTTTGTTAAATTCAAATAAGTGCACTTCAATAGATAATTGACGCTCATCTTCTTTAAATGTTGGTTTATATCCAATATTACATACACCATCGTACCATTCATCGTGAACTTTTAATCTCACTGCATAAACACCTACAGGTGGTAATAGATACTCATCACTTAAACCTATATTAGCTGTGGGAAAACCAATTTGACGTCCACGCTTATCACCGTGTACAACCGTTCCCCCTACTGTATATGCTCTACCTAAAATAGATGGAATTTGTTCCATTTCGCCATTTCGAATTAACTTTCGTAATGCTGTAGAACTTACTTTCTCTTCTTGAAATTCAACTTTTTCAATCACAGTCTGTGTAAACTCCCCTCTTGCATGAAATGGTAAAGTCTCCATCTTTCCTTTTCCTAAACGTCCATATGAATAATCAAACCCTGCTACTACATGCTTTACATTCAAACCAATAATATAATCATCTACAAATTGTTGTGGCAATAAGCCTGCAAACGATTCATCAAATTTAATAACATATAATATATCGATCCCTAAGTTTTCGACTATTTTTTCTTTATCACACATTGGTGTAATATACTCCGCATGCGCTTCCTTTTTTCCTAAAACAACAGATGGGTGCGGATAAAATGTCATAACTGCACTTTTATATCCTCGTTCATCAGCTATTTGTTTCGCAGTTCGAATCACACATTGATGTCCTAAATGAATGCCATCAAAAAATCCTAATGCCATTACAGTAGGTGGTAATTCTAATTTATTTTGTTCATGTGGATGAGTTAAATGAATAAGTTTCACGCTTGAATTCACCTTTTTCTGTAATAATCCTTCCAATAATTCATTATAGCTTTAGTTCTTGATTATTCACAAGTACTTTCATGGGCTTTAGCATACCAGGGTGTTTTGGATGGTGCTCATAAATTGCAAGGCAGCGATTATTTGTATCAAACACTGTTATAAATGGCGCCGTTATTTGCAATTCATTTTTTAAGAACATACCATTCTTTATTTTCTCTGCTTGCTTTTCATCTACAACCATTTTCGGAAACTTACTTAATGCTTCATCAATTGAAATGAAGATAGACTCTACTGTTCCATTTTGCACGTTTTCTTCAATTTCTTCAAATGATATGCAATCTTCTAATAAAAATTCACCAGAAGCTGTTCTTACAAGGTGAGACATATGTGATGGGAAACCAAGTTTTTCACCAATCATTACTGCTAACGTTCTTACATATGTCCCTTTACTACACGTTACACGGAAACGGAATGAAATATTTTCCCCCTCAAACACTTCACGGTCATCTAGTAATACAAATTCATGAATTGTAATTGTACGAACTGGACGTTCAACTTCTTGTCCTGCTCTTGCATATTCATATAATTTTTTTCCGTTAACTTTTACAGCTGAAAACATAGGAGGCATTTGTTCAATCGTACCTGTTAATGCAGCAAGAGCCCCTTCTACTTCCTTACGAGTAATAACACGATCTACATTTTTCCTTTCAACAACTTCACCAGAAGCATCTTCAGTTGTCGTTGAAAATCCAAGTGTTACTTCACCTTCATATGTTTTCGTCTCACTTGTTAAAAATTGTGCAATCTTCGTTGCTCGTCCTACACAAATAGGTAATACTCCTGTTACATCTGGATCTAATGTTCCTGTATGACCAATTCGTTTCTCACGCAATATCTTTCTTAATTTAAATACACAATCATGTGATGTCATGCCTTTTGGCTTATGTAATAATACTACACCTTCCATATATGTTCACCTCATCATAATTCTTTCATAGTAATTATCCAAAATTAATTTTGCATTGAAAAAATGGATAGACAAATGTCTATCCATTATTCTTCACGTTTACCGTCTTTATTAATTTGATGTAAAAGTGTATCAATTCGATGACCATATCCGATAGACTCATCAAACTCAAAGGAAATTTCCGGTGTTTTACGAAGACGAATGCGCTGGCCAATTTCTGAACGAATGAAACCTTTTGCCTTCGCTAAACCTTTTAATGTACTTTCTTTCTGTTCCTCATCACCTAAAACAGAAATATATACTGTAGCAATTTGTAAATCTCCACTCACTTGTACATCTGTTACTGTAACAAATCCAACACGTGGATCTTTAATTTTACGACTGATGATGTCGCCTAATTCTTTTTTCATTTGCTCGCCTACACGGTTTGCACGTAATTTCATAACTCTTCACCTCATTCAATACCATTCCAATTGTGTTATTGTACGTTCAATTTCAGGAAATGAATCGATGTACTCGAGTACACGATTCATTTCTTTTTCACAAATAACACGATTAGAGGATACAGAAACAATTGCAATTTCTGTACGTTGCCATACATCTTGATGCCCTACTTCTGAAACAGCTACATTATAACGCTGCTTCACACGAGTTAGCACCCGTTGCAAAATTGCTCGTTTCTCTTTTAAAGAATGCACATCGTAAATCATACACTCGAATGAGAGTGAAGCGATAATCATCGCTTCACTTCTTCCATAATGTACGCTTCAATGATGTCCCCTTCTTTAAGATCATTATATCTCTCAATTGTAATACCACACTCATAGTTTTGTGCAACTTCTTTTACGTCATCTTTGAAACGTTTTAACGTATCAAGTTGTCCTTCGAAAATTACTACGCCATCACGGATAATACGCACGCCACTATCACGTGTAATTTTACCGTCAATTACGTAACAACCTGCGATTGTTCCAACTTTTGTTACTTTGAATGTTTGGCGTACTTCCGCTTGACCGATTACTTTTTCTTCGAATTCTGGATCCAGCATACCTTGCATTGCTGATTCGATTTCTTCGATTACTTTATAGATAATACGGTGTAAACGAACATCAACATTCTCTAATTCAGCTGTACGCTTCGCATTCACATCAGGGCGTACGTTAAATCCAATTACAATTGCATTAGATGCAGAAGCTAAAATAACATCAGATTCTGTAATCGCACCTACGCCTGTATGGATAATTTTAACTTTAACACCTTCAACATCAATTTTACGAAGTGACGCTGCCATTGCTTCTACAGAACCTTGTACGTCTGCTTTCACAATTAAGTTAATTTCTTTTACATCGCCTTCTTGGATTTGTTGGAATAAATCTTCAAGGCTTAATTTAGATTTTTCACCACGCTGAGCAAGTAACGCTTCTTGTGCACGTGATTCACCGATTTGACGAGCTTTCTTCTCATCAGCGAATGCCATGAAACGATCTCCCGCTTGTGGTACTTCGTTTAAACCTGTAATTTCAACAGGAGTTGATGGACCAGCAACTTTTACACGACGACCAATATCACTTACCATTGCACGAACACGTCCGAATGAAGTACCAACAACGATTGGATCTCCAACTCGAAGTGTACCGTTTTGAACAAGTAATGTCGCGATAGTTCCTTTACCTTTATCAAGCTGTGCTTCGATTACAGTACCAGTTGCATAGCGGTTTGGATTTGCTTTATATTCTTCTACTTCACTTACAAGAAGAATCATTTCTAATAAGTTGTCAATTCCTTCACCTTGAATTGCAGAAATTGGTACGAAAATTGTATCTCCGCCCCAAGCTTCTGGAACTAATTCATATTCTGTTAATTCTTGCATTACACGATCAGGATTTGCCGCTGGTTTATCCATTTTATTCACAGCTACAATAATTGGTACTCCAGCTGCTTTCGCATGGCTAATTGCTTCAACTGTTTGTGGCATAACACCGTCATCAGCTGCAACAACAAGGATTGTAATATCCGTTACTTGCGCACCACGAGCACGCATCGTTGTAAATGCCGCGTGACCAGGCGTATCTAAGAATGTAATCTTCTTGTCATTTACTTCAACTTGGTATGCACCAATATGCTGAGTAATTCCACCTGCTTCGCCTGCAGTTACTTTTGAATTACGGATAGAGTCAAGTAAAGTTGTTTTACCATGGTCAACGTGCCCCATAATTGTAACTACAGCTGGACGCTCTTTTAAGTTCTCTTCATCATCTTGCTCATCGATGAATGTTTCAAATTCAGTTTCACTTACAACTACTTCTTCTTCTACTTCAATACCATAATCAGTAGCAATTAACTCAATTGTATCTTTATCTAAGTCTTGGTTAATTGTTGCCATAATTCCAAGCATAAAGAGCTTCTTAATAATTTCAGACGGCTCTTTGCTTAATTTTTTAGCAAGCTCACCTACTGTAAGACTTCCAGAGAAAGTAACTTTATCTGGTGTTTCTACAGTTTGTGTTTGTTGTCTTCCAGCAAAGTTATCTTGACGTTTGTCTTCATTTCCCTTGCCTTTTTTCTTTTTCTTATTGCTGTTCTTTTTACTACGAACAACTTTTTCTTCTACTTCAAACTCATCTGCAACAGAAGGTTTTTCAGTTTGATACGCATTATCTAATTTATTTACTACTTCATCTTCTAACATTGTCATATGATTCGAAACCTCGATATTCATTTCTTTTAGTTTTGTCATAAGATCTTTACTTGAGATATTATGTTGTTTTGCATATTCATGCACTCGAATTTTACTCATACCTTCACCCCCGGTAATTTGTATCGAGCATGCTACGCAGCTTTTTCGCAAAGCCCTCATCTAACACAGCTACAACGACTCGCTCGTCTCTCCCAATCGCATGCCCTAATTGTTGTCGATTTTCGACCTTTCTCATTGGTACGTTGTAATACGTCGCTTTATCCGTGATGCGTTTTGTAGTATTTGCTGACGCATCTTCAGATAGCAATACAAGTTTTGCTTTGCCACTTCGTACTTCTTTTAAAACAAGTTCTTCACCCGAAATAATTTTCCGAGCCCGGTTTGCTAGTCCTAAAAACGATTTCCAATCGGACACTTATTTCGACTCCTTCTCAACAAGCTCAAGAAGCTCTTCGTATAGAGAACCGTCGATTTTCGCTTTTAGATGATGTTCCAAAACATTTTTCTTTTGGGCTTGAAGAATACTTTCTTTATCTTTTGATAAATAAGCACCTCGTCCTGATTTCTTTCCAGTTAAATCAATGGACACTTCTCCCTCTTTGGAACGAACAATGCGAACGAGCTCTCGTTTTGATTTCATTTCTTGCGTTGCAACACATTTTCGTAACGGAACTTTTCGATTGCTCATACTCATCACCTCTATTCGATTTCGTCTTCAACTGAATCGAATCCGAATGCGATTACGCTATCTTCTTCTGTTACAATACCAAGTTGTTTCGCATCAGACTCACTCTTAATATCAATTTTCCAACCTGTTAATTTAGCTGCAAGACGTGCATTTTGTCCACGCTTACCAATAGCTAATGACAGTTGGTGGTCTGGAACAACAACTGTTGTTGCTTTTTCTTCTTCATCTACAAGAACTTTAACAACTTGTGATGGGCTTAAAGCATTTGCAACATATTCTACTGGATCATTTGACCAGCGAACGATGTCAATCTTTTCGCCTTTTAATTCGTCTACGATGCGTTGTACACGTTGTCCTTTCGGTCCTACACAAGAACCTACTGGATCAACATCAATGTTCTCTGCATGTACAGAAATTTTAGAACGATCGCCAGCTTCACGTGCTACAGAACGAATTTCAACAGTTCCATCATAAATTTCAGGAACTTCCATTTCGAATAAACGTTTTAAAAGACCAGGATGTGTACGTGATACGTAAATTTGTGGTCCTTTTGTTGTTTTTTCTACTTTCGTAATAAATACGCGAATACGATCATGTGGTTTGTACTGTTCGTTTGGCATTTGCTCACTTACAGGTAATAAAGCTTCTACTTTCCCTAAGCTTACATAGATAAAACGAGCATCTTGACGTTGTACGATACCCACCATGATATCTTCTTCACGGTCACTAAACTCAGAGTAAATAACACCACGCTCTGCTTCGCGCACTCGTTGTGTTACAACCTGTTTTGCAGTTTGTGCTGCAATACGACCGAAATCTTTTGGTGTTACTTCAATCTCTAGTACGTCACCATCTTGATAGTTTGGATTAATTTGTCTTGCTTCTTCAACAGAAATTTCAAGACGTGGATCAAACACATTATCTACAACGTCTTTACGTGCTAAAACTTGAATTGTTCCCACTTCTGGGTTAAAGCTCACACGAACGTTTTGTGCTTGATTAAAATTGCGTTTATAAGCAGAGATTAACGCTGCTTCAATCGCATCAATAATAATATCTTTGCTGATTCCTTTTTCTGACTCTAATACGAGCAAGGCATCTAACAACTCAGTGCTCATGAAGATCCCCCTTCTAACTAAAACGTAACAGCAAGTCGCGCATTTGCAACTTTATCCATTGGAATTTGGATTTCTTTTTTACGTGTTTTAATTGTTAATAATAATGTAATTGTAGTACCATCGTAGGAAAGTAGCTTTCCTTCAAACATTTTTTCACCATCAATCGGCTCATATGTTTTAATTGCCACTTGTTTTCCTACCGCTTGCTGGAAGTCTTTCTCTTTCTTTAATGGGCGTTCCGCTCCAGGAGATGATACATCCAAAAAGTAAAGATGAGGAATTGGATCCTCTTTATCTAAAGCTTCGCTTAAACGTTCACTTACCGCACCGCATTCTTCAATGTCGACTCCCTTTTCAGAATCGATGAATACGCGTAAGAACCAGTCTTGTCCTTCTTGCACATACTCTACATCTACAAGTTCAAGATTTAACTCTTCAACGATTGGCTGCGCAAATGCTTCTACAACTTCTGTGACTTTCTTATCCATAAACAGCCTCCTTCCTGCCGCCATGTACCATTTACAAGAAAAGACCCCGTCCATAAAAACGGTCCATCTTATTCTTTCTCGTTAGCTAACAAAAGCCCCTGCCGTTAAGCAGGGAATATCTGTCTTAGTATTACCAAATTTAAGAAGTAAAACTTGTAACAAAATATGTATATACGACAGAAATTTCTTACCTCTCCACATCAATAAAACGTAGATAGTAACACGAAAGAGTGGGTTTCCCCACTCTTTTTTTTACACAATATACATGACATGGTTATCTCGGTTAATAGTATACCATAGCAAATGTTGATTTGCAAAGAATTTTCCTACCTATTAGAACAGTGATAACTGGTTTTGATCAGGTAGATCGCCTAAGCAACCTTGACTATCTAAATACTCAATAATTGTTTTCGAAACCTTACTGCGCTGCTGTAAATCTTCTTTTGATAAGAAATCTCCATTTTTGCGTGCTTCTACAATACTTAAAGCTGCGTTTGTACCAAGTCCAGGCACTGCATTAAATGGAGGAATTAAAGTATCCCCATCAATAATAAATTCTGTTGCATGCGAACGGTATAAATCAACCTTTTGGAATGAGTATCCACGCTCACACATTTCAAGTGTCATTTCTAGTACTGTTAATAAACTTTTCTCTTTCGGCGCTGCATCCAAACCTTTTTGCGCAATTTCATCAATTCTTACACGTATAGATGCTGAACCTTTCGCCATCGCCTCTA
The DNA here is from genome assembly GCF_008368845.1 of Bacillus sp. BB51/4. NCBI lineage: Bacteria > Bacillati > Bacillota > Bacilli > Caryophanales > Bacillaceae > Bacillus > Bacillus sp. BB51/4. Next base: position 127,131 of record NZ_QOSC01000017.1, read on the forward strand.
TATCAAAGTCATCTGCACGAACTGTAAAGTATGCCGCATAGAATAGAAGCGCGAAATGTACTTTAAAGTATGCAATACGTACAGCCATAAGTACGTAAGCAGCCGCATGGGCTTTAGGGAACATGTACTTTATTTTCTTACATGAATCAATATACCAACCTGGTACATTATTACTTTTCATGTCATCTTCCCATTCTTCCGGTACACCTTTACCTTTACGAACTGACTCCATGATTTTGAAGGCTAATGATGGGTCTAAACCTTGATAGATTAAATATACCATGATGTCATCACGACAACCGATAACTTCACTCAGCGTACATGTACCGTTATAAATTAACTCGTTTGCATTACCAAGCCATACGTCTGTACCATGTGATAGTCCAGAGATTTGGACTAACTCAGAGAATGTCGTAGGTTTCGTCTCTTCTAACATCTGCCTTACGAATTTCGTACCAAACTCTGGTATACCAAGTGTACCTGTTTTACAGTTAATTTGTTCTTCCGTTACCCCTAACGATTCCGGGCCTGAGAAAATTTTCATTACTTCCGGATCGTCTGTTGGGATTGTTTTCGGATCAATACCACTTAAATCTTGTAACATACGAATAACAGTAGGATCATCGTGTCCTAGTATATCAAGTTTCAATAAATTATCATGAATGGAGTGGAAATCAAAGTGTGTCGTTCTCCACTCAGCCCCTATTGAATCTGCCGGAAACTGAATTGGTGAGAAATCAAAGATATCCATGTAATCTGGCACAACGATAATACCACCTGGATGCTGTCCTGTTGTACGTTTTACGCCCGTACATCCTGCTACTAAGCGGTCAATCTCTGCATTTCGAATCGTTAAATTATGATCATTTGCATAACCTTTTACATATCCATAAGCCGTTTTTTCCGCAACTGTACCTATTGTACCCGCACGGTATACATAATCTTCACCGAACAGTACTTTCGTATAGTTATGGGCACGTGGTTGGTATTCCCCGGAGAAGTTCAGATCGATATCGGGTACCTTATCTCCTTTAAATCCAAGGAACGTTTCGAACGGAATATCATGTCCATCTTTCACGTATGGAACATTACATGCAGGACATTCTTTATCCGGCAAGTCAAAACCAGAACCTACAGAACCATCATTAAAGAATTCTGATTGCTTACACTTCGGACATACATAGTGTGGTGGTAATGGGTTTACTTCTGTAATTTCCATCATCGTTGCAACGAATGATGAACCTACCGATCCACGCGAACCTACTAAATATCCGTCTACTAATGATTTTTTTACGAGCTTATGTGAAATTAAATAAATTACGGCGAATCCATGCCCAATAATACTTTTTAATTCTTTTTCTAAACGCGCTTCTACAATTTCAGGTAACTCTTCACCATAAATGCTACGCGCCATTTTATAACTCATGTCACGCGTCTCATCATCTGCACCTTCAATTTTCGGTGTATATAGATCATCTTTCACTGGATGAACATCACCAATTAATGATGCAATCTTCTGTGTATTCGTTACAACAATTTCTTTCGCTACGTCTTCACCTAAGAATGAAAAACACTCTAACATTTCATCCGTTGTACGGAAATGTACAGGTGGTAAAGAATGTCGGTTTAACGGATTGGCTCCGCCCTGCGAACTGACTAAAATTTTGCGATACATCGCATCCTCTGGATCTATATAATGCACGTTTCCTGTAGCAACAACTGGTTTATCTAACGTCTCACCTAGTTTTACTAAGTTAGAAATAATTGTTTTTAATTGTCCCTCATCTCGAACAAGTTCACGTTCTACTAAATGACGTAACACCTCTGGAGGCATTACTTCAATATAATCATAGAACTGCGCAATTTCTTCTACCTCTTCAGGAGCTTTTTGCATCATCGCCTCAAACACTTCACCTTTATCACAAGCCGTTCCTACTAAAATTCCTTCACGATATTTTTTTAATAGTGACCTTGGTACTCGTGGTACACGATAAAAGTAATTTAGGTGAGAATAGGAAACAAGTTTATATAAATTTTTCAACCCTACATCTGATGTGGCAAGTAACGTCATATGACTTGGACGTCCACGCTTATACGCATCCCCTTGCCCCATGCTATCATTTAATTGATCGTGATATTCAAATCCCTTTTCAATCACATCTTTTAACATTTTCACAAGTAAGTATCCCGTTGCTTCTGTATCATAAATCGCACGGTGATGTTGCGTTAATTCAATATCAAGCTTTTTACACATCGTATTTAATCGATGGTTTTTCATTTCTGGGAATAAGAATCTTGCAAGTTCTAACGTATCAATAACAGGGTTATTCGTTTTTTCTAGTCCAGCCTTTTTAAAACCTACGTTAATAAAGCCCATATCAAAACTTGCGTTATGAGCAACAAGTGTATGGTCGCCCATCCATTCTTCAAACTTTTTAAACACTTCGTCCACTTCTGGTGCATCCGTTAACATATCATCTGTAATACCTGTTAATTCAATAATCGTCGCAGATAATGGTTGATGTGGATTTGCGAAAGATTCAAAGCGGTCAATAATTTCGCCACCTTTTACTTTTACAGCCGCTAACTCGATAACAGTATCATATACAGCTGATAAACCTGTCGTCTCAACGTCGAAAACAACATACGTTTCCTCTGCAAGTAAACGATGCGCTTCGTTATATGCAATTGGTACACCATCATTAACTAGATTCGCTTCTACACCATATATAACTTTAACCCCAGCCTTTTTACCCGCAGAATATGCCTCTGGGAAAGACTGTGCAACAGCATGGTCTGTAACAGCGATTGCCTCATGTCCCCATTTACCTGCTTGGGCAACAAGTCTAGAAACAGGAGTAACAGCGTCCATTTGGCTCATCGGTGTGTGAAGATGCAGCTCTACACGTTTTTCACCTTCTGGCGCTTTATCTTTACGAGACGGTCCTGTTATTTCATTTATATCATTTGCAATCATTACTAAATCTCGAACGAATGTATCATTTTGAACAGAACCACGCGCTTTCACCCACATTCCTTTTTTCAAGGATTGCAGCATTGGAATATCTTCTTTGTCACGCGAGAACATTTTGATCATAATTGAATCCGTATAGTCTGTTATTTTTAACGTTAATAACGTACGGCCACTACGCAGCTCTTTCGTTTCTACATGGAAGACGTACCCTTGAACTGTTTTTCTTCTTTCTTCATCTTGAATTTCTCGCATCGGTGTAATCTCTTCATCCGGCTTAATAAGATATCCGAGTACAACCGGTCCTTCATGCACAACGCTACTTTCTTCAGCTTGCTTCTTCGCCATTTCTTCCATAGCTTGTATAACACGTTCACGATCTTCTTGCTGCGTTTGCTCACGAAACTTTTGCATTTCTTCTGTATTTTGCTGTATATGTGTGTCTAACTGAAAACGCGGGAATCCAAAAGTTTCGTATTGATCCCCTACTGGTTTCGCAACGTTTTTCTTTAAAGCAGTAGATTCCAGCTCATTATTCACATTTATTAGCAACTTCACTCCATTCACCTGCGGAAGCTGCTTCTTTAAGTAAGCAAACATAGGTGAAAATGTAATTCGTTCCGTACAAAGCGGCCAATACGCCCTCACTTCTTCTTCTGTAAATTGTTTATTCTCTGTTTCTAATGCAAATGTTGTTCTTGCAATATGAGAAAATGATTGCTTAAGCTTTGTTTCTAGCAATTCATATAATTCTGTAGGCAAAATACGTGGCACTTGTAAATCAAAATGCCAACTTTTATTCGATTTATCAATAACGAGCCTTTCAATACCACCACCTTGTAAATATTGATTTATAAGGTCGTCTGGTATTTGCAACTGCTGGAGCAAAATTTGAAATCGCTCTTGTTGTTCATTTGTTAAAGACATAAGCACTCTCCTTCCATTTGCTATTATAAATTGAAACGTACTACAAAGAAAGATTTCTCCCTTCTTCTTTTACAAAAATACGTTTACAAAGAAAGAGAAGGTACCTCATTACGAGGTACCTCTTCTTATTTTAAAATATTTGCAATATATGTTTGAAGTTCTTCTACTTTCACTTCTTCAGACTCGCCTGTAGCACGTACTTTCACTTCTACAATACCTTCGTCTGCTTTTTTACCAACTGTCACGCGAACTGGAAGGCCAAATAAATCTGCATCTGCAAATTTAACACCTGCACGTTCTGCACGATCATCTAGTAATACTTCGTACCCTTGCTCTTGTAATGAGTTGTAGATGTTTTCACCCATTTCACGTTGCGCATCAGATTTCATATTTACTGGAATTACATGCACATGGAATGGTGCTACAGCTTTTGGCCAAACTAAACCGTTCTCATCATTAAACTGCTCTGCGATTGCTGCCACTGTACGAGATACACCGATACCGTAACAACCCATAATAAGTGGTTGTGTTTTTCCGTTTTCATCTAGGAATGTTGCGTTCATTGCTTCACTATAACGTGTTCCTAATTTGAATACATGACCAACTTCAATTCCGCGTGCGAAAAGAATTGTTCCATTTCCGTCTGGAGATTGGTCTCCTTCTTGAATGAAGCGTAAATCTGTATATTGACTTACTTTAAAGTCGCGTTTTGGATTTACATTTACATAATGGAATCCTTCTTCGTTTGCTCCTGAACATCCGTTAACAATTGATGCTACAGCATGGTCAGCGATAATTTCTATATCACCTGTTACACCAATCGGTCCTAAAGAACCAACTTCACAGTTTAATAATTCTTTCACTTCTTCATGAGAAGCAAGCTCAACAACTGAAGCGCCGTATACGTTTTTCACTTTTACATCGTTTACTTCATGATCACCACGAACAAGTACAACTACTAATTTCTCATCTACTTTAAATACCATAGACTTAATGCACTTGTCAGCTTCAATGTTTAAGAATGCAGATACTTCTTCAATTGCTTTTTGATCTGGTGTTGCTACTTTTTCAAGTGCCTTTTCTGCTTCATCACTCTTCGTATACGTAGCTACCACAGGAGCCATTTCGATGTTTGCTGCATAATTAGATGTATCAGAGTATGCAATTGTATCTTCACCAACTTCAGATAATACCATAAATTCATGCGTATCTTTTCCGCCCATTGCTCCAGAGTCAGCAATAACCGCACGGAAATTCAAGCCACAACGAGCAAAAATGTTAGAGTATGCTTTGTATAAGCGATCGTATACTTCATCTAAGCTCTCTTGTGTAGCATGGAAAGAGTATGCATCTTTCATTAGAAACTCTCTTCCACGTAATAAACCGAAACGCGGTCTTTGTTCATCACGGAATTTTGTTTGAATTTGGTACAATGTTAACGGTAATTTTTTATATGATTTCACTTCATCACGTACAAGATCCGTAATTACTTCTTCATGTGTCGCTCCTAATGCGAATTCACGAGCGTTACGATCTTTCATACGCATTAATTCAGATCCGTAAGAATACCAACGGCCTGATTCTTGCCATAATTCTGCAGCTTGCATCGCTGGCATTAATAATTCTACAGCTCCTGCGCGCTCCATTTCTTCTCGAACGATACGTTCTACTTTGTGTAGTACTTTTAATCCAAATGGTAGAAAACTATAAATACCAGAAGCATTTTGACGCATAAAACCTGCACGAAGTAATAACTGATGACTCTTAATCTCCGCATCAGCTGGAACTTCACGTAATGTAGGACTGAATACCATACTTTGTTTCATTTATTCGCACCTCTTCATTTTACTCTTACACGCAGTAAAACCCCTCACCTCGAGTTAGGTGAGGGATTTTATTCTACGAGCTCTATTTCATTATAAGTTTCACCTTATTTTACAAGAAAAACTTACGAATGTCATTCCAAGTTACAACTAACATAAGTAACATTAATAATGCAAAACCAATAAAGTGAACCATTCCTTCTTTTTGGCGGTCAATTGGTTTCCCTCGTAACGCTTCAATTAAGAAGAAGAACAAACGTCCACCGTCTAAAGCAGGGACTGGTAGTAAATTAAATAAACCAAGGTTAATACTTAAAACTGCTGCTAAACTTAATACACGCGTAAATCCATAATCTACAACTTGATCTGTTAGATTATAAATTCCTACTGGACCTGACAACTCATTAATAGAGAATTGACCAGTTACTAATTTCACAAGTGAATCAAAAATTAGTTTTGTCCATTGGTATGTTTGTTCAAATCCTGATTTAATAGAACCCATTACTGTTTTCTCTACTGGAGAGTAAACACCAATTCTACCTACTTCGTCTTTTCCTTCTTTATCGAGCGTTGGCGTTACTTTTACATTAAACTGTTCACTATCACGCTTTACTTGTAACGTAATTTCTTTATTTGGGTTTTCACGTACAATGGTAACAACATCTTTCCATGTACTTGTGTTTTTCCCATCGATTGCTTGAATTGTATCATTTTCTTTTAATCCAGCTTGCTCGGCTGCACTATTTTCCATTATTTTTCCGACCATTGGCTTGTCAACAGGAACACCTTGTACAAATCCAAGAATCACAAAAATAACAAATGCTAAAATGAAGTTCATTGCAGGACCTGCAAAGATTGTTAAAGCACGTTGACCCAATTTCTTGGAGCCGAACTGCCTATTATACGGAGCAATTTGTATTTCTTCACCAGCAGTAATAATACGAGCCTTTTCATTCACTCGGAATGTTTGAAGCTCTTCCTCGTACTCTTCATAGCCCGAAATTGCTAAATTATGCTCTAAATCAGCTTGTTCGACTTCAATGACACGAACATTTGGATACTTTTCGTATCCATCAAAAACTAATTTCGCAACTTCGTCTTTTTCATTTAATACAAGGCCAACCTTTTTTCCAGGCTTTAACTCAACTGTGTCTGCATCCTCGCCAGCCATTCTTACATAGCCACCAAGGGGCAGTAATCGAATCGTATACACCGTTTCATTCTTTTCAAATGAGAATATTTTCGGACCAAAACCAATCGCAAACTCACGGCATAAAATACCTGCTCTTTTTGCGAAATATAGATGCCCTAGCTCATGGAAAAATACGAGTGCACCGAAAATTAATATAAAGGCAATCGCTGTATTCAATTCCATACCACCTTTGCTAAATTTGTTCCATCACAAACCGTCTTGTGGTTGCATCAATTTCCAGAATTTCCTCTAAGCTCGGACGTGCAATGACATTGTGATGGTTCATTGCTTTTTCAATGAGGTCTTCCACTGTTAAGAAACCAATTCTCTTTTGTAAAAAAGCTTCAACAGCTACTTCATTCGCTGCATTCATTACAGCTGGCATACTTCCACCTGTTTTTCCAGCTTCATACGCAAAACGCAAACAACGGAAACGTTCTTGGTTCATTTTCTCAAAATGCAATGTTCCCATTTCCCATAAATTTAACTGCTTTGTGTCTGAAAGAGGTAATCGATCAGGATATGTAAGTGCGTATTGAATTGGTACTCGCATATCCGGTGAGCCAAGCTGTGCCATCACACTACGATCTTCAAATTCAACCATAGAATGAATAATACTTTCTTTATGTAAAACAACATCGATTTGCTCATAAGGGATACCAAAAAGCCAATGTGCTTCAATTACTTCTAGCCCCTTATTCATCATTGTAGCAGAATCAATTGTAATTTTCGAACCCATTGACCAGTTTGGATGTCGAAGCGCATCTTCTACCGTCACATGATGCAATTCATCTCTCGTTTTATCACGGAAACTTCCTCCAGAAGCTGTAATAATCAGTCGAGAAATTCTTTTTTCATTTTCACCATTCAAGCATTGAAAAATAGCTGAATGTTCACTGTCTACTGGAAGTAACGAAACATTATGTTTTCGTGCTGCTTCCATTACAAGATGCCCTGCGGTTACTAACGTTTCTTTGTTTGCAATTCCGATTGTTTTTTTCGCCTCAATTGCACGAAGTGTTGGTAACAACCCTACGCTACCTACAACAGCATTTACTACAATCTCTGCATCTGGATGTAATGCTACTTCTAAAAGCCCTTCACTACCATATACAATTTTTGTATTACCAGAGACAGCTTGTAATTTTAAAACATCTTCCTCTCTTTGCACAGAGACAATTTGCGGAGAAAATTCTTGAATTACCTTTACTGCGTAGTCAATATTTTTCCCTACAGAAAAAGCAACGAGACGGAATTGGTCTGGGTGCGAGCGTAATACATCTAAAGTTTGTGTACCAATTGATCCGCTTGCACCTAATAAACTAATGTTTTTCATGACTCCAACCCCTCGTTCATTTATTAATTGTATTGTAATAAGAAGTAGAGAATTGGTAAAACGAATAACCAACTATCTGTTCGATCTAATATACCACCATGTCCAGGTAAAATTGTACCTGAATCTTTTACGCCATAATGACGTTTAAATGCAGATTGTACTAAATCACCAATTTGTCCAAAAATAGAAATGATAATTGTCAACACAATTAAAATCCCTACATTAGCCTCAACTGGGAAGAACATATTGTAAACAAGTGCCACAACAATCCCACAAACGATGCCGCCTAATGAACCTTCAATCGTTTTATTCGGACTAATTTCTGGCCATAATTTTCTTTTTCCTAATGCTTTCCCTACGAAATATGCGCCTGAATCGGTAGCCCATATAACAAATAATGCGCAAAACACATATTTAATTCCTAAAATTCTCGTTTCATTCAAATATAAGAATCCCATTGCAACATATGTTGTTGCCATTAGTAAAAAGGAAGCATGGTCAAAAGTAAATGTATTCTTAGAAAGGACTGTATATGATAAAAGTAATAAAACAATCACAAATGTGATTTCTAATTTACCTAATCCAATCTGCGTAAACAGTTCTGATGCACTACTTGGAATTAAAATAATCCATAATAATACTGCAGCTAAAACTGTTGGTATTGACATAAGCGTAAGCTTACTCATACGAATTAATTCATATAAACCTATAGAAGCAAGTGCATACACTAAAACCGTAAAAGGCACGCCACCGTAAATTACGATGGGAATGAATAGCGCGGCAGCAACCACTCCAGTAATAATTCTCTGTTTCACTACCAAACCCTCTCTTTCTACACGCCTCCGAATCTGCGCCCTCTATGCTGAAAGTCTGTAATCGCATTTAGCAAATGTTCCTCGGTAAAATCTGGCCAATACACATCTGTAAACCAAAATTCCGAATATGCAATTTGCCATAACATGAAATTACTAATACGTAGCTCTCCGCTCGTACGGATTAACAACTCTGGGTCAGGTAAAGAACTCGTCATTAAATAAGAAGAAAGCATTTCTTCACTTACATCTTCAACACGAATTTTTCCTTCCTCACTATCTTTCACCATATGTTGCACAGCAGAAACGATCTCGTCTCGACTTCCATAGTTTAACGCGAAATTAAGAATTAATCCCGTATTCTCTTTCGTATCTTCCATGGCCTTTTCCATCGCTCTGCGTGTATGCGTAGGAAGACGATCTTGTTGTCCTATTACTCGGACTTGTACGTTCTCTTCAATCAATTCTGGTAAAAATGTACCTAGAAATTCTTCTGGAAGCCTCATTAAATAGTCAACTTCCTTTTTCGGTCTTTTCCAGTTCTCAGTTGAAAAAGCATAAAGAGTTAATACTTTCACATTAAGTTTGCTTGCAAATTTTGTGATTTTCTTTACAACTTGCATGCCTTCATGATGTCCCGCAATACGAGGCATCGCTCTCCTCTTTGCCCATCTTCCATTACCATCCATAATGATGGCAATATGTTCTGGGATGTATCCTTTTTTCACTTTTTCAACGAGATGATCAAACGATGCGACCTTTTTACTTTTAAAAAAAGGAAAGTTTTTAAACATCATTCATACCCTCCAGCAAGCAGACGTATGCCTAAAAGTGTAAAAAGACCCCCTTAAGAAGAGGGTCATATTTGCGAAGGTATCGCTATTACACTTCCATGATTTCTTTTTCTTTGTTTTTTGCGATTTCGTCAACTTTTGCAATATATTTATCTGTTTCTTTTTGGATATCTTCAGTATATCCTCTTAAATCATCTTCTGTAATATCGCCAGCTTTTTCAAGCTTCTTAAGATCATCGTTACTGTCACGACGTACGTTACGAACAGCAACTTTTGCTTCTTCAGCATATTTTTTCACAACTTTTACAAGATCGCGACGACGCTCTTCTGTTAATGCAGGGAATGCAATACGAATTACAGTTCCATCATTAGAAGGATTTAAGCCTAAATCTGCTTTTAAGATTGCTTTTTCAATATCACCGATAGAAGTTTTATCATAAGGTTGAATTACAAGTAAACGTGCTTCTGGAACTGTAATGTTCGCTAATTGCACAACAGGTGTTGGTGCACCATAGTAATCAACTTGTACCTTATCTAATACAGACGAGCTTGCACGACCTGCGCGAACTGTTGCCAATTCACGAGAGTAAGCAGCAACTGCTTTTTCCATTTTTTCATTTGAAGACTTCAATACTTGTTGTCCCATATTTATTTCCCCCTTACAACTGTTCCGATATTTTCGCCTAAAACGGCACGTTTAATGTTACCTTTTTCCATAACTGAGAATACAATTAATGGAATATCATTGTCCATACATAAAGAAGAAGCTGTTGAATCCATTACACCTAAACCTTCTTTTAATACATCTAAGTAAGTAAGTGTTTCGTATTTCGTAGCTGTTGGGTCAAGAGATGGATCTGCATTATATACGCCATCTACATTGTTTTTCGCCATTAAGATAACGTCTGCTTCGATTTCCGCTGCACGTAGGGCTGCTGTTGTATCTGTAGAGAAATATGGGTTACCTGTACCTGCTGCAAAGATCACAACACGTTTTTTCTCTAGATGACGAACTGCTTTACGACGAATGTAAGGCTCTGCTACTTGACGCATTTCGATTGAAGTTTGAACACGAGTTTGAATTCCAATGTTCTCCAGGCTATCTTGAAGAGCTAATGAGTTCATAACTGTTGCTAACATACCCATGTAATCCGCTCCAGCACGATCCATTCCCATTTCACTTCCGATTTTTCCACGCCAAATGTTTCCGCCACCAACAACAACAGCAACTTCTACATCAAGTTCTGCAATTTCTTTCACTTGTTCCGCAACTGATTTAATAACAGATGGGTTAATTCCAAATCCTTGTTCGCCAGCTAACGCTTCTCCGCTTAGCTTTAATACGACACGATTATATTTCGGTTTACTCATAATGAACCTCCAATTGCTTACATCTTTATTTTAAAAAAGGGAACACAATGTGCTCCCTAATCTGTATTAGTTACTACCTTTTACTTGGTTCATTACTTCTTCAGCAAAGTTGTCTTCGCGTTTTTCGATACCTTCACCAACAGCGTAGCGAACGAATCCTTTTAATGTTCCGCCTTTAGACTCAACGAACTGACGAACTTTCATATCAGGGTTTTTAACGAATGCTTGGTCAAGTAAGCAAATTTCTTCGAAGAATTTGCCAAGACGGCCTTCAACCATTTTTGCAACGATTTTTTCAGGCTTGCCTTCGTTTAACGCTTGTTGTGTTAATACTTGACGCTCATGCTCAACTTCTTCAGCTGTTACAGCATCGCGGTCGATGTATTTAGGGTTAACTGCTGCGATGTGCATTGCTACATCTTTAGCAGCAGCTTCGTCAGTAGAACCTTCAAGAACTGTTAATACACCAATACGTCCACCCATGTGTAGGTAAGCGCCGAATGCATCAGCATCAGTTTTTGTTACGATTTCGAAACGACGAAGTGTAAGTTTTTCACCAATTTTAGCGATTGCTTCGTTGATGTGCTCTTCTACTGTTTTGCCGCCTTCGATTGTTTGAGCCATAGCTTCTTCAATGTTAGCTGGTTTGTTAGCTAATAAGTGAGCAGCTAATTCTTTAATTAATGCTTGGAAACCTTCGTTTTTCGCAACGAAATCAGTTTCAGAGTTTAATTCTAAGATTAAACCTTCGTTACCGTTTGTTTCGATGAAAGTTAAACCTTCAGCAGCGATGCGGTCTGCTTTTTTAGCAGCTTTTGCAATACCTTTTTCACGTAAGAAGTCAATTGCTTTCTCCATGTCGCCATTAGTCTCAGTTAAAGCTTTTTTGCAGTCCATCATACCTGCGCCTGTTTTTTCACGAAGTTCTTTTACCATTTGTGCAGTGATTGCCATATTTTTCATCCTCCTAAAATATGTATTTATACCTTTTATAAAGGTGTTTATACCTTAAAAAAGGTGATAAAAGGCCGAACCCCTTATCACCTTTCCAAATTTGTTACGCAGTAACAGTTTCTTCACCTTGTTTTGCTTCAAGGATCGCGTCTGCCATTTTAGATGTAAGAAGTTTTACAGCACGAATTGCATCATCGTTTGCTGGGATAACGTGATCGATTTCGTCTGGATCACAGTTTGTATCAACGATACCGATGATTGGAATGTGTAATTTGCGTGCTTCAGCAACTGCAATACGCTCTTTACGAGGGTCTACTACGAATAATGCACTTGGAAGACCTTTCATATCTTTAATACCGCCTAAGAATTTCTCAAGACGCTCTAACTCTTTTTTAAGTTGAACAACTTCTTTCTTAGGAAGTACTTCGAAAGTACCATCTTCTTGCATTTTTTCGATGTCTTTAAGGCGCTTGATACGCTTTTGGATTGTTTGGAAGTTTGTTAAAGTTCCACCTAACCAACGTTGGTTAACGAAGTACATACCAGCACGAGTTGCTTCTTCTTTAATAGCTTCTTGTGCTTGTTTTTTAGTACCTACGAATAAGATATCTCCGCCTTCAGCAGCGATGTCACGCATCGTTCTGTAAGCTTCCTCAACTTTTTTCACAGTTTTTTGTAAGTCGATGATGTAGATACCGTTACGCTCTGTGAAAATGTAACGCTTCATTTTTGGGTTCCAACGACGAGTTTGATGTCCGAAATGAACACCAGCTTCAAGCAATTGCTTCATAGAAATTACTGACATAATATAGTTCCTCCTAAATGGTTTTTGATATCCTCCGTTTACTTCATCTCTAAGCGAAACTACAAACGTAGCACCAACACTTAAATCAGTAAACGTGTGTACTTTGTACTGACACCACTGCTTACTATATCATACTGAAATATTACAATCAAGTCGAAAATGCGAACAATGTAAAACTTTCTTTGTTCACGCTCGAATTCTAGTATTACCAACCTGTATTTCCTTTAAGCAAAAAAATAAAATTCAACTCATAGCTTTTCCGAAAAACACGATTATGACGCTATTTACAAACAACATCAATCTTTTATACACAAAAAAACTCTCCTCAAAAAATGAGGAGAGTTTTATAAATTAGTTTGTTTTTAATTTAGCAAGTTCCTGTAGAAACTTGTCGTTTAGCACTTTAATGTATGTTCCTTTCATACCTAAAGAGCGAGACTCAATAACACCAGCACTCTCTAATTTACGAAGTGCATTTACGATTACAGAACGAGTAATTCCTACGCGATCAGCAATTTTACTTGCAACAAGTAAACCTTCTGTTCCATTTAATTCTTCGAAGATATGCTCGATTGCTTCTAACTCACTGTAAGATAATGAGCTAATCGCCATTTGAACAACAGCTTTACTACGTGCTTCCTCTTCGATTTCTTCTGCTTTTTCACGTAAGATTTCCATACCTACTACAGTTGAACTGTATTCAGCAAGGATTAAATCATCGTCTAAGAACTCTTGACCAAGACGAGCTAACACTAATGTGCCTAGACGCTCACCGCCACCAACGATTGGTACGATTGTAGTTAAACCTTGACCAAATAATTCTCTATTTTCTACTGGGAATGCTGTGTAAGCACTGTTTACATCTAAGTTTGAAGATGTTTCTGTAATGTTGAATAAGCTTTGCGTGTATTCTTCCGGGAATTGACGCTCTGCAAGCATTTGTTTCATACGCTCATTCTCAATTTGTTGGTGAATTGCATAACCTAGTAATTTACCACGACGGCTTACTACGAATACGTTCGCTTCGATTACTTCACACATTGTGTCAGACATTTCTCTAAAGTTTACAGGCTTTCCTGCTGCGCTCTGTAATAACGCATTTAATTTTCTTGTTTTTGCTAATAATTCCATTTCAAAAGTTCCTCCTACATGTTACTTACATATTTTTTCATCACTTGGAAACTAGGGCGAGTCACCTGATGACACTATTACAAAATAAACTGGCTCACATCTTTATTTTTAGCAATCGTTGCTAATTTCTCCTCAACGTATTGAGGTGTTATCGTTATTTTCTCTAACGTAATTTCAGATGCTTCAAACGATAAATCTTCAAGGAGTTTCTCCATAATCGTATGAAGTCTTCTTGCTCCAATATTATCTGTATCCTGATTAACTTGATAAGCAATCTCAGCAATCTTACGAATAGCTTCGTCTGAAAATTCAATTTCTATACCTTCAGTCGCTAATAAAGCCATATATTGTTTAATTAACGCATTGTCAGGCTCGATTAATATTTTAACGAAATCATCTGTCGATAATTTTGTTAATTCTACTCGAATCGGAAATCTCCCTTGCAGTTCCGGAATTAAATCCGACGGTTTAGACATATGAAACGCTCCAGCTGCAACGAATAAAATATAATCCGTTTTTACTGATCCGTATTTTGTCGCAACATTCGATCCTTCTACAATTGGTAAAATGTCACGTTGCACACCTTCACGTGATACATCTACGCTATTCGACTGCTTACCAGCAATTTTGTCAATTTCATCGATAAAAATAATCCCGAGCTGTTCAGCACGATAAACAGCCTCTTGTGTAACTTCATCCATATCAATTAAGCGCTGTGCTTCCTCATTTGTCAAGAGTTTTCTTGCTTCTTTCACAGAAAGTTTACGTTTTTTTGTTTTTTTCGGCATAAAACTTCCTAATGCATCTTGGAAATTCATTCCCATTTGTTCCATGCCAGTTCCTTGTAACATATCGAACATGGAAGACTGTTGCTCAGTCACTTCAATCGATACAATTTCATCTTCAAGAAGTCCTGCAGCAAGCTTTCTTTCCACGTCTTGACGTTTCTTTTCGATTTCAACATCTTCCTGTGCATCAGATGTTTGATTCGAATTTTGAGCACCGCCAAATAGCATTTCTAATGGGTTTTTAAATCCAGATTGTTTCTCCGGACTCGGCACTAAAATTTCAACAAGACGTTGGTTCGCTTGTTCTTCTGCTTTGTCTTGTACTTTAATTACCATTTCTTCTTTCACGATACGAACTGACGTTTCCACAAGGTCACGTACCATCGATTCTACATCTCTACCTACATATCCAACTTCTGTAAATTTGGTAGCTTCAACCTTAATAAAAGGTGCTCCAACGAGTTTCGCCATTCGTCGTGCTACCTCTGTTTTACCAACACCTGTCGGTCCAATCATTAAAATATTTTTAGGTGCAATTTCATCACGTAGATTTTCAGCTAATTTACTTCGACGATATCGATTTCTTAAAGCTACAGCAACCGCTTTCTTCGCATCTTTTTGACCGATAATGTATTGATCTAATTTTTCCACAATTTGACGCGGAGTAAAATGTAAATGCATATAAAATGCCTCCCTTACGATTCTACAATTCTTCCACAATTATATTGTGGTTTGTATAAACACAAATATCGCCAGCAATGTCTAAACTCGCTTTCGCAATTTGCTTCGCTGTTAAATGTTCACTTGCATATTGCTTTAAAGCACGACCTGCAGAAAGCGCATAATTCCCACCAGATCCAATCGCTAAAATACCATCATCCGGTTCAATCACTTCTCCTGTACCTGAAACAAGAAGCATAGTTGTTTTATCCATGACAATGAGCATCGCTTCTAGCTGACGTAACATTTTGTCGCCACGCCATTGTTTTGCCATCTCAACTGCAGCACGCTGCAAGTTCCCATTGTACTCTTCTAATTTCCCTTCAAACATTTCAAAAAGAGTAAATGCGTCAGCAACGGAACCTGCAAAGCCAGCTAAAACTTTCCCTTGGAAAAGTTTACGGACTTTACGAGCTGTATGTTTCATTACAACTGCATTTCCCATTGTCACCTGACCATCTCCAGCCATTGCACATTCTCCATTATGATGAACTGCAAATATCGTTGTAGCGTGGAAATTTCCCATAGAAAAAAACTCCTTTATATGTTTTTATAGCTTTAAAAGCAATTTATGCCCGCGGGTGATGCTTCATGTAGACCGAACGCAATCTTTCTTTAGAGACATGCGTATAAATTTGTGTCGTCGACAAATTCTCATGACCAAGTAGCTCCTGTACAGTACGTAAATCTGCCCCTTCATCTAACATGTGTGTAGCAAATGTATGCCTTAACATATGGGGACTTATCCGCATTGTCAGTGAAGCCTTCTTAATGAGTTCGTTTAATACATAACGTACCCCTCGACTTGTTAGCGGCGTGCCTTTCGCATTTAAAAATACCATATGAGAGTGCTCTTCAGTTTTGTGAGCTAACTGTTTTCTCCCGTTCTCTATATAAGTAATTAAAGCATCTTGCGCATAGCTTCCGAACGGAATATACCTTTGTTTTTTTCCTTTTCCCATTACTAAAATTGTTCCCACCGCGAAGTCAATATCGGTAAGTTGTAAATTGACACATTCACTCACACGGATTCCAGTCGCATACATCAACTCTAATAAAGCTTGATTCCTTTGACCTAACGGCGTTTCCGTATCAGCAACTTCAAATAATTCCTCTAATTCTTCAGCATATAAAAACTTTGGGATTGACAATTCTTTTTTGGGGAGTGACGCAAGTGCAAACGGATTATCTTTCCGATAACCTTCACGCATCAAAAAACGATATAAACTTCGTAAGCTTGATACTTTTCTTGCGACAGATTTACGGGCTAACTTTTCATCGTGCAACGTCGTTAAGTACAAACGAACATCCGCGTATGTAACATCTAAAAAAGAGGATATGCCTTCTCGCTCCATAAATTGCACAAAATGTTCTAAATCATTTTGATAACTTGCAATTGTATATTTTGAATAATTTCTTTCAATTTGTAAATATCCAACGAATAATTGTAACAATTTCTTCACATTCACACAATTCACCTCAATAAAGGCTACTAAATCGTATCACAACTTAGTAGCCTTTGCAAGAAATTTAACTAAATATTTACAAAATTTTGAATTGTTTCTAAAGCGCGTGTTGCATATGCTTCATTTCGTTCTGCTTTCCTCTTAACTTTCTTCTCTAACGGTGCAAACAAACCGAAGTTTGCATTCATTGGCTGGAAGTTTTTCGCGTTTGTCGCAGTAATATAATTCGCCATACTCCCCATTGCAGTTACAGGCGGTAATACAACCGGCTCTTCACCTTTCACAAGTCGAGCAGCGTTAATACCAGCTAGTAATCCTGATGCCGCCGATTCAACATATCCCTCTACTCCAGTCATTTGGCCAGCGAAGAATAAATCATCACGTTGTTTATATTGATATGTTGGACGAAGCAAGTTAGGTGAATTAATAAACGTATTACGATGCATTACACCATAACGTACAATCTCTGCGTTTTCCAGTCCCGGAATCAACTGTAACACTTCTTTTTGTGGCCCCCACTTTAAATGCGTTTGGAAACCTACGATATTGTATAACGTTCCCGCTGCATCATCTTGGCGTAACTGAACAACGGCATATGGCGTTTTCCCTGTTTTCGGATCTTCTAATCCAACAGGTTTCATCGGTCCAAATACTAGCGTCTGTCTTCCTCTACTTGCCATAACTTCTACCGGCATACAACCTTCAAAGAAAATTTCTTTTTCAAATTCTTTTAAAGGTACTGTTTCAGCAGCAATTAAAGCCTCGTAAAAACGGTCAAATTCCTCTTCCGTCATTGGGCAGTTTAAATATGCAGCTTCACCTTTATCGTAACGAGACTTTAAATATACTTTATTCATATCAATGCTGTCTTTCTCAACAATCGGTGCTGCAGCATCATAGAAATAAAAATAATCTTCACCTGTTAATTCTTTTAATTGCGCAGCAAGATCAGGAGACGTAAGTGGACCTGTCGCGATAACAGTAGGTCCTTCTGGAATTTCAGTAATTTCTTCATTCATCACAGTTACGTTCGGATGGTTTTTCACATACTCCGTTACCTTTGCCGCAAATTCATGACGATCTACAGCTAAAGCCCCTCCTGCTGGTACAGAGCACTCATCAGCTGCACGAATAATAACAGAGTCCATTAAACGCATTTCTTCTTTAATAACACCAACAGCGTTTGTTAATGTGTTTGCGCGAAGTGAGTTACTGCATACTAACTCTGCAAATTTATCTGTGTGATGAGCTGGCGTTTGCCTTACTGGTCTCATTTCATATAATTTTACTTGGACACCACGTTTTGCAATTTGGTAAGCTGCTTCACTTCCTGCAAGACCTGCGCCAATGACGTTTACTACTTGTGTTGTCATATTTATCACCTTTCCTTTTCTTCCCGAAAAAAATGTGAGCAGTTACGCTCACATTTGTTGTTCTTCTTCATAATCACACGAAATACATTGTACTTGCACGCCTTTTTTCAACTTCTTCTCTACAAGCATACCTTCGCACTTCGGACATTTACGACCAATTGGTTTATCCCAAGATACAAAGTCACACTCTGGATACGTACCGCATCCATAGAAAAGACGTTTCTTTTTATTACTACGGCGTTCAATAATTTGACCTTTATCACACTTCGGACAAGTAACACCGATTTCTTTCACAATCGGTTTTGTATTACGACAATCTGGGAAATTCGAACAAGCCATAAATTTCCCGTATTTACCCATTTTAAAGACCATTGGGTGATCACACAATTCACAGTCTTCCCCAGCTGGTTCATCTTTAATTTCCACTTCACGCATTTCTTTTTCCGCTTTTTCTAAACGCGGTTCAAAGCCTACGTAGAAATCATCAACAATTTTTACCCAATTCGCATTTCCTTCTTCTACTTCATCAAGACTTTGCTCCATGTTAGCAGTAAATTCAATGTTAATAATTTCTGGGAAAAACTCTAAAATAAGTTCAATTACTATTTCACCAAGTTCAGTTGGAACGAAGCGTTTATTATCCAAACCTACGTATCCACGTTTTTGAATCGTTTCAAGTGTCGGTACGTAAGTCGACGGTCTTCCAATTCCAAGCTCTTCAAGTGTTCTTACTAGACGAGCCTCTGTATAGCGCGGCGGAGGTTGTGTAAAGTGTTGCTTCGGTTCTAAATCCTTCGAAAATACCGTTTCCCCTACTTCTAAAGGTGGCAACATTTTATCCTTTTCTTCAGCCCCGTCATCTTTCGACTCTACATACACTTTCATAAATCCTGGAAACTTTACAACCGATCCACTTGCACGGAACTGAACATTGTTATTAATGAGTCTAGCTGTCACAGTATCCATTATAGCAGACGCCATTTGACTTGCAACAAATCGCTCCCAAATCAGTTTATACAACCGAAGTTGATCACGACTTAAGAAACTCTTTAGTTCCTCTGGCCTTCTCATTACCGAAGTAGGACGAATTGCCTCATGCGCATCTTGCGCGTTCGACTTTTTCGTTTCTTTCTTCTTTTCTGTCCCTATGTATTCCGCACCAAACGCCTCAGTAATGTAAGTACGCGCCTCTGTTTGAGCTGTTTCTGAGATACGTGTTGAGTCAGTTCTCATATACGTAATAAGACCTACAGTCCCTTGCTTTCCAAGATCTATACCTTCATACAATTGCTGCGCGAGCATCATTGTTTTCTTTGCTCGCATGTTTAACTTACGCGCTGCCTCTTGTTGCAAGGAAGATGTTGTAAACGGTAATGCAGGATTACGTTTTCGCTCTTTTCGCGTTACATTTTCAACTGAAAACGCATTATCTTTCATCTGTTCAATTATTTCATTCACTTGCGTTTCATTCGTTAATTGAACTTTTTCACCATCTACACCGTAAAAGCTTGCTTCAAATGTGTCTTTCCCCTTCACAAATTCTGTCTTAATTGTCCAGAATTCTTCAGGCTCAAAGATTTGAATTTCTTTTTCACGTTCGATAATTAAACGAACTGCTACAGATTGTACGCGCCCTGCACTTAATCCTTTTTTTACTTTCTTCCATAATAAAGGACTAATATTGTAACCAACAAGACGATCTAGTATACGCCTTGCTTGTTGTGCATCTACTAAATCCATATTAATCGCACGAGGATGTTTAAACGATTCTTTTATTGCATCTTTTGTAATCTCATTAAACACAACTCGACAATCTGATTCAACGTCCACATTTAACGTATTGGCTAAATGCCAAGCAATTGCTTCCCCTTCGCGGTCTGGATCGGCCGCGAGATAGACTTTCTTTGCTTTTTTGGCCGCTGATTTTAAATCTTTTAAGACGGGACCTTTACCACGAATGGTAATATACTTCGGGGTGAAGTTGTTCTTTACTTCTATCCCCATTTGGCTTTTAGGTAAATCGCGAACGTGTCCCATAGACGCGACAACTTTGTATTTTTTCCCTAAATATTTCTCAATGGTCTTCGCCTTAGAAGGCGACTCCACGATTACGAGGTAATCTGACATGCTAGTGCCTCCTTAAGAGGTGGATTCAAGTCTTCATCAATCTTATTGATTTCTCTTGTTTTTGTCAATCAAGAATGAATATACCATACAGTGCCTATCTACCATTTGTCAATAATTGTTTAATAAAAACATAAAAATATAAGGTTAATTTAAAACCTCTTCCAAGATATCTTCTGCATTTCTTACTAGTTTTGCTCCTTGTTGAATCAGATGATTCGTTCCTGATGCACTATCTATAAATATAGGCCCAGGAAGTGCAAATACCTCTCTATTTTGCTCTAAAGCAAGGTCCGCAGTAATAAGTGTTCCACTTCTTGATTTCGCTTCTACAACTAAAACACCCTTACTTATACCACTAATAATCCGGTTCCTTTTTGGAAAATACCATTTTTTCGGTGCATAGTGCGGCGGATACTCTGTTAATAACAATATATATTCATTCCACGTTTCATATAAATGTCTATTCTCTTTTGGATACATATACGATAATCCGTGTCCTAGTATTGCAATAGTCGGGCAATGCCGTCTTACTGTAATTTCATGAGACATTGTATCTATACCTCTTGCAAACCCACTGACAATAAGCCATTCCCTTTCTAATAATGGGTGTAAAATAAATTTTAAACTCTCATGTCCATATAAAGTCGGTTCTCTCGTGCCAATAACCGCTAATTTATTCGCTTTATTGAGAAAATCCTTCTCTCCTTTTCCATATAACACAAAGGGGGGATCTTGTATTTCACGTAATAATTGTGGATAATCTTCATCCCATATAGTCATATAAAAGATTCGATTTTTCTCTAAATAAGATATATATTGCGGGAGATTTGAACTTTGAAGAAAATTTACTAATTCTGAAGATTTTTTCGAGGATATTCCAGTGTAGTATTCCATTTGTTTTGTATTAAAAGTGTATATTCCCTTCAATTCAGGATCGACATATAGTAGTCTTTTCATCGCCTTCCAATGATCTGCTAAAAAATAATGAAGATGTAATAATCGTTCTCTTTTCATCTTAATTCCCCTTACCCATAATTTTTATTATGTAAACAAAAATTGCGTAAAAAGACACCTTCAAGCGAGAAGGTGTCTTTCAACAGATTAGTAGTTTTTACAAGTCTCAAATAGACCTTTTTCTTTTAAGACAGAGATTAGCGTTTCGCCCATAACCGCTGGAGTTTCCGCTACTTTAATACCGCAAGCTTCCATCGTTTTAATCTTTTCTGCAGCAGTTCCTTTACCACCAGAAATGATTGCACCAGCATGGCCCATACGTTTGCCAGCAGGCGCTGTTTGGCCACCAATGAAGCCTACAACAGGTTTTGTCATATTAGCTTTCACCCATTCAGCTGCCTCTTCTTCTGCTGTACCACCGATTTCACCAATCATAATTACAGCATGCGTTTCTTCATCTTCATTAAATGCTTTTAACGCATCAATAAAGTCCGTACCGTTAACTGGGTCCCCACCGATACCTACAGCAGTAGATTGGCCAATACCTTCTTGTGTTAACTGATGTACAGCCTCATACGTTAATGTACCAGAGCGAGATACGATACCTACATGGCCTTTTTTATGAATGTACCCTGGCATAATACCAATTTTGCATTCATCAGGCGTAATAACACCAGGACAGTTTGGTCCAAGTAAACGTGTATGTTTACCCGCCATATATCTCTTTACATTTACCATATCTAATACAGGAATTCCTTCAGTAATACATACTACTAAATCGATTTCTGCATCAACTGCTTCCATAATTGCATCAGCCGCAAAAGCGGG
The DNA here is from genome assembly GCF_008368845.1 of Bacillus sp. BB51/4. Taxonomy (NCBI): domain Bacteria; kingdom Bacillati; phylum Bacillota; class Bacilli; order Caryophanales; family Bacillaceae; genus Bacillus; species Bacillus sp. BB51/4. The sequence goes on from NZ_QOSC01000017.1 coordinate 149,503, forward strand.
TGGAACGTATACAACCGAAGCATTTGCGCCTGTTGCCTTCACTGCATCTTCTACAGTATCAAATACTGGTACACCTTCAATATCAGTGCCACCTTTACCTGGCGTTACACCACCGACAATTTTCGTACCGTATTCAATCATTTGTTTTGTGTGGAATAAACCTTGAGAACCTGTAATACCTTGAACAATAACTTTTGTATCTTTATTAACTAATACGCTCATTTTTCTCCCCCGCTTTCTATTAGCCCACTAGTGAAACAATTTTTTGTGCACCGTCTGCCATAGATTCTGCTGCAACAATATTTAAGCCAGACTCATTTAAAATTTTCTTACCTAACTCGACGTTTGTACCTTCAAGACGCACAACTAAAGGCAATTCAAGACCTACTTGTTTCGTCGCTTCAATAACACCTTCTGCGATAACATCACACTTCATAATGCCACCAAAAATGTTAACGAAGATACCTTTTACATTTTTGTCAGAAAGGATAATTTTGAATGCTTCTGTAACTTTTTCAGCTGTTGCACCGCCACCAACATCTAAGAAGTTAGCTGGATCGCCATGGTAATGTTTAATGATATCCATTGTAGCCATCGCTAAACCTGCACCATTAACCATACAACCGATATTTCCATCTAAAGGAATGTAGTTTAAGTCATATTTAGAAGCTTCAATTTCTTTTGAATCTTCTTCATCAAGATCACGAAGTTCTAAAATGTCTTTATTGCGATATAAAGCATTAGAATCAAAGTTTAATTTCGCATCTAATGCCATAACTTTACCGTCACCTGTTGTAACAAGTGGATTGATCTCCGCGATTGAGCAATCTTTTTCGATAAACGCACGGTATAAGCCCATCATAAACTTCACAGCTTGTCCTACAAGCTCTTTTGGAATATTGATGTTAAACGCGATTCGGCGCGCTTGGAAGCCTTGTAAGCCTACTGCTGGATCAATATATTCTTTAAAGATCTTTTCAGGTGTTTGCTCTGCTACCTCTTCAATTTCTGTTCCACCTTCTTCAGATGCCATTAAAACAACTTGAGAAGTTGCACGATCTAAAACTAAACCAACATAATATTCTTTTTTAATATTGCAACCTTCTTCGATAAGTAAGCGTTTTACTTCCTTACCTTCAGGACCTGTTTGATGTGTCACAAGTGTAGTTCCTAAAATGCTCTCTGCATATGTACGAACTTCATCTAAATTTTTTGCAACTTTTACTCCGCCAGCTTTGCCGCGTCCACCAGCGTGAATTTGTGCTTTTACTACACATACATCCGTTCCTAATTCTTTCGCTGCTTCTACAGCTTCTTCTACTGTAAATGCAACCTTCCCGTTTGGAACGCTAACCCCATAGCTTTTAAGGACTGCCTTACCTTGGTACTCATGGATATTCATGGTCCCATCCTCCCCTGTTTTCCTGTTTTACTCGAAAAGTTTTTTAATGTTTAAAAAACATTACATTGCCATTGTATAAGATGATTGGCACGCTGTCTACAATAAAGTGTCAGAAAACTGAAATCGCTTTATTCTTTTTTGAAAATAATAATGTTCATATACCAAAATAAAAAAATAAGCTGCATATTCACAGCTTATTTTTGAATCGTATCTTTAATTGGTGCAAAAGATTTCCGATGTTCTTCTAATACTCCATGCGCTTCAATCGCTTCTAAATGTTGTTTTGTGCCATATCCCATATGTTGTTCAAATCCATATGCAGGATACTTTTCTCCAAGCTCTTTCATCATACGATCTCTCGTTACTTTCGCAATAATGGATGCAGCTGAAATAGAAATACTTTTCGCATCCCCTTTAATAATGGACGTTTGCGGAATTGGTGTAGGAAGTTTCATCGCATCAATTAATAAATGTTCTGGTGCACAAGATAAATTCGCAACAGCATCTAACATCGCTTGTTTCGTCGCTTGATAAATATTTATCTCATCAATAACTTGTGGTGATACAATTCCAACTCCAATTGCAATTGCTTGTGCTTTAATTTCATCATAAAAACGCTCTCGCTTCGCCTCACTCAGCTTTTTCGAGTCATTTAACCCTGGAATATAAAAATTTTCTGGAAGGACAACAGCTGCCGTCACGACAGGCCCAGCTAGCGGCCCACGCCCTACTTCATCTATACCGGCGATAAGTGTGAGCCCTTTTTCACGTAATGCAATCTCGTACTTGGACATTTCGAAAAACTTTTCTTTTTCTTTCTGCGCTAACTCTTTTTGTTTATGCCACTTCAAAATAAGCTTTTGTATTCCTTTTCGCTCGTCTTTCATTAATATTTGGAAGCAGTCGTCCTCCTCACTCATTATTTCATGCAGTAAACGTTCCGCTTCTTGAATAGTCACTTTTTGCATTCATGCCACTCCCTTTATATACAAAAAAGAAAAGACGTACAAACGCACGTCTTATACTTCTTCTACTTTTTCTGCATCTTCTGTCTGCTCCGCAAACTCTTCTGGTGTTTCAAACGTCATTTTCCCAAGTTTTCCACCACGAAGCTCACGAAGTATAAGCTCAGATGTTTTATCATAATCAATCATTCCGCCGCCCATTAAACAGCCTCTATTTTTTCCAATTGCATCGAATAACTCCACAATATCTTCTGGAATTTCATTTAAATTATATCGATCTTTCAAACGTTCTGGATAATGTTTTTCCATAAAACGTAAAGCGTAAACAGCAACATCTTGTAAATTTAAAATTGAATCTTTAATTGCGCCCGTTGTCGCTAAACGAAGACCCACTAATTGATCTTCAAATTTAGGCCATAAAATACCGGGTGTATCTAACAGTTCCATTTCCTTCCCAACTTTAATCCATTGTTGAGCTGTTGTCACACCAGGACGATCTCCTGTTTTAGCAATATTTTTCTTCGCCAACTTATTAATTAACGTAGATTTACCAACATTCGGTATACCTACAATTAATGCACGAATTGCTCTCGGTCTAATACCTTTTGCAACCATTTTATCAAATTTTTCTTTCACTAACACTTTACAAGCCGCTGCAATTTCTTTCATACCTTGTCCAGCTTGTGCGTTAATTGAAATTGCCATCTGACCTTTTTCTTTAAAATATGCGATCCATTGCTTTGTTAAACGATCATCTGCCATATCCGCTTTATTTAAAACAACAAGCCTCGGCTTATGTGTAATAATCTCATCGATCATTGGATTTCGAGAAGATAAAGGTAATCGAGCATCTACAAGCTCAATTACAACATCAATTAACTTTAATTTTTCTGTTACTTGGCGTCTAGCCTTTGCCATATGTCCCGGGAACCATTGAATTACCATGTTGCCACCTTCTTTTTCTTTTATTTCACAATACGAGCATCTTTTAACGGCCAATATAGTATATTTGCTTTTCCAATCACTTGGTCCATTGAAATTGTACCAATCGAACGGCTATCTTTACTAAAACGACGATTATCGCCTAAAACAAATAATTGACCTTCTGGAACAGTTTTCTTCCCTGTCATTTCTTCAAGAGTAAAATCATATGTAAGCGGTCCGTCAGCAATTTGTTTTTTTTGCTTGTCTAAATACGGCTCCTCATAAGCCTTTCCGTTAACATATAGTTTATCATTACGATACTCTATTTCATCGCCTGGCAGGCCGATAATGCGCTTAATATAATCTTTATCTTCCGTCGCTTGGAATACGATAATATCAAATCGTTTCGGATCTCCTATGTGATAACCGATTTTATTGACAATCATTCGATCGCGATCATGTAAAGTAGACGCCATCGATACTCCATCTACGAGAATTGGAGCAAAGAAAAACTGTCTAATAACACCCGCTAATACAACAGCAATCAAAATTGCTTTGATCCATTCCCAAAGTGAACTCTTTTCTTTCTTCATGCATTTCCCCTCCACAATTATGTAAGCTGCTCGTATTATATCAAAATTTTATATAGATTGGAAAAAGGGAGCTTGTGTATTTACAAGCTCCCATACATGTCTTATCGAATTTCTTTAATACGTGCTTTTTTACCGCGAAGGTTACGTAAGTAGTATAACTTAGCACGACGTACTTTACCACGACGAAGTACTTCAAGTTTCGCGATTCTTGGCGTGTGAACTGGGAATGTACGCTCAACACCTACACCGTAAGAAATCTTACGAACTGTGAATGTTTCACTGATTCCGCCACCACGACGTTTAATTACAACACCTTCGAAAAGCTGAATTCTTTCACGAGTTCCCTCAACTACTTTTACGTGTACACGTAAAGTGTCTCCAGGACGGAATGAAGGAAGGTCAGTTTTTAATTGGCCTTGAGTAATTTCTGCGATTAATTGTTGCATATTAAATTCTCTCCTTTAAACAGATGCTCTTATAAAGTCTTAATAAATTACAGCGGAACATCGTTAATACGGCCACTGATTTCAGTAGCACAAGTGTTATAATAGCATATTGCTAGGACTGTTGCAATAGAAAATATATCAAGCCCTTACTTGTCTTCTTTAATTTGTTCTAGCCATTTCGCTTCTTGCTTAGATAATTCTCGTTCTTCCAGTAAATCCGGTCTACGCGTGTACGTACGACGTAGAGATTCTTTGTGTCGCCATTCATCAATATTTTTATGATTTCCTGACATTAGTACATCCGGTACCTTCATACCACGAAAATCAGCTGGACGTGTATAATGAGGATGTTCTAATAAACCTGTACTAAACGAATCCTCGACTTGTGAAGCATGATTTCCTAGCACTCCCGGGAGGAGACGCACGACACTATCCGTAATAACCATAGAGGCTAACTCTCCGCCGGTTAATACGTAGTCACCGATAGAAATTTCATCCGTTACGAGATGCTCACGAATTCGTTCATCGTACCCTTCATAATGACCACACACAAAAATAACATGCTCTTCTTCAGCAAGTTCTTCTGCCTTCTTCTGCGTAAAACGCTCTCCTTGTGGACACATTAGGACAACTCTCGGTTTACGGTCTGTTTCCTTCGTTAACTCTTCCACTGCATCAAAGATAGGCTGGGGGGTTAATACCATCCCAGCGCCACCACCATACGGATAATCATCTACGCTATTATGCTTACTCGTTGTATAATCGCGGAAATTGACAACACGAAGCTCTACCGCTTCTTTTTCTTGTGCTTTCTTTAAAATTGAAGATCCAAACACACCCGTAAACATATCTGGAAACAATGTTAAAATGTCAATTTTCATTATAATAGCCCTTCCATTACATGAATGGTTACTAATTTATTCTCAATGTTAACTTGAAGTACAACATCATCAATATAAGGAATTAATAGATCTTGACCTTTTGGACGTTTAATTACCCAAACATCATTTGCACCAGGAGATAAAATTTCTTTTATTGTTCCTAACGCTTCTCCTTCTTCCGTTACAACACTGCAACCAATAATTTCATGGTAGTAGTATTCGCCTTCAGCTAGTTCACCTAACTGCTCTTCTGGTACTTTTATTAAAGAACCTTTAAACTTCTCTGCTTCATCTACATTGTTGTATCCTTCAAATGTTAATAAATCAAATGTCTTATGTTGACGATGAGAAGTTACTTTCACTGGAAGGTAGTCTGTACTTTTCTCATTACTTATGTATAACGTGTTTCCTACTTTATATCGCTCTTCTGGAAAATCAGTACGAGAAATAACACGAATTTCTCCTCTTACGCCATGAGTATTTACAATTTTCCCTACGTTAAACCATTTTGTCATAAATAGTATGTCACCCCTGGTTTCTATATAAATTAAGCATCTCCATTTCACATATGGAACATGCAACTTCTCTTTAAATGTTAAAAAAGGGAGAGGAAATAACTCCTCGCCCTTTTTACGTTTATTGAATTTCCAGTGTTACTTTTTCATCATTATGATGTCCCACTGAATACAAGAGCATTCGAATTGCTTTCGCAACTTTCCCTTGCTTTCCAATGACTTTTCCAACATCCTCAGGATGTACAGTTAATCGATACTTTATCTCTCCGTTGTAAAGTTCCTGTGTAACTTTTACATCTTCAGGATGATCGACAAGAGGCTTGACAATCGTCTCGACTAACTTCTTCATAGTCATTGCCTCAATTACTTACCTTGTTTAGATAAGTGGAATTTCTCCATGATACCTTGGTTAGAGAATAAGTTACGAACTGTATCAGATGGTTTAGCACCATTTCCTAACCATTTTAATGCTGCTTCTTCGTTGATCTTAACTTCAGCTGGTTGAGCAACCGGATTGTAAGTACCGATTTCCTCAATGAAACGTCCGTCACGAGGAGAACGAGAATCTGCAACAACTACACGATAGAAAGGAGTTTTTTTAGCTCCCATACGTTTTAAACGAATTTTAACTGCCATTTATAAAGCACCTCCGAATTTATTTCACACAGATAATTATATTAGCAAAAAGACTATTGCTTTGTAAAGTATTTTTTCTTAACAGAGCCATCTTTTTTCCTTACATGAATGGAAACTTCAATCCACCTAGTCCTTTTTTCTTACCTTTTTGCATTCCCGTCATCGTTTTCATCATCTTTTTCATATCATCAAATTGCTTGATTAAACGATTGATTTCTTGTACCGTTGTACCGCTACCTTTGGCAATGCGCTTTTTGCGACTAGCATTGATTATTTCCGGTTGTTCTCGCTCTAATTTAGTCATAGAACGAATAATTGCCTCAATATGCCCAATTTGTTTTTCATCAACTTGCGCATTTTTCAGCCCTTTAATTTTATTTGCACCAGGAAGCATTCCTAACAATTCATCAAGCGGTCCAAGTTGACGCACTTGTCCAAGTTGTTCTAGGAAATCGTCAAGCGTAAACGAAAGCGTACGCATTTTTTGCTCAAGTTCTTTTGCTTTCTCTTCATCAACTGTAGCTTGCGCTTTTTCAATTAATGTTAAGACGTCTCCCATCCCTAAAATACGGGATGCCATACGCTCTGGATGGAACGCTTCAATCGCATCTAGTTTTTCACCCATACCAGCAAATTTAATCGGTGTATTTGTTACCGCCTTAATAGATAATGCCGCACCACCGCGCGTATCACCATCTAATTTCGTTAATACAACACCTGTTAAACCTAACTGTTCATGGAAACTTTGTGCAACATTTACCGCGTCTTGTCCCGTCATCGCATCGACAACAAGGAAAATTTCATCCGGTTTCGCAACTTCTTTCACTTTCGCTAATTCATCCATTAGTTCTTCATCAATATGCAGGCGACCTGCTGTATCAATTAAAACATAATCGTGATGATCTTCTTTTGCTTTTGCAATCGCTTGTTTCGCAATTTCAACAGGACTTACTTGATCTCCTAAAGAGAATACAGGCATGTCCAATTGCTTCCCTAATGTTTCAAGCTGTTTAATCGCTGCTGGACGGTAAATATCCGCTGCAACAAGCATTGGTTTACGATTATGCTTTTTACGAAGCAAATTCGCAAGCTTACCTGTCGTCGTTGTTTTACCCGCACCTTGCAGACCAACCATCATTATAACAGTCGGTGGCCTATTAGCAACAGCAATTTTACTTTGCTCTCCGCCCATAAGTTCTGTAAGTTCTTCCTGTACGACTTTAATTACTTGTTGTCCAGGTGTCAAACTTGTCATTACATCTTGTCCGACAGCACGTTCAGACACACGCTTTACAAAATCTTTTACTACTTTAAAGTTAACGTCCGCTTCTAAAAGAGCTAGACGAACTTCTCTCATCATTTCTTTCACATCGGCTTCAGAAACTTTTCCTTTGCCGCGGATTTTTTGCATTGTCTGTTGAAGTCGGTCGGCTAATCCTTCAAATGCCATATTGCCGCCCTCCTAATCTAATTTTTCGATAGCTTCAACAACTTGTTTCATTTCTTCATTCACATGCTCTTCTTCGCTGATTAGCTGTTTTAGCTTTGCAACAAGTCGCTGTCGCTCTTGAAACTTTTGAAGTAATACTAATTTATCTTCATATTCTTCAAGCATCGCTTCAGTCCGTTTAATGTTATCATACACGGCTTGGCGACTTACATCAAATTCTTCCGCAATTTCACCAAGAGATAAATCATCTAGATAATAAAGCGACATATAACTTCTTTGTTTTTGCGTTAACAACGATTGATAAAAATCAAATAAATAGTTCATTCTCGTTGTTTTCTCGAGCATGTTGGATCATCCTTTGTTAAGTGATTTCCCTTTACATGAATTAGTTTACATGGAGTACAAAAGAGTGTCAAGTTTTTTTCTTAACATCACATATTTTTATAGAAAAAGAAGCGGAAAATGCCGCTTCTTTCACTTACACTTCTTCTGTTTCTACTAAGTTCGCAAATAAACCATACACATATTGTTCTGGATCAAACTGCTGCAAGTCATCCATTTGCTCTCCTAATCCAACGAATTTCACCGGTACATCCATTTCGTTACGAATCGCTAATACAATACCACCTTTAGCAGTTCCATCTAACTTCGTTAAAACAATACCAGTAACGTTCGTTGCTTCACGGAATGTCTTCGCTTGACTTAAACCGTTTTGTCCTGTTGTTGCATCAATAACAAGTAATACTTCGTGAGGAGCCCCCGGTACTTCACGCTCAATTACACGCTTCACTTTCTCTAACTCTTTCATTAAGTTTACTTTATTTTGTAAGCGTCCTGCTGTGTCACATAGTAATACGTCTACTTTACGTGCTTTCGCGGCTTGTACAGCGTCATACATAACCGCCGCTGGATCAGATCCTGACCCTTGTTTAATCACTTCTACACCAACGCGATCGCCCCATACTTCTAATTGTTCAATCGCCCCTGCGCGGAATGTATCTCCTGCCGCCAATAGGACAGACTTACCTTCTGATTTGAATTTATGTGCTAGTTTACCAATCGTCGTCGTTTTCCCTACGCCGTTAACACCGACAAATAAAACAACTGTTAGTTGATCCTCTTGCATATTAATTTCGTTACTAAACTCACTGTCACCTTTGTAAATTCCTACTAACTTTTCTGAAATAACAGCTTGTACTTCTTTTGGATCTTGGATGTTACGACGTTGCACTTCTTCTTTCAATTGATCAATTAATTCCATTACCGTCGAAACTCCGACATCTGCACCAATTAAAATTTCTTCTAATTCCTCAAAGAAATCTTCATCTACTTTACGATAACGATAAACTAAATCATTTACTTTATCTGCAAACGAATTTCTCGTTTTTTCTAATCCATGTTTAAATTTCTCTGTTACCGTATCTGTTTGTTTTGAAATTCTTTCTTTTAATTTTTTAAAAAAACTCATACTGTCCCATCCTTCCTAATTACTTGCAACTAGTTCTTCTCCATCATCTAAACGAACCGAAACAAGTTTAGATACCCCTGACTCTTGCATTGTTACACCGTATAATACGTCAGACTCTTCCATTGTACCTTTTCTATGTGTAATGACAATAAACTGTGTCTCATCACTAAATCTCTTTAAATACTGCGCAAAACGAGCAACATTCGCCTCATCAAGAGCCGCCTCTACCTCATCTAATACACAGAATGGGACTGGGCGCACTTTTAAAATACCGAATAACAGCGCAATTGCTGTTAAAGCACGCTCCCCACCAGAAAGTAAACCTAAGTTTTGCAGTTTCTTCCCTGGCGGTTGCGCTACAATATCAATACCAGTATTTAATAAGTCCTCTGGATTCGTCATGACTAAATCCGCTCTACCGCCACCAAATAATTCAGAGAATACCGATTGAAACTCCATTCTAATTCCTTCAAACGTAGTAGAAAAACGTTTTTTCATTTCTTCATCCATTTCGGTAATAAGTTGGTGCAATGTCGCTTTCGCTTCTTCTAGGTCATCTTTTTGCTCTAGTAAGAATGTATGACGCTCTGCTACACGCTCATACTCTTCAATTGCCCCTAAGTTCACTGTGCCTAGCTCTTCGATGGATAATTTAATTAGTTTCACCTTTTTACGTGCATCCTCTGCAGGCATCATCATTGTATACTTCAGTTTTGCTGCTTCAAATGAAATCGTATATGTTTCACGTAAATGTTGTAATCTATTTTCTAACTCTACATCAAGTCGGTTTATTTTTACTTCTTGATTTTTCAGCATCTCAAGAATGTATTTATGTTTACCTGTTGTTTCTTTCAGATTACGTTCTAAATATTCTACTCTCTCTTGTAACGATACGCGTTGTTCACGACGAGAGCGAATTAACTCTGAAGTTTGATTACGATCATATGCTTTCTTCTCAATCATATTCGTAATCTGTTCTTCACCACTTGAATTAGATGTCATTTCTTGTTTTAAGAATGCTAAATCCTCTTTCGTTTTGACAAGCGTTGCATCCGTTTCTTCTTTTTCCTTCGTCAATCGTTCAACTTTTTCTTTTTGATTAGATAAGCGTTGTTGCTTTTCAGCCGCCAACACTTTTAACTCAGTCATTTCTTTTTGCACTTTTTCTTTCGAAGAATACTGCTCACTTTTTTGTTTTGTTAAAGCGACAATTTTGCTATCTAATTCCGTAATCTCCGCTTGAAGCGTTGCTAAAATCTTTTCTAGCTCTTCTTTACGCCCTTGTATCTTCACTTGATCTTGTAAAAAACCTTCAATCTCTAAATCGTAAATAGATAAACGATCATTAATACGATGTTCTTCTAATTCTAAGCGACTAATTTCTTCTCTTAATTTCTGTTCATCTACACGCTCTGCTTCTACACCTTGCCTTAGTTCGCGTATTTTCACTTCTTTTTCTTGAATCTCTTGCTTTACTGCTTTAACAAAGTTTTCTAACTTCGTTGTTTTTTCTTCCATATCAGTTAACTTGCTCGTCCACTCTTCTAGCTCACGTTGACGTCCTAATAAAGAAGATTTCGCCTGTTTTACCGCTCCACCAGTCATAGAACCGCCAGGGTTCACTACATCACCTTCGATTGTTACAATGCGATAACGGTATTGCAGTTGTTTCGCCAACTCATTCGCCCCGCGTAAATCTTTCGCAACAATAACAGTACCTAATAAATTTGAAACTACATTTTCATATTTATTGTTATATTGCACAAGTTCTGCCGCCACACCTACAAACGATGGGTGTTGATTTACAATACGTAATTGTTCAAATGATAACGATCTACTTTTAATAACAGCTTGCGGTAAAAACGTTGCTCGTCCATGTTTATTTTGTTTTAAAAATGTAATTGCATTACGAGCATGTTCTTCTTTTTGTACGACAATATGCTGCATCGCTGCACCTAGAGCAATTTCCATTGCAATTTCATATTCTTTCGGTACCGTTAGCAGTTCTGCAACAGCACCCTCGATACCTTGCAACCTATCTTCTCTAGCTTTTAACACTTCACGTACCCCTTGATAGAAACCAGAGTAATCCTCTTGCATCTCTTCTAGCATTTCTTTTCGAGAACGTGCCTGTTGTACAAATTGATACGCTTGATACAGTTTTGTTTCATTTTCACTATACTGCGTCTTGCATTTCCCAAGTGCCACTTCTGTCTTTTGTATATTCGAAAGGATACCAGCTACTTTTTCTTTCACTTGTTCATAACTTTCCACAAGTTTCGTCTTTTTCGCTGTAATTTCCATGCGTATTTCTACATATTTCGCATTTTCTTCATCGAGGCGTTCATTTTTTGAGTTTTGTTGTTTAGATTGTTCTTCAATCATAGATAACTCATTACGATGACTAGCTTGTTGATTTAAAAGTTCAATATAGTCACCTTTTAAATTCTCAATTTGTTCCTCTAAATTGTCAGCAAAAGTTGCAAGCAGTAGCTCATTATCATGCAATTTTGTCTCCAACTCTTTTACTTGATTTACAAATTGCATCAACACTTCTGTACTGGATTCAATTTCACCATCATAACTTGTAGCTTTCTCTGTTAATTCAACAATTAACTGTTCGAGTTGTGCACAATGCGTCGTTGCATTTTGTTTTCTCTCTTTTAATAACTCACGCTGTCCTTCTAACTTTTCTAGCTCTTTACTAGAAAGAAGCAGCACTTCTTGTAAGGAATCTACAGACTCATCTACTGCTTGTAATTGTCCTCGTAATTCCTCAAGCTCTTCTTCACCTTTTTGTAAATGCGTTGACATTTTAGCTTCTTCGTTTTTATTATGCCCAAACTGATTTCGAAGCGCTTCCCATTTCTCATGTAATTCTTCAATTTCATGTACAATAAGCGCCGCTTCTACTTTCTCTAATTCTTCTTTTTTCTCGAGATAATCTTTCGCAATAGAAGCTTGTCTTTCTAAAGGTTCTACTTGACTACTTAATTCGTGAATGATATCTTGTACACGATTTAAGTTTTCTTGTGTGTCTGCTAATTTCACTTCAGCTTTCTTTTTACGAAGTTTGTATTTCAGCACTCCCGCAGCTTCTTCAAATACACCACGACGTTCTTCTGATTTACTACTTAAAATCTCTTCAACTTTCCCCTGGCTAATAATCGAAAAAGCTTCTCTTCCCATACCAGAGTCCATAAATAAATCGATAATATCTTTCAATCTACATGATTGTTTATTAATATAAAAATCACTATCACCAGAACGAGATACACGACGCGTTACACACACCTCATTATATTCAATCGGTAAACGTTGATCTTCATTATTTAAAGTTATTGTTACTTCAGCAACATTAACTGCTCTTCTCGTATCACTGCCTGCAAAAATAATATCCTCCATCTTTGCACCACGTAATGATTTTGCAGATTGTTCACCAAGTACCCAGCGAATCGCATCAGTAATATTACTTTTCCCACTTCCATTAGGTCCTACTACGGAAGTTACACCTGGGACAAAATCAACAGATACACGCTCAGCAAAAGACTTAAACCCTGCTATTTCTAATCTTTTTAAAAACACGAAAGGCCTTCCTCCTATTCTCCGTTGTTATAACTGTTGTCTATACAAACACAAGCTATTATACGGATTTCCCTTCCCTTTATTCACAAACAAAAAGAAAGTTTCATTCTATGCATAAGGAATCCCCCTCATTCAAAGGGGGATTCCTTATAGTTGTTCTTTTAATTTTTTCAATGCTTCTGCAGCAGCTTGTTGCTCTGCTTCTTTTTTCGACTTGCCACTACCAAGACCTAAAGCCACGTTATTTAACGTAACACGTGACACAAATTCTCGATTGTGGGCCGGTCCTTTTTCCTGCAAAATTTGATACTCAATATTGCCACTACCATCACGCTGAATCAACTCTTGTAATTGACTCTTATAATCCATCACATGAGAAAAAGCACCTTCATTAATTTTAGGGTATACAATTTCTTTTAAGAAGCCCCATACTGTTTCTAACCCTTGATCAAGATAAAGGGCACCAATAAACGCTTCAAAGACATCCGCTAATAAAGCTGGTCGTTCACGTCCACCTGTCATTTCCTCACCTTTTCCTAATAAAACAAGGCTACCAAATGACAACTCGTTTGCAAAACGAACAAGAGATGGTTCACATACAATAGCTGCACGTAGTTTCGTTAACTCTCCTTCGCTCATTGTCGGATATTTTTGAAACAGATACTGTGACACAGTAAGTTCCAATACTGCATCTCCAAGGAATTCGAGACGCTCATTATCTTCATGCGGTTTTTTTCGATGCTCATTCACATACGATGAATGCGTAAATGCTTGAATCAATAATTTTTCATCTGAAAACGTAATACCTATCTCTTCTTGAAATACTTTAAACGCTTCACGATATTTTGTTTCGTATTTTTTTTCTCTATGTTTTCGGTACGGCATAGGTCCCTCCAGATATAAGCCGAGAAGCCCCGCTAAAAAACGGGACTTCACTTAAGCATTATAGATGACTCTCTATGTAAGTCACAGCATCGCCAACAGTAGCAATCTTTTCAGCATCTTCATCAGAAATTTCCATTTCGAATTCATCTTCCAATTGCATTACAAGTTCTACTACATCTAGGGAGTCTGCGCCTAAATCTTCTTTAAAGCTCGCAGCTGGTACTACTTCAGTTTCTTCTACACCTAAACGATCAACGATGATTTTTGTTACACGCTCTAAAACATCTGCCATTCCATTCACCTCCCCTCAAATATTATATTAAATATTGGCCAAAAAAACTAGTTGAAATCAATTCTTTTATTACATTACCATTCCGCCATCAACATTTAACGTTTGCCCTGTAATATATTTGCTTTGATCAGAAGCAAAAAACGTTACAGTATTTGCGATATCTTGCGCTTCACCAAACTGAGCTGCAGGAATTAACTTTAACATTTCGGCTTTTATATTTTCATCTAATATATCCGTCATATCAGTCGCAATAAAACCTGGAGCAATTGCATTTACAGTAATATTACGGCTCGCTAATTCTTTTGCTGATGTTTTTGTTAATCCAATTACACCCGCTTTAGCAGCAACATAGTTTGCTTGTCCTGGATTACCTGTCACTCCAACAACAGAAGCGATATTAATAATACGTCCATGACGCTGGCGCATCATGTATCGAGATACTGCCTTCGTACATAAGAATACACCTTTTAGGTTTGTATTAATAACTGTATCCCATTCTTCTTCTTTCATACGCATTAATAAATTATCTTTTGTTACACCTGCATTATTTACAAGAATATCAACTTGTCCAAATGTATCTACAGTTTGTTTCACCATATTTGCAACGTCTTCAGCATTTGCAACATCTGCTCTTACTGCAATTGCATCCGAACCTAATTTCTTTATCTCATCAACTACTTCATTCGCCTTTTGCTCATTACCAGCATAATTTACTACAACATTTGCCCCTTGTTTCGCTAAATCAATCGCAATCGCACGACCAATTCCACGTGAAGCGCCAGTTACTAATGCTACTTTCCCTTTTAACATCAGTTTTCTCCTCTCAAATTTGAAATGGTATCTTTTAATGTCTCTTCATCGTATATCGCATATGCTTTCACTGATGAATCAATTGACTTCATAAGTCCAGCAAGTACTTTCCCAGGTCCAATCTCAATAAATGTATCTACCCCTTGATTCACCATGTTTTCAATGGACGGGTACCATAAGACAGGCGAATAGAGCTGTTCAATTAGCTTTTCTTGAATAAGTGCACCATTTGTAATAACGTCTGCTGTTACATTTGCGATAACAGGAATATTCGTATCTTGAATTGTAATTTCTTTTAAGACACTTTGGAACTTCTCCGCTGCTGGCTTCATAAGCGAAGAGTGGAACGGTCCACTTACCTTAAGCGGAATTGCTCTCTTTGCACCATTTTCTTTCGCTCTTTGAGAAGCAATCTCAACTCCTTGCTTTGTTCCAGAAATCACAATTTGCTTCGTACTATTCATATTAGCGATTTGCACTGCATATCCTTCACTTGTTACTTCTTCTGTAACTTGTTTCAGCATATGTGGATCAGCACCTAAAATAGCCGCCATTGCACCTTCTCCACCAGGAACAGCTTCTTCCATATATTCCCCACGTTTTCTTACAGCATATACAGCGTCTTCAAAAGTTATTGCACCCGCTGCTACAAGAGCGCTATATTCACCTAAACTATGCCCTGCAACAAAGTCTGGTGTAATATCATACTCTTTCAAAGCTGTCAAAATAGCAAAACTCGTTGTTAATAAGGCCGGCTGCGCATTTGTCGTTAACGTAAGCTTTTCCTGCGGCCCTTCAAAAATCACTTCTGAAAGTGAATCTTGCAACACCTCATCTGCTTTCGCAAACACATTTGCAACCTCTTTATTATTCTCCGCTAACTGTTTACCCATTCCAACTGCCTGTGAACCTTGGCCCGGAAAAAGAAATGCTAGTTTTCCCATTTCAAATCCTCCTCTTATTGGAGTGGCTCTTTCTCCATTACGCTTGAAATAGTAGGAATAACTTCTTTCGCTACCATTTCTCTCGTTTGACGAATCGCACTAAATATTGATTGGTCATTGGAAGAACCGTGAGCCTTAATGACTGGAGCTTTCAATCCAAATAATGCCGCTCCTCCATACTCCGAATAATCCATTTTATCTTTTAATACCATAAGTTTTGGCTTTAATACCGCTGCTGCTAATTTGCTCGTAAACGAACTCATTAACTGCTCTTTTAACATAGAAAATAACGCAAGTGCTGTTCCTTCTAATGATTTTAGCGCTACATTCCCTGTAAAACCATCACATACAACAACATCTGCTACACCTTGCAATAAATCTCTTGATTCAACGTTCCCAACGAAATTAATTGGGGCATCCTTAAGCATTGCAAAGACTTGTTTTGAAAGCTCGTTCCCTTTGCCATCCTCTGTTCCAACGTTCAAAAGTCCAACACGAGGATTTTTAATTCCTCTTACTTTCTCAGCGTATACAGATCCCATTACTGCATATTGATATAAATGAATTGGTTTTGCATCAACGTTCGCTCCAACATCTAACATAACAAAACCTTCTCCATCAACCGTTGGCATTGTAGGGGATAAAGCTGGTCGTTCAATCCCTTCCATACGACCTACAACGAACAATCCAGCCGCCATTAAAGCTCCTGTACTACCAGCTGATATACAAGCATCCGCTACGCCGTCTTTCACTTGCTGCGCTGCTAGTACCATTGAGGCTTGTTTTTTTCGACGAACCGCTCTTACTGGTTCATCTGTCGATTCGATTTTTTCATCTGTATGAAGTATAGTAATTCGTTCTTCACTCGTTAAATATTGACGAATTTCCTCTTCTTTCCCTACTAACGTAATATGTAAATCAGAATATTCCTTAATAGCTTTCATTGCTCCTAATACGACAGCCTTTGGAGCATGATCGCCGCCCATTGCATCTATTGCGATTTTCATAAGTTGTTACCTTCCTCACTATAATTACTAGATCGATACATTTCAAAAGTGCCTGTAAAAACAAGTTCTTCTCCAACAAAGCTACGCACTTTGACAACGGTCCGTCCTTTATCATTCTCTACATCTTCAACGCGCGCTTTTGCAACAACACGCTCTCCTAATTTTACAGGACGAATGTATCGAATGGTAGACTTTGCAGTTAAAGCTAATTCTTCATCAATAACCGCAACAGCTAGTGAGTTTGCTTGTGCAAACAAATGATGCCCACGGGCAATCTGATTTCTTTTAAATACGTGTTCTACCTTCACTTCAAAGATAGAAATCGCATGTCTATCTAATTCTATATCGATAATTTCTCCGACAACCTCTTCTAACGGTAAAGATTTCACATCTTCTTCATGTTGCTTTGTAGCTACATGTTTAATTCTTTCTCTTAATTCAGGAATAGATAATTCCATACGGTCAAGACGTACGGTTTGTATACTCACTTGAAATTTTTCTGCTAAATCTTCATCCGTAATAAAAGGATTCGTTTCTATTGTTTGTTGTAATAATTCTTGTCTTTCTTTTTTACTTCTTCTTTTTTTCATACCGCACCATCCATTTTTATGACTAGGTACTAACAGTAGTATATAATCATTAAAAGTAGAATGCAACAAAAACTTTCGTTGCCTCCCTTTAATCGAGCTTCTCTCCTTGGAACACACCTGTCCCGTCAAGATAAGTACGCAGCGAAGCATACTGATCATTATGCCAAAACGCTTCTGATTCTACTAGTAACGCCGCATCTTGTCTAGCTGTTTCTAACGCTCGATAATCATGTACCATATCAGCAACCTTGAATTCTGGTAAACCACTTTGCTTACTTCCAAAGAAATCTCCAGGACCTCTTAACTCTAAATCTTTTTCTGACAATACAAATCCATCATTCGTTTCGGTCATAATACGCATTCGCTCTTTTCCCGTTTCCGATTTTGGATCCGCGATTAATAAACAATATGATTGTTCACTACCACGCCCAACGCGTCCCCTGAGCTGATGGAGCTGCGATAAACCGAAACGCTCTGCATCATAAATAACCATTACAGTCGCATTCGGTACGTTCACACCTACTTCAACAACTGTTGTCGACACAAGAATTTGCACTTTATTTTCACTAAATTGTCCCATTATCTCTTCTTTTTCTTGAGATGAGAGTCTGCCATGCATTAATCCGACTTGACATTTCCCTTGATAATGATGAGTCAGCATACTATGTAAGTCAATCGCATTTTGTACATCAAGTTTCTCAGATTCTTCAATAAGGGGACAAATAACATATGCTTGTCTTCCTTTTTTTATCTCCTTCTCCACAAAACCGAGAACTCGATCTAACATATCATGTTTTGCCCAGTATGTTTCAATTACCTTTCTACCAGCTGGCATCTCATCGATTATAGAAACATCCATCTCTCCAAATGCAGTAATTGCTAACGTACGCGGAATTGGCGTCGCCGTCATAAATAAAACATCCGGACTTTCACCTTTCTCCCTTAAAACTCGTCGCTGCGCTACACCAAATCGATGTTGTTCATCAGTAATAACGAGACCTAACCTATGAAAGATAACTTCATCTTGAATTAAAGCATGTGTTCCAACAAGGATATCTATTTCTCCTTGTTCTAATTTTGCCAAAATCTCTCGACGCCTTACACCTTTAACAGAACTGGTTAACAATTCAACATTCATACCAAAGTGCGAGAACGTCTCTGCAAGCGATTGATAATGTTGCTCTGCTAAAATTTCTGTAGGAACCATTAAAGCACCTTGATAATGTGCTAACTTCGCTGCATAAAGGCCAATCGCTGCAACGACTGTTTTCCCAGAACCTACATCACCTTGCAACAGACGATTCATCCGATAAGGAGATGTCATATCTTTCATAATTTCATCTACTACCCGACGCTGCGCACCAGTTAATGGAAACGGAAGTGCATCAATAAACTCTTGTAATTCTGCTGAAGGAATTTCTTTTTTCGTCCCTTTCGAATTTTCCCTCTCCATTTTCCGTAATGTTTGCATTTTTAGCTGAAATAAGAAAAACTCCTCATATACAAAACGGCGACGTGCTTGTTTTAAATCTTCCTGTCCTGCTGGAAAATGCAACGACCGAAGCGCTTCATAACGCGGCAATAATTTATATCGGCTTAGCAATCCATCAGGTAACACTTCAACTATAGATTCTCCATACTCCTTGAACGCTTGGGCAATAAAACGGCGCATCTGTTTTACTGTAAGTTTCCCTTTCACTGAGTATACAGGCTCTACTTCTTGTTGACGTACAACTGGTCCAAAATGAAGCTCTGATACCGCAATTGTTTGACGGTGCTGATCCCATTTACCAGTAATCGTTACTGTTTCATTTAAATTTAACTTCTGCTTATAGTACGGCCTATTAAAGCATACAGCTGTAATTAAATAACGACCGACGAGGACACGAACCGTAAGACGCGACTTCTTCTTCCCATAATATTGCAGTAAAGGAGCACTATGAACCTTTCCCTCAACTGTTACACGTTCATCATGCTTTACTTCAGCAAGATCTTTCATCGCATAATCTTCATAACGGTACGGAAAATGTTCTAATAGATGAGAAACTGTATAAATCCCCATCTCGTTTAGTAATTCAGATGTTTCTCCTCCGATTCCCTTTACATCCGTAACAGGAACTTGTACAACTTCATTCAAGATTCTCACGCTCCGTCACATTATTTTCTTTGATTCATTCATACTATTGACATCTGTAATCGCTCTCTTTCACCCTATATATTCTATCATAGGCATTCTTAGAGAAACTACTCAAATCCCTCATAAACAATACGAAAGAAAAGAGCCTCACTATTAGCAGCAAGGCTCTTTTTTATCTTCAATATGCTAGCCTTTTGAATAAAAACTAGTAATAAACTTCATATTACTACTTCTTATCCATTAGCAAGTAAGTAATCCATTTATTTTCAAAACGAATTTTCTCTTATTCTACAGAGAAGATGAACGAATACACCGGTTGGTTTCCAGCATGTACTTCTACTTCTGCATCTTCAAAATTCTCTTCTACAAATGCAACTAACTCAGCTACTTCTTCGTCAGTTGCATCTTCACCTTGAAGAATCGTTACAATTTCAGAATCTTCATCAATAAGTGCTTCTAGTAATTGCTTTGCAGCTCCTACTTTTGCAGCGTTTGTTGATACAATTTTTCCATCTGCAATACACATGAAATCATCTTTTTGAATCGCTACACCATCAATTTCCGTATCACGTACAGCATACGTAATTTGACCGGTTTTCACATGAGATAAAGCTTCTTTCATGTTTTCTTCGTTCTCTTCTAACGTTCCAACTGGATTAAATGCTAACATTGCAGCCATACCTTGAGGAACTGTTTTTGAACGAATTACAATCACTTCTTGATCCACAACTGACGCTGCTTGTTCTGCTGCCATCACGATATTTCCGTTGTTCGGTAAAATAATGATTTTTTCAGCATTCGCTTCTTCAATCGCCTTCACAATATCCTCCGTACTTGGATTCATCGTTTGGCCACCTTCGATAACTTTCGTCGCGCCAATGCTCTCAAATAAAGTTTTGATACCAGATCCCATAGCAACAGTTACGATACCGTACGGTTGTTTCTCTTTAGACTGGCTAGTTGGCTCAGGCATCATAGTAGGCTCATCTAATAAAGCAGTATGCTGTTCACGCATATTTTCTACTTTAATCTTAATTAAACTACCATAGCGTTGTCCATAATTCATAGGATCTCCAGGATGTTCCGCATGAATATGAACCTTAACAACCTCATCATCTGATACAACAAGTAGTGAATCTCCGTACACACTAATATCTTCACGGAATTTTTGTTCAGAGAAATTATGTTCTTTCATTTTCTCAGGCTCTAATTTCACCATGAATTCCGTACAATATCCATACTTAATATCTTCTGTACTCAATTGGCTTTGTACACTACGGTGATGTTCTGCGCGTACCATGTCATTCATAGATGGTTGGGCAGACACATTAGAAGAAATCGTTTCTCCTTTTAAGTCAGCTAAAAATCCTTCGTATACAACAACAAGACCTTTACCACCGCTATCTACAACGCCAACTTGTTTTAATACAGGTAATAAATCCGGCGTACGATTTAACGATGCATTCGCTTCTTTCACAACGTCTTCCATAAACAAAACAAAGTCGCGCTGTTTTTTCGCAACTGTCACTGCATATTTACCCGTTTCTCTTGCAACCGTTAAAATCGTTCCTTCAATCGGTTTCATAACCGCTTTGTAAGCCGCTTCTACCCCAGCATCTAAAGCTGCAGCAAAATCAACTGTTGTTAATTCTTCTTTTTGTTCAATGGATTTAGAGAAACCGCGGAACAACTGAGATAAAATAACTCCAGAGTTACCACGTGCTCCCATTAATAATCCTTTGGCTAAACTTACGCCGACTTTACCAGCATGCTGTGAAGGATTTGCTTTCACTTCACGTGCGCCTGAAGTCATTGATAAGTTCATGTTTGTACCGGTATCGCCATCTGGAACCGGAAATACGTTTAATGCATCAACAAGCTGAACATTATTTGTTAAATTATTCGCTCCTTGCATGATCATTTGTGATAAACGTTTCCCATCAATTTTTTGAATTGACACAGATTTTCCTCCTTAATGCACATTACAAGTTTATTACTTTAACTCCTTGTACGTAGATGTTTACAGAATCTACTGCTAGTCCTACAGTTTGATCTAATGTATATTTCACTTTCGTCTGCACGTTATGTGCTACTTCTGAAATTTTCGTACCATAGCTCACAATAATATACATATCAATATGTACTTCATCTTCATCTTTACGAACAATAACACCTCTAGTGAAGTTTTCTTTTCGTAAAATGTCTGTTAAACCATCTTTTAACTGATTTTTTGATGCCATACCTACGATACCGTAGCAATCTACTGCGGCACCTCCAGCAATTGTTGCAATTACATCTGTACTAATATCAATTTGACCATACTTCGTTTTAATTTCAATTGACATCTCGTTTCCCCCTTCATAAATGGTGAAAGTGAGCTAGACTACTTTAGTTACTATCATATAATCTTTTTAAAGAAAATTCCATCGTTCTTTCTTTTCACTCTCATATTTTATGTTTTAAATCACATTTTTTATGATGAGCAAAATAGTCCATTGTTATTATACAACATGTACCACTATAATATGTCAAGCAATTTTTCTTGATTTCAACTTTTCATCATCGACATATGGTGTCAAGTAATTTTTCTTGATTTCTTTTTTCTACGGTGTTGCATTCTCTTTTTAGTTGTGTTAAATTATAGTAGTGTTTTTAGCATCGCAAAAAAGACTAACATTGAAAAATTACGTATGGTAAGGTATCAAGGGAGGGAAATATAAATGGCTCGTGTTTGTGCTATCACTGGAAGAAAAGCTCGTTCTGGTAACTCTCGTTCTCACGCAATGAACGCTACAAAACGTAAATGGGGCGCTAACCTTCAAAAAGTTCGCGTACGCATCGACGGAAAAGTTCAACGTGTTTACGTTTCTGCTAGAGCATTAAAATCTGGCAAAATCGAACGTGTTTAATAATAAAAAAAAGAGCCGATAGGCTCTTTTTTTACTATGACAATGGAAAAAGCACCGGTAATAGGTGCTTTTTTTAATCTTTTTTGAAGGTATTTAACATGGCACGAACAATTCCACCAAGAAATTTAGGTAACTTAATTGTATAAAATCTCATGGTTTCCCTCCTAATCCCCATTACTCCACTTGTTCACTATATGATGTAAGGAGCAAAATTGTTTCTTTAATCAGTGCTTCTTATCACCATTAATATGCCAGAAGTAAATGAAAAAGTACCTTTTTCCTCAACGAGTTCATTACTAATACAAAGTGTTGATCCCCATTCTATTGTTTTATTAGTTAGAGGATACTTAAAACCAAGTAATGTAATCCCTTCTACTATTTCAGTAACCGGCACAAAAGATACATAAGGGAAATTTTTATTTTCTTCAATTATATGTGTACCCACTTTTTTCACGCTTATTTCATTTTTATTATCTACAATACACATTTCTATCCCTACTTCTAACCCTCTTAAAAGCATCTGTATATTTGCTAAACCGTGATCCAGCCTTCCACCGGTGGCACCAAAAATACGAATCAATGTCGGATTTTCTTCTAACGCCCAGTTAATCGCAATTTCTAAATCTGTTTGATCTTTTTCACGAGGAACAATATGTAAGTCATTTGTTTGCTGGCCCATCCATACTAATTCCTCTTCAGTAACTGAATCGTAATCTCCAAATGCAACAGCTGGAGTAATCCCTCCTTTTAATAGACGATATACTCCTCTATCAACTGCCGCCCACACTACTTTCTCATTTTCATATCGAGAAAAATCTGCACAATATTCCGCAGGTCCACCCGCTAAAATATGAATAATCATGTTTCCTTCCCCTTCTATTGTAAAAAGGCAATCTGCCATTCGGTAGATTGCCTTTTTACATATTTTTTCTCTATCCTTTATAAATAGTGAAAACTTACTACACTAGCAGTTTCACTAGGATAAAGACTCGTTCATTCATTATCCACGAATGACACGAATTGCTTCACCACGGTCTTTTTGATTGTATACTGCTGATCCAG
This sequence comes from Bacillus sp. BB51/4, assembly GCF_008368845.1. NCBI lineage: Bacteria > Bacillati > Bacillota > Bacilli > Caryophanales > Bacillaceae > Bacillus > Bacillus sp. BB51/4. The sequence goes on from NZ_QOSC01000017.1 coordinate 173,004, forward strand.
CTACAAGTACATTTGCTCCTGCTTCAACACAAAGTCGTGCTGTTTCAGTGTTTACACCACCATCAACTTCAATTTCTACTTCTAGATTGCGCTCTTTAACCATTTCTGCCACTTGTTTAATTTTCGGTAATACAGAATGGATGAATTTCTGTCCACCAAATCCAGGGTTTACTGTCATAAGTAATACCATATCGATATCTTCTAATACATGCTCAATCGTCGAAACTGGCGTATGCGGATTTAATACAACTCCCGCTTTAATGCCATAAGACTTAATTAGCTGAATTGTACGATGCAAATGAGGGCACGCCTCTACATGAACAGTAATAATATCCGCTCCCGCTTTTGCGAAAGTCGGGATATAGTTATCAGGATTTTCAATCATTAAATGTACATCTAATGGTAAAGATGTAATTGGACGGATAGCTTCTACAATTAATGGTCCAATCGTAATATTTGGTACGAAATGTCCATCCATTACATCGACGTGAATGTAATCCGCTCCACCTTTTTCTACATCTTTAATCTCTTCCCCTAATTTTGAAAAATCTGCTGATAAGATCGATGGTGCAATTTTAATCATAACTAATACCTCGGCTTTCTCTCTCTAATTTCTTCTACGAATTGTTTGTAATTTTTATAACGATATTCTGTAATCTTCCCTTCTTCAACTGCTGTCTTCACAGCACATTTCGGTTCAGAAAGATGTGTACACCCTCTAAATTTACAGTATTGGCTCGCTTCTTTCAACTCTGGAAAACAATATGTAAGATCTTCTACCTCTATATCTATGAAATCAAGTGAACTAAAACCAGGTGTATCTGCAACTAGTCCGCTTCCAACCGCAATTAATTCCACGTGTCTTGTCGTATGTTTCCCGCGTCCTAAATGCGAGGAAATATCATTCGTTTTCAGTTCTAACTCTGGACGTAAAACGTTAAGCATAGAAGATTTTCCAACACCAGATTGCCCTGCAACGACAGAAATACAACCTTCTAAGAATGGTTTTAAAATATCAATACTTTCCGATGTATTTATAGAAGTAAATAATACATCATATCCCATCTCACGATAGTCATTTGCATAAGATTCAACAGTCTCTCTCATTTTTTCATCCACTAAATCCATCTTACTAATGCAAATAATCGGCTTAATGTTATGATATTCAATCAGCACTAAAAATCGATCTAATAGTCCCGGATTAAAATCTGGTTCTACTGCAGAGAAAACGAGAATTGCTTGATCAACATTAGCAATAGGAGGCCTAACAAGTTCATTTTTCCGATCAAATACTTCAAGCACATATCCTTCAGTTGGATTATCTGCTTGAAAGACAACTTGGTCTCCTACCAGTGGCGTAATTTTATTTTTTCTGAACACACCACGCCCACGGCATTGTGTAATCCCTTCTTCATGCTGCACATAATAAAATCCACTTAGAGCTTTTACAATTTTTCCTTCTGGCATATAATTCTCCTTTATTTTGTATAAAGTGAAGCTGTCATTAATATTAAATGGTTTAAAATTCTTTAAATACTTATTTCAAAACCCGTCATATATACAAGTTAATATATTTAATCTACCATCAAATTTAAAATATTATTTATAACAGTATCACTTTTATAGCTTTTTGAATCATATATTTTTGCCTGTTATACAGTCCACTATATGTAGACAGCATAACAGGCAAGAGTAATACATTCCATCCCCTCTAGAAAGAAAATGGAAGTCATTGTTATTGAGTTGGGTATGGTACTTCTTTGTCGATAATCGTTACACCATCTCGTACAATTTTATAGTGTCCTTTTGTACCTTCTTGAATTACAAATTCTAAAGAAATAGTTGCCGACTCTGAAATTGTTCTAGTTTCAATTGGTCTATCCATTTTTTGTTGCATATCTTCTTTATAAATTTCTATTGTTTGCGGTTTTTTCTCACCAATTATAGAAGACTCATACGGAATAGAAATATTATCCACTTTCACTGTTTTCGTTACTTTCGGCTTAGGCCCCTCTGAGATGATAATCGTCACTTTATCTCCTTCTTTTAACGGCGTTCCTGGTTTTGGAAATTGCGAAATTACAAGTCCTTTATCAACAGTATCGGAATACTCTCGTTTTATATCTGGAGTTAGTTTTCTCTCATTCAAATAACCGTTTACGCTATTTTCAGTCCATCCTGAAAAATCACCTGATCTAATTTGATAAGGACCTTTACTTACCCAAATTTTCAGTTCTTGTTCCGCCTCTACTACCATTTGATCAGGCGTCGGAATTTGCTCTACGATTTCACCTTTTGGCCTATCATTTTCAATATAATTTATTGTAACTTGCTTATATTTTTCTTCTAATTCATTCCTTATACTCTCAAAATCTTTTCCTGTGAGATCACTCATCTTACTTTTCTTTTTTCCACCTGATTGATAGATAGTAATTTTAGAGTTTTCTTTCACGACTCTACCAGCCACAGGGTCTGTTTTTATCACATCACCGGTTTCAACATCATCTGTATATACAATATTAGGTTCCGTAACCTCAAAACCCTTTTCAACTAATTTATTTACTGCTGTCGTATACTTCATACCAGCCACATCAGGGACTTTTACATCTTTTGGAATAAAGAATCCCGGAATAACAGTAAGCGCTAACGTTATTCCAATTGCTAAAAGTAAAAATGTCGTAATTAAAACTTTGATCCATTTATTACTTCGTTTTTTCTTCTTATTTAATTCCGTTTCTTCTTTTCTTTTCTGTTCATCCACTTTACTTCCTTTTAAAACAATTGTTTCATCAGTTACATTTTCGAATAATTGTTCTTGTTGAATAATCGGAATCGCTTTTGTCGCTTCCATATCTTCCGGTATGTAAAATGGCTGCTCATTTATCCTCTCTGGATATAGCGCAGTTTCAATATCTCGTTTCATCGCATTGGCAGATTGATATCGGTGAAACGGATCTTTCGCAGTTGCCTTTAATATAATATTTTCGACACTTTGCGGAATATTTTCATTCCATCTCTTTGGAGACGGAATTTCACTTTGTAAATGTTTTAAAGCTATAGCAACAGCAGATTCGCCAGAAAACGGCTGTCTTCCTGTTAACAACTCAAACATAACGATTCCTAGGGAATAAATATCTGATTGTTTATTTGCTATCCCGCCGCGTGCTTGTTCTGGTGATAAGTAATGCACCGAACCGAGTACCGAATTTGTATGTGTAATTGTTGTTGCACTTGTAGCTGTCGCAATTCCAAAATCTGTTACTTTTATTACTCCATCAGCTCGAATTAAAATATTGTGCGGTTTAATATCACGGTGCACAATTTCAAAATGATGGGCGTGTGCCATGGCGGATGTTAACTGCTCCATAATATCAAGAGCTTCTCCTATAGGTAACATCCCTCGCTCAATTATGTATTGCTTCAATGTTTGTCCTGGTACATACTCCATTACAAGATAATATATACCATCTTCTTCTCCGACATCATACATATTCACAATATTTGGATGCGACAACGTTGTAACAGACTGCGCTTCTCGATGGAAACGTTTAATAAACTCTTCATTATTTGAATAGTCGAGTCTTAATATTTTTACCGCTACATCTCGGCCAAGTATATCATCATGAGCTAAATACACATTGGCCATTCCACCACCACCAATCATTTTCAGCAGCTTATAACGGTCATTTAAGCGTTTTCCAATCAGCACGTTGCACTTCACCTACTTTCGTTTGTCGAACCCGCATAATCAATAAGAACAAGGGTGATATTATCTTCCCCGCCACGATCATTCGCCAATTGAATGAGACGTTGTCCCTTAGTTTCAAGCTGTTCATTTAACTGTAAAATTTGTTGCATATCAGCAATAGAAACTTTGTTAGATAACCCATCCGAGCAAAGAAGTAACTGATCATCTTCCTCAAGCACCAATGTTTTAACATCTAATCCGACTTTTTCTTCTGTTCCTAATGCCCTTAACAAAACATTCTTTTTCGGGTGATATTCTGCGTCTTCTTTTGAAATTTCACCATGTCTTACAAGTTCATTTACAAGTGAGTGATCTTCCGTTACAAGCGAGATTTCTCCCTCTGATACCATATAACAACGACTATCTCCTATATGACCTATTGTCACAAAGTTTGGCGTACAAATCGCTATTATAAGTGTTGTTCCCATACCATTACATTCTACATGTTGCTTAGAGTACTCATATATACGCTCATTAATAATCCCAACACTCGTATGTAACCACTCTTCTACTTTTTTTGGTTCATTCATATTATGCGTTTGCTTCCAATAATCATGGAATAATTGAATGGTCATCGAGCTAGCTACATCACCAGCTCGATGACCTCCCATTCCATCTGCTACTACCGCTAAAATATTTCCATCTAAATTGTGAAAAACTCCCGCACTATCTTCATTATGTTGACGAACTTTTCCTTTATCTGATAGAAACACGGCTTTCATCTCGTCACCTCGTCTCTTCTTTACGCTCCTTCGCACGTAACTGACCGCAGGCTGCATCAATATCATGACCTTGTTCACGGCGAATTGTTACATTCACTCCACGATCTTTTAACGTTTTTTCAAATAAGAAAATTTGTTCACGTGGCGTACGTACATAATCACGTTCAGGTACGTAGTTTACCGGAATTAAGTTTACATGACATTTTACACCTTTTAAAAGCGCAGCAAGTTCTTCAGCTTGCTCAACTTGGTCATTTTCTCCTCCAAATAAGCCATATTCAAACGTAATACGACGCCCTGTTCTATTTACATAGTATTTAACAGCTTCCATTAAGTCTGGTAGCTTATAAGCACGGTTAATCGGCATTAATTTTGAACGTAACTCTGTATTTGCAGAATGCAATGAAATCGCAAAATTAATTTGCATATCTTCTTCAGCGAACTTATAAATTTTTGGAACAATTCCACTTGTTGAAACTGTCATATGTCTTGCACCAATATGAATTCCTTTTTCATGGTTTACAATGCGTAAGAATGACATTAAGTTGTCGTAATTATCAAACGGCTCTCCAATTCCCATAACAACAAGCGAACTTACACGTTCTTCTGTTTCATCAAGTGCACGTTGCACTTCTACTACTTGCGCTACAATCTCTCCAGCCTCTAAGTTTCGTTTTAACCCACCAAGTGTAGATGCACAGAACGTACAACCAATACGGCATCCAACCTGTGTTGTTACACAAATAGAATTTCCATATTCGTGTCGCATTAACACTGTTTCAATAGAATAGCCATCATATAATTGGAATAAAAATTTAATTGTTCCATCAGAAGATGTTTGTTTTACTAATGTATTTAAAGTAGTAATATCAAAGGAATTCGACAATTTATCGCGTAATCCTTTAGAAAGATTCGACATGTCGTCATAATTTTTTACACGTTTTTTATATAGCCAATCAAAGATTTGTCCTGCACGGAATTTAGGTTCTCCTTGTTCCTTTAACCAATCTTGCATTTCATGAAGTTGTAAAGAATAAATTGATGGTTTCTTCGTTTCTAGATTTTTCTTTTGTTTTCTCACAGTCGTTTCCACGATGCTACACCTTCTTCCTTAAACAAGCAATATAAAAGCCATCCGTTGCAAAATAATGCGGTAAAATTCGCACTTGACCTTCATCAATATACGGATTTAATTTTTCTGGCATGCGATCTTTTATCGTAGTATCCCATTCAAATTCAGGATGCTCTTGTAAAAATTGCTTTATTACTTGTTCATTTTCTATTTTTTCTATTGTGCACGTACTATAAACAAGGCGACCACCTTGTTTTAATAACGGTGCTATTTTTTCTAGTATTGCAAGTTGAATCGTCGATAATCTTTCACTATCGCCTTTATTTTTACCTAACTTAATATCAGGTTTACGTCTAATCACACCAAATCCAGAACATGGTGCATCTACTAATATTTTATCAAATGTTTCATTCGCGAAGTGTTCTTGTACTTTTCTAGCATCTAGTGCTTTTGTTTCGACATTTTCTAAACCAAGTCTCTCCGCTTGTTGTTTAATTAAACGTACTTTGTGTGCATGTAAATCAAGAGACATAACTTGACCTGTTCCTTTTAATCGCTCTGCAATGTGCGTTGTCTTTCCGCCCGGAGCAGCACAACTATCAAGAACTTCATCTCCCTCATTTGGTTCTAAAGCGCGTGCTACAAGCATAGAACTTTCATCTTGAATAGAAAGAAAACCTTTTTTGAACGCATCTGTATGCGCTACATTCCCTCTTTCAATTTGAATTGCATCCTCTGATAAATCGCCGCGCTTCGCTTCTATACCTTCACCAGCCAACAACTCAATTGCTTCTTCTACTGTTATTTTATCAACATTTACACGCGCTGTTGGTACCGGGGGTAGCATGTTCACTTCACACATTTTCTCTGCTGTCTCTAAACCATATTCAGAAGCCCAGTCTTGCACAAGCCACATTGGATGACTTGTTGCAATTGCCAAACGTTCTATTGGATCCTTGATTTCATCTACAGAAGGTACCCCTTCTCTCTGAATCGAACGTAATACCCCGTTTACCATACCAGCAATCCCTTTATGCCCGCGACGCTTTGCAATTTCAACTGCTTCATGAATAGCCGCTCTTTCTGGCACTCGGTCTAAATAAATCATTTGATATAAAGATAAGCGAAGTAATACTCTTACCCACGCCTCAACCTTCTTTTTTAAAAAAGGCTGTAAATAATAATCTAATGTGTCACGACGTTGAATCGTTCCATATACAATTTCAGTTAACAAACCAATATCTTTTCTATCAATTGCATTTTTTTCAATTAGATTATTTAAAAGTAAGTTACTGTATGCACCACTTTTTTCTACTTGAATTAAGCCATCAAGAGCTAACTCACGAACATTTTGTCTCATGCATTTTCTCCTAACTTCGTTCCAATTTCAGGTTTTGTGCCACGTAAAAATTGCGAACAACTCATACGTTTTTTACCAGAAGGTTGCAATTCAGTGATTTTAACACCTGTCTCATTCCCTGTTGCAACAACAAATCCATCTTCTTCAAGAGCTACTATTGTACCTGGTTCAGCTTTCTCTGTAATAGAGACCTTCTCTCCCCACCATACTTTAATAACTTGTCCTGCCAAAGTCGTATAAGCGACTGGCCATGGATTCAATCCGCGAATGTGATTGTATACTTCTTCACCTGTTTTTGTCCAATCAATTTTCTCTTGCTCACGTTTTATATTATATGCAAACGTTACTTCTTCTTCGTTTTGTTTAATTGGTTCTAACTTACCTTGAATTAATAAAGGTACTGTTTTAGATAGAAGGTGTGCCCCTGCTTCACTTAACTTATCGAATAAAGAGCCTGTCGTTTCACGCTCTTCAATCTCGACTTCTACTTGCGTTAAGATATCACCAGCATCCAATTTCTCTACCATATACATAATTGTAATACCCGTTTTTTCTTTACCTTCCATAATTGCATAATGGATTGGTGCACCACCACGAAGTTCAGGTAGTAAAGACGCGTGGACGTTAATACATCCATACTTCGGTGCTTCTAAAATTTCATTTGGTACAATCTGACCGAAAGCAGCTGTTACAATTAAATCTGGCTCTAATGCCAAGACTTGTTCATATTCGTCTTTTTCACGAATTCTTAACGGTTGTAACACCGGAATACCATGTTTTTCTGCTTCAACTTTAACAGGTGTAGGTGTTAATACTTTTTTTCTACCTACCGGACGATCAGGCTGCGTCACAACACCTATTACATCATAGCCATCTTCGATAAGACGACGAAGCACCGGCACTGAAAAGTCCGGTGTTCCCATAAATACTACTTTTATCATTCAAAAACCGCTCCTTTTAATACCTATTCTAATTCGTTTTCCTCATAATATCTTGTCACTTTCGATGTAAATAACACACCGTGTAAATGATCGATTTCATGTTGAATGGCACGTGCTAAAAATCCTTCTGCTTCTAGTAAAAATACTTTACCTCGGCGATTTTGAGCACGTACTTTAATATAATCCGCACGTTCCACTTCACCATAAAGTCCCGGGAAGCTTAGACAGCCTTCGGGACCTACTTGTTCACCACGTTTTTCTAGTATCGATGGATTGATTAACTCGATTTTCCCCGTATCATCACCGATATCAACTACCGCAACTTGCAAGCTTACACCTACTTGAGGCGCAGCTAAACCGACTCCGTCCGCAATTAACATTGTTTCATGCATATCTTTCAACAATTTCACTAACTTTTTATCAAAGTTAATTACTCTTTCGCATGGTGTTTCTAACACTTCATTTGGATGCTTTACTATTTCTAAAACTGCCATATTTCCCTCCGCTACATTAACATTGTTGGATTAAAATCAATTGAGATTTGTAGCTCTTTTTGCATTTCTGCTTGATAATGTTCATTTACCATTTTGAGCACGTTCTTTAAGTTTGGTTCCCGTTTGTATTTTATCATGCATTGATAACGATATCTATCTTTTATCCTTGGAATTGCTGAAGCAACCGGTCCTAACACCATCGTTTGCTCTGTGCAGTGCGCCCGTAAATGACCGACAATTTTTTCCGTCACTTGCACTGCCTTTAATAATTCTGGATGAGATACTGTTACAAGTACAACATAGTAATAAGGTGGATATTGTCTTGTTCGTCTCATTTGCATTTCTTGGTCAAAAAACACATCATATTGTTGGTTCTTTGCTAACTCTATACTGTAATGTTCTGGCGTATACGTTTGAATTATAACTTCCCCTGGCAATTCATGTCTGCCTGCTCGTCCACTTACTTGCGTCAATAACTGATACGTCTTTTCACTCGCTCGAAAATCAGGCAAGTGAAGCATCGTATCTGCAGTTAAAACCCCGACAAGAGTTACTTTAGGAAAATCTAATCCTTTCGCAATCATTTGTGTTCCAAGTAGTATATCTGCTTTTTCTTCCCCGAACGCCTTTAATAATTTTTCATGCATTCCTTTGCGACTTGTCGTATCTACATCCATTCGAATGACTCGTGCCTCTGGAAATAGTTTTGTAATTTCTTCTTCTACCTTTTGTGTACCTGTACCAAAGAAACGAATATATGTACTTTGACAAGCAGGACACGCAGTCGGCATATTCTCTTCGTGACTGCAGTAATGACATTTTAAACGATGGTTCATTTTATGATATGTCAGCGAGATATCACAATGCGGACATTGTACAACATACCCACAATCACGGCACATAACAAATGTAGAATGACCTCTTCTATTTAAAAAGAGCACCATCTGTTCTTTCTTTTCTAATCGATCTGCTATTTTTTCATGCAATGCCTTCGAAAACATGGAACGATTCCCGTCACGAAGTTCCTCACGCATATCAACAATCTCTACTGTTGGTAACGCTTGTTTATTCATACGTTTTTCCATCGTTAGTAATTCATACACACCTTTTTTCGCTCTTGCAAACGATTCAAGTGTCGGTGTTGCACTACCAAGAACGATAGGACATTTATGATATTGCCCCCTCCAGACAGCTACATCCCTTGCATGATACCTCGGATTATCTTCTTGCTTATAGCTCGATTCATGCTCCTCATCAATAATAATAATCCCTAAATTTTCAAAAGGAGCAAATACAGCTGAACGTGCACCAACTACAACTTTCACTTCTTTTCTTAAAATCTTACGCCATTCATCATATTTTTCTCCAACAGACAGCGCACTATGAAGAACCGCAACTTGCGAGCCAAATCTGCCTTTAAAACGATCTACCATTTGAGGCGTTAGTGCAATTTCAGGAACAAGTACAATAGCTTCTTTCCCTTTCGCGAGCACCGCTGCTATAGATTGTAAATATACTTCTGTTTTTCCGCTTCCTGTAACACCATATAGTAAAAATGGATTGTAAGTTTCATTTGTAATTGATGATAAAATCGGTGCAATAACTTGCTTTTGTTCCTCCGTAAGTGGGAATGGTTTCGTTTGTTCAAAATCATCATCGTCATACGGATTTCGGTACACTTCCACATACTTTTCTGAAATTAGCCCCTTTTTAACAAGTGCTTTAATCGGAGCGTCTGTTATTTGCAACTCTTCTGTTATCACTTTCAACGGCACACTTTTATAATTTTCCACAAAATAATAGAGTACATCTTGTTGTTTTTTACTTTTCAGTTCAAATGCTGCTAATTCCAATTTATCTTCTGACAACTCCGGTTGAACGACTCTTTGTTTCTTCTTTTGCACTTTATCTTTTACCTGATAAACAACTTCAATCGTGCCATTTTTAATTTCTTGTTGAATCGTGCGGTATAGATGCGGCTGCGTCTCAATCGCTTCCCAATCTATCGCTTCTTTGTCCTGAAATAAAAACAGTAGTTCAGGTGCTACTTCTTCTTGTTTACGAAGTTGTAGACGCTTTTTATACGTGGCTTTTATCGCCGTTGGAAGCATGACTTGAAAGGCTGAAATCATATAACATAACGTTTCGCTTGTAAGCCAATATCCAAGCTTTAATAATTCCTCGTTTAAAACTGGTGTTACATCTAATATTTCATGGATTGTCTTTAGCTTCTTACTTTCTACTTCAGCCGAATCTTTGATCCCAATAATAAAGCCTTGCAATTTCCTTGGGCCAAATGGAACTACTACACGCATGCCTGTCTGAACAATATCTTCCCACTTTTTAGGGATAATATAATCAAATGGTCGATCTGTCTGACGTGCAGGTACATCAACAATTACACTTGCAAATTTCATAGACGATCATCTTCTAACATCATTTCAATTTGCTTTAATATTTCACGAGCAACCTCTTTCTTCGTTAAAAGTGGTAACTCGATAACTTCTCCATCTTTTCTATACATTGTTACAATGTTTGTATCTGTACCAAATCCAGCTCCTTGTGCCTTTACATCGTTCGCAACAATCATATTCGCATTTTTCTCACGTAATTTTTTTGTTGCGTATTCCTCTACCTTTGTCGTTTCAGCCGCAAAACCGACAAGTAACTGTTTATCCTTCATCTCACCTAACGTTTTTAAAATATCTACTGTTCTCTCAAGTTCGATTACAGCATCACCATTTTTCTTTTTCATTTTATTATCATGAACATATTTCGGGCGATAATCTGCAACTGCTGCTGTTTTAATGACAACATCTACGTTTTGATACTGTTGCAGAACTACTTCTAACATATCTTGTGCAGATTCCACTTGTACCGTATTTACATGTAATGGTGGGTTTAATGCTGTCGGTCCCGAAACAAGTATGACATCAGCACCTAAGTTCGCTGCCACTTCCGCAATTGCATATCCCATTTTCCCAGAAGAAAAATTGGTCATAAAACGCACTGGATCAATCTTTTCACGAGTTGGGCCAGCAGTTATTAATATTTTTTTTCCTTGCAACGGTTTTTGTTCGGAAAAAGCCTCTTCTAACCGTGCAATAATTGCTTCCGGTTCTTCTAGTCTTCCCTTCGCAACATAACCACACGCTAAAAAACCTTCTCCAGGCTCAATAAATGTATATCCTAACGTTTTCAACGTCATCATATTTTTTTGTACAATTTTGTTTTCATACATATGCACATTCATAGCAGGTGCAATCCACACTGGGGCTGTAGTAGCTAACAAAGTAGTTGTAATCATATCGTCTGCAATACCACCAGCTAACTTCCCAATACAATTGGCAGTAGCAGGTGCAACAAGTACTACATCTGCCCAATCTGCTAAATCGATATGTGCAATAACAGCCGAGTCTTTCTCATCGAATGTATCTGTATATACGTCATGGCGAGAAAGTGCTTGAAATGTAAGAGGCGTAACAAACTTCATTGCCGACTCACTCATCATTACTTTTACAATAGCACCAGCTTGTGTCAATTTACTAGTTAACGCAGCCGCTTTAAAGACCGCAATGCCTCCTGTTACACATAGAAGTATCTTTTTCCCTTTTAGCATATGGCTCGTCCTCTTTCTTTTTCAAACTTATAATACTGAAACAGAATTCCCAGCTCATCAGTACCAATATTTCTTCCCTATCGTAAAAAAATAACAACCTACTTGTAAATAGGTTGTTACCGTTACATAGAAAATTATAAAGTCTATGTTTTAATTTGTCGAAAAGAATGTCTTAATCGATGATTTTGCCTTCGCTTGGTACATATTTTAATACTTCTGCATCGATTTCTTCTAATGATTTACCTACACATTTATGAGAAACAGGTTGCTCGATAACACAGTTATCAGCAAGTTGCATTTCACGCGCACGTTTTGCAGCTACTGTTACAAGTGTATATTTAGAATCGATTTTTGTTAATAATGAATCAATTGATGGATTTAACATAATTATAGACCCTCCGTCATTTCTTTATAATATTTTGCTACTCTTTCGCGGCGGCAATGTTCACCAACCACAATTGCTTTAATTCTTTCACAAGCTAATTCAACTTGATCGTTTTCTACAACATAGTCGTAAGCGTCCATCATTTCGATTTCTTCTTTCGCTACCGTTAAACGATTTTCAATAACATCTTCAGTTTCTGTACCACGGCCGACAATACGGTTCTTTAGTTCAGATAAACTTGGAGGTGCTAAGAAAATAAATACACCTTCTGGGAAAGCTTTCTTAACTTGAATTGCTCCTTGCACTTCAATTTCTAAGAATACATCTTTTCCTTCTTGTAATGTTTTTTCAACATAGTCAATCGGTGTTCCGTAATAATTACCTACGAACTCAGCCCACTCCAGTAATTTTTCATTACGAATCATTTCCTCAAATTCTTCTCTCTCTTTAAAGAAATAATCCACACCATCTACTTCACCTTCACGTGGCTTACGTGTCGTTACTGAAATGGAGTACTGAAAACGTGTATCCTCATGACTAAACAGCTCTTTTCGAACCGTTCCTTTACCAACCCCAGAAGGTCCTGAAAGAACGATGAGCAATCCTCTTCTACTTCTCATAAATATGTAAAACCTACCCTTCCTCACTTAAATCTTCTTTATTATTCAAACGATGTGCAATCGTCTCTGGCTGAATTGGACTTAATACCACATGCCCATCATCCATAACAATAACCGCCCTTGTTTTTCTCCCATACGTAGCATCAAGCAAAGCATTATGTTCGCGTGCTTCCTGTACTGTTCGTTTAATAGGAGCTGACTCCGGACTTACAATAGCAATAATTCGATGAGCAGATACAATATTTCCGTATCCAATATTTAAAAACCGCATGGCCATAGTTTGCGCCTCCTAGTAAGTCTATCCGATTTCTCCACCACGTATAACTTTATATATTTTTTGAAAGCTACTCAATATTTTGTACTTGTTCACGAATTTTTTCAAGGTTATTTTTCATTTCTACAACATATTTTGAAATTGTTAAGTCATTTGCCTTAGAACCAATCGTATTAATTTCTCTATGCATCTCTTGCACGATGAAATCCATTTTCCTTCCAACAGGCTCTTCAATCTGCAGTGTTTCACGAAATTGCTCTAAATGACTTTGCAAACGAACTAACTCTTCGTGAATATCACAACGCTCTGCAAAGATTGCGACTTCTGTTAACAATCTTTGTTCATCTAGATCTTGATTATGTAATTCTTTTAAGCGATTTTCTAATCGTTCACGATATTTTTGTGTAACAATCGGTACATGCGGAATAATTGCATTTACACAATTGTGAATCTCTTGTAAACGATACGCTATATCTTTATGTAATCGTTCTCCTTCGCCATCTCTCATCGTTTTTAACATATGAGCAGCTTGGCGAACAGCCTCATATAAACCGTTCTCAAATTGTTCATTTACATTTTCTACTTCTTCAATCGCTGTTACTTCTGGCATTTCCATTAATTGCTGAAGTGTAATAGAATCTTGTAATTGAAATTTTTCTTTTATATCTTCCATAATCGATTGGTACTGCTCAAGAAGCGACCAATTCACACTTAATTTTCTTTCAACAAGCCCTTCACCCGTTATACTAATAGACACTTCAATGCGTCCACGCCGAACTTGTTCTGCAATTATTTTACGAATTTTTTCTTCAAATATCATCATTTGCTTCGGAAGTCGAATACTCATCTCTAGGAAACGGTGGTTCACCGATTTCATTTCTACTGTAATTTGAAAAGTATCATTTTCCACTTTCGATCTTCCAAATCCTGTCATACTACAAATCATTTTTATCACATCCAAGCCATGAAATAACTCAATGAAAAAGGTAATAGAGACAAGGCTCTACTACCTTCTGTAAATTATATCACATTTTCATATCATTGACTATTTCAAGTTTAATCCCTTCTTATATAATACTGACTTTTCCTTCTTCCCCTTTTTCCCTGTTAATAAAGAACCTACTAATAAGAAGGTCGGAATTGATGACAAACCTCCAATTAACAACCAATCTCTCGCTTGTATTGGCATTGTACTAAAGATCGGTTGTAGCGGTGGGTAATATATAACCACTAACATTAACAGTAAAGAAATAATAACCGCTCCTACTAAATACACGTTCCCAAACGGATTACGGTGGAAGATAGAATGTTCACTTCGGCAATCAAATACATGAATAAGTTGTGCAAGTACCAACGTCGCAAACGCCACAGTTTGTGCATATTTCAGTTCATTTGGATGCTGATTATATGCAATAATAAACGCCACTAACGTCACTGCTCCAATTAGAAAGCCACGGCTTATAATTTTCCAGGCAAGCCCTCTAGCAAATACCCCTTCTTTCGGATGACGCGGCGTTCTCTTCATAACGTCTCCTTCCGCCTTATCCAATCCTAATGCCATCGCCGGTAATCCGTCAGTCACTAAGTTCACCCATAAAATTTGAATGGGAACCATCGGCAGCGGTAATGCAAGTAACATTGCAAATAACATGACTAAAATTTCTCCTACGTTCGATGCTAATAAATAACGAATAAACTTACGTATATTCTCGTATATATTTCTACCTTCTTTAATTGCTGATTTAATCGTAGCAAAATTATCATCTAGCAAAACAAGAGAAGAAGCTTCTTTCGCAACGTCTGTCCCTGTAATTCCCATCGCTATCCCAATATCCGCTGTTTTTATAGCCGGAGCATCGTTTACTCCATCACCTGTCATCGCTACTATATGCCCTTTATTTTGCAACGCCTTAACAATCTTCAATTTATGTTCAGGTGATACTCGAGCAAATACATACGTATCTTCTACAACACTTTCTAGTTCCTCTACATCCATATTCGCGAGTTCTACTCCTTCAACAACACGTCCACCAGGTGGTAAAACCCCTAATTGTTCCGCAATTGCCATTGCTGTCACTTTATGATCTCCTGTAATCATCACTGTTCGAATACCAGCTTCTCTGCACTCTTTTACAGCCTGTTCTACCTCTGGTCTTGGCGGATCAATCATTCCCTGTATCCCGACCAACATAAAATCTTTTTCAACGTCTCTTTCATGTTCAATAGAATCTGTTACTTTTAATGGCTTAAATGCAACTGCAATTGTTCGGAGCGCTTGACTACCTAAACTATGAATAGCCGCCTGTACTTCTTTTCTATACAACTCACTTAACGGTTGTTGCTTATCCCCCCATAAAATCGTTTGACTCA
This sequence comes from Bacillus sp. BB51/4, assembly GCF_008368845.1. Classification (NCBI taxonomy): domain Bacteria; kingdom Bacillati; phylum Bacillota; class Bacilli; order Caryophanales; family Bacillaceae; genus Bacillus; species Bacillus sp. BB51/4. The sequence continues at coordinate 188,609 of NZ_QOSC01000017.1, forward strand.
TTTGCAGGAGGACATCTGGTGCTCCCTTCGTAACAAGAAACTTTTTCCCCTCCCTATCTCGCACAATAACACTCATCATTTTTCGAGTTGAATCGAATGGAAATTCACGAATAATTTCAAATTTCCCTTTCAGTGCCTCACGCGTTATCCCCGCTTTCATTGCTGCAGCTACAAGTGCTCCCTCAGTTGGATCTCCATCTAATACATACGCCTTTTTCTTTTGAATAATATTTGCGTTATTACAAAGTGAACCAAATGTTAGTAGTTGATACAGTGCTTTTGTTTTAGCTGGATCGCATTCTTTTTCACCTTTCAAAAAAGAGCCATTAGGTTCATATCCTTGACCCGTAACTTTCCATAATTCCCCACCTGACCACATATGTGTTACCATCATTTTGTTTTGCGTCATTGTTCCTGTTTTATCAGAGCATATAACAGAAGCGCATCCTAACGTTTCTACCGCTGGTAACTTCCTTACAATTGCTCTCTTTTTAATCATACGCTGTACACCAAGCGATAAAGCTACTGTAACAATTGCTGGTAATCCTTCAGGAATAGCAGCAACAGCTAGCGACACGCCTGCTAAAAACATATGATACACTTCATTCCCTTGATACACACCGGCTAATACAACAAGCGCTGTCAAAATAAGAGCTACAATAATTAATATTTTCCCGAGTTGCTCTAATCTTCTTTGCAGTGGTGTTTCCATTTGCTCTGCATTTTGTAACATATTTGCAATTTGGCCCATCGCTGTATTCATACCAGTTGCTACAACGACCCCTGTTCCAGCTCCTCGTGTAATCATCGTACCCATAAAAGCCATATTTTTTTGATCACCAATTGAAACATCTTTCCCCTGCAGAGCTTCTACCTTCTTCTGCACCGGTACTGACTCTCCTGTCAAAGCTGATTCTTCGATATATAAACTTGATGCCTCAACAAGACGTACATCCGCCCCAATACGATCACCACTAGAAAATTTAATGATATCACCTAAAACAAGTGCTTTAGACGGTGCTTTTACCCAATTTCCATTCCGCATTACAGTAACTTGCGGGGCGGCTAGCTCTTTTAAAGCTTCCAGTGACTTTTCAGCCTTTCTTTCTTGAAAAAAGCCAAGAATACCATTGATAATAACAATCGCAACAATCGCAATAGAATCAATGTATTCACCTAAAAAAGCTGAAACTATTGTTGCACCAAATAAAACAAGCACCATAAAATCTTTAAACTGCGCCAAAAATACCATCAGTGCAGAAGGCCTTTTGGCTTCATCTAATTCATTTGTACCAAATTTTTTTATTCGCCCTTCTGCTTCCTTCTCTGTAAGCCCAACCTTCACATTCGTATTCGTTCTTTCTTCCACTTCGTGTGCGCGCATTCCATACCAGTTCATCCCGCTATCGACCTCCTGATTCCAGACATACTCTATTGAAAGCTTATTCAGCCTCGTCCAAAAAAATGCTATAATTAACTTTTAGTTAGAAAGGAGTGTTCATTTATGGCATTCGATGGATTATTTACAAGAGCAATTACACATGAAATTGCAAATTCTCTTTACACAGGAAGAATTTCCAAAATATATCAACCTTCAAAATACGAGATTTTATTACATATTCGAGCAAACGGAAAAAATCAAAAACTAATTCTTTCCGCTCATCCGACATATGCACGTTTACACTTAACAAATCAAAATTACGATTCACCTGCACTTCCGCCAATGTTTTGTATGCTTCTTCGTAAGCATTTAGAAGGTGGGTTCATTGAAAAAATTGAACAAATTGATTTAGAGCGCATTATTCAAATTACAGTTCGTAGCAGAAATGAAATTGGTGACGAATCGCTAAAAACATTAGTAATTGAAATAATGGGACGACATAGTAACATCATTTTAGTAGATACAAAAACAAACAATATTTTAGATAGCTTAAAACACGTTTCTTTAGCGGTAAACCGACATCGAACTGTATATGCTGGAGCGGAGTACATTGCACCACCAGCACAACATAAAATTAACCCACTCCAGATTGAAACAAATGATGAATTTATTAGACCGCTAGACTTTCTATCTGGAAACATGGATAAACAGCTTGTCGGCACCTTTACGGGAATTTCGCCGTTATTCGCAAAAGAAGTAGTGAAAAAAGCAGGTATGGTAAATGAAAAAGCATTAGCGGACGCATTTTTCTCCATACAAAAACCATTACTAACTCATACATATTCACCAACAATGACTACTTCAAATGGGAAAGAATTCTTTTATCTTTTCCCTCTTGCACACTTGCAAGGAGAAGACAAGACATTCTCATCTGTTAGTGAATTGCTAGACCGTTTCTTTTTCGGAAAAGCAGAGCGCGACCGTGTAAAACAACAAGCTTATGATTTAGAGCGCTTTATGCAAAACGAAAAAAATAAAAATGAGAAGAAACTCATTAAACTAGAAAAAACATTACAAGATGCCGGAAAAGCAGATAAATATCAACTATTTGGAGAACTACTTACAGCCAATATGTACGCTTTGAAAAAAGGTGATAAAGATATTGAAGTCGTTAACTATTACGACGAAAATGGCGGAACTGTAAAAATTACATTAGATCCTTTAAAAACACCATCTGACAATGCGCAACGCTATTTCCAAAAGTACCAAAAAGCGAAAAATTCAGTTGTTGTTGTAGAAGAACAAATCGAAAAAACAAATGAAGAAATTCTTTATTTTGATAGCTTACTTCAACAAATGGAAGCTGCTTCTTCAAAAGATATTGAAGAAATTCGCGAGGAATTAGCTGAAGAAGGTTATATGCGCAATCGTAAAGCAAAAAATGCTAAGAAGAAACCAACTAAACCGGTATTAGACAAATATTTAGCTAGTGACGGAACAGAAATTTTCGTCGGTAAAAACAACAAGCAAAACGATTATTTAACAACGAAGTTTGCCCGTCGTGATGAAATTTGGTTACATACGAAAGATATCCCTGGGTCTCATGTTGTCATTCGTTCTCTTGAACCTACCGAAGAAACCGTGTTAGAAGCTGCTAAAATCGCTGCCTATTTCAGTAAAGCAAAAGATTCTAGTTCTGTTCCTGTAGATTTCACCAAAATACGCCATGTCAAAAAACCGAGTGGTGCAAAACTTGGTTTTGTTACGTACGACAATCAGCAAACCGTATATGTAACACCTGATGCTGATACTGTAATGAAATTAAAAGCTTAAATATAAAAATGCGTTGCTCATAAGCAACGCATTTTTATATTCGTTCAAACTAGTTCATATACCCATTCACTAATTCATAACATCTTTCTTTTGTCATGTTGTATTTCTCTTCTGAAGCTTCTATACGTCTCATCGTTCCGTTATTTGTATCAGTACCAATTGCTTTAACCTTACTTTCCTTTTCTTTAACCCACGCAATTTGTTTCGTTTTTAATGACTGGAATGCATCAGGGGACATCGTATTTTTTAATGTACTGTAAATTTCATTTAGCTTATTATCCCACAGTTCATAATTTCCTTCTATTTCATTTACTATGTCATTTGTTGATATAGCATTTATATGTTTTTCTTGGTTTTCTAGAGCTGCTAACTCATTTAAAACCTTAGTTTTACCTACCGCTAACGAAGTTTCTTTTTTTGAACTAGTATACGTACTAGAATCATTCCCCTTAACTGTTTCTTGCTCTTGAATAAAATCCTTTTTCGTTACCTTTTCTTGCTCTTCATCATCTACATCGTGAGTAATAACCGAGTTTTTGGCGTCAACAGCAACTACTCCGTTACTTTCTTTAAAAATATATTTTTTATTTCCACTATTCTCTTCTCTAACAAAAGAGACATTCTTGAAACCCTGTACTCTAAGAAGTTCTTTAGCTTCTTCTTTAGTTAAATTTAAATCTACTGGCGTATTTGATGACCATTTATCCATTAACCAATTTCCATCGGTATACACTAAAACAAATTCCCACATCTCCGCTTCATTCCCCATATCATTTGCAAGAGTAAGCGTCTCAACCTTTAAAACATCATTTTTCTGTGAATAAGTTATCCTCACGTCCGGCTCAATATGAATCGGAAATGGTAACATATCAGTTTCTCTTGATCTATTAAATGTATCAAGCAATCCTGGAAGCTCCTTCTCCACAAACTTATCTGAAACTAACCCCTTAACGCCTTTTTTAGCTGTTCCTAAATCTCCAGGATTATTTCGGCTCCATCCATTTTCTTTTTCCATCTCATTAAATGCATTTGCTATTGCATCTACATTCTTTCTTACAATCTTTTTCGCTTCTTTTTCTGTCACTTCTGGCGCTTCATTAAGCTGTTCAATCGTTTCATTTACTTGAACTTTGTTTTCACTTTTTTCACAACCTGTTACAACTAACATACTAGCCACCAAGCAAAATGACATTACTTTACTTAATTTCTTCATGTATTCACAACCCTTATTCCTTCATATTCGTTACGTTTCCCTATCTTCGAGAGAAATCCAACAATTACCTATTATATCAATAACAATTATTTATTTATATATTAAATTTTACATCAGAACAAAACAAAGAACATACTTTCAAAATATATATACTAAAAAACCTCTTATCCTTTTCTTCCATATTGTCAAAAAAATTGACAGTGCTCTTTCGAATTTGTATAAATTTTTTGACAAATTGTAAAGAAAGTGAAATTGTGGTCGATATTTTTCTCATTCTCCCACTGACAATTGAAATAATCTGTATTTCACGAGCAGCCCACCACCCACAAATAGCGGGCTAAATTTCCTACCTAAAAGATATGCAATTTCTGCTAACTTCTCTCGAAAAATATTTTTGTGGCACGCTATTTGCTTTATTCAATACTGTGAATAGGGGGAATTAACATGACTTTAAAAATTAATAAAATCCAAAATCAACTACAAAACTATGAAATTGACGGATTACTAATTACAAAAAAAGAAAATCGCCAATATGCAACAGGCTTTACAGGTAGTGCGGGCGTCGTCTTAATCTCTGCGGATAAAGCTGTTTTTATCACTGATTTTCGCTATGTAGATCAAGCGAAATCACAAATAAAAGATGCTGAAATTATTATGCATACAGGAAATTTAGAAAAAGAAATTGCACATCAAGTATCGAAATTAAACATTCAAAAACTTGGAATTGAAGAAAACAACATGACATTGCAACAATATAAAAACTTACAAAAATACGTACATGCGGAAATGGTTCAAGTGTGCGAAATCATTGAAAATATTCGTATTATTAAAGACACGCCTGAAATAGAAACAATGAAAATCGCAGCTAATATTGCTGATGAAGCATTTCACCACATCCTTACGTTTCTAAAACCAGGAATAAGTGAAAATGATGTACGAGATGAGTTAGAATTTTTCATGCGGAAAAAAGGAGCTACATCCTCTTCCTTCCAAATTATTGTAGCTTCTGGCGTCCGTTCTTCACTTCCTCATGGAGTTGCATCAAATAAAATAATCGAACGAGGTGACATCGTTACATTAGATTTCGGCGCACTTTACGACGGATATTGTTCCGATATTACACGTACTGTAGCAATTGGGGAACCATCAGAAGAATTCAAAAAGATATACAATGTTGTACGAGAAGCGTTAAAACGTGGGACGGAAGCAATTAAACCTGGGGAAACTGCGAAAAGTATCGATGATATAACGAGAGATTACATTACTGAACATGGATACGGCCAATATTTTGGACACTCTACTGGTCATGGTCTTGGGTTAGAAATTCATGAACCTCTCCGCTTATCCCAAGAAAGTAAAGCTACTTTAGAAGAAGGTATGGTTGTTACAGTGGAACCAGGCATTTATATACCAGACTGGGGCGGTTGCAGAATTGAAGATGATATTGTCATCACAAAAGACGGATATGAAGTTATTACAAAATCAAATCGGGAACTAATTATTATTCCTTGTTAAAATCATGGGCTTTTTAAAAGGAGTTTTTCGCTGCACATAGAATTCTTTCTCTGGAGTCATCGTTAAAGAGGGGGAATTTAAATTGAACTTTGTAATTGATAAAATAGATGGTTTACAGCTTGAATTTTCCAAACTTGTTTCCATGATGAATTACGCTCGCTATACAACAATGCAAGCGGTGGAAGGTTTAACAATTGAAGAACTTGATTATTTGTATGATGAAGAAGCAAATTCAGTCGGCATGTTATTGTACCATATGGCCGCTATTGAATTTTACTACCAGATTCATACTTTTGAAGACCGTGAACCAACGGAGGCTGAGTTAGAACGGTGGTTACCTGCTATTGAGTTAGGAGATCTTGGACGCGAGAAAATAAAAGGCAACTCTATAGAATTTTACATACGTACATTGCAAGAAGTACGTTCCAAAACGATCGAGACTTTTCAATCGTTACCTGATGAATGGTTATTTAAAACGACAGACTTTTGGTATGATAAACCAGCAAATAACTACTTTAAATGGTTTCACGTATTTGAAGATGAAATCAATCATCGCGGACAAATTCGTTTAATTAAGAAAATTCAAAAAGCTCATTCAGTAAAGTAAGAAAGTGCCACCTTATTCGGTGGCACTTTCTTCTATTCATTAGCAAATATTATTTCATTTACTTTTTTAGCAATCACTACTATCGCTATTAGAATGCAAATTAAATATAGCAATTTCGCGATAAATAACCACCCTTGAAACATTACAATTTCACCTATTATCTCATTTCCTTTCAATAACAAAAACGGAATTGTACTAATTATAATGACAAACTCAATACTGAAAACAATTTTCTTTTTTCGACTATATGCTTTCCATTCATCCCAGCGATACATGGGAGCAAAAATCAATACTCCTATACATAATATAATCGGTATCCATTCACTTTTAAGAAATTGTCCTGAAATAACTGATAATAGTAAACAAACGAGCACACCATAATAACCTATTCTCTCTCTCATTCATACTCCCCCATTCTACTTTCCCTTTAATATGTAGCTTGCTATGCTTATAACAATTTTCAGAAAAACAACTACTACAATTACAATATAAAGACCTTTTGCAGACGACATCCATTCTTGAAAAATAGACATTTTTTCCATTTGTTTCTGCCCCTCTATTAAAATAAACCCTACGAAAAATGAGCAAACAACAGTGATACCTATTATAATTCTGATACTTTTCTTACTATATTGTGTCATGTCATCCCAGCGGTATAACAGTATAAAAACAAACCCGAAAACAGGTATGATACCTATCCATTCGGTATTTGTAAATAGATTTAAAATGATTACTAGAATACAAGATATGATGAATCCCCAAAATCCAATTTTTTGCACATAACCCCTCCTTAAATTCCATTTTTAGGATTAATTGTATTGTAACATCCATTTCAAAAACTTAACATTACAGTACATGAAATTTCACTTTTTTCTTTTTCCTATACTCACATACTTTCACTGCTTTCATACAATAAACTACACGAATGCCTAAAGGATGTGAATGTTATGGGAGTTGAATTAACGCTATTACACGCTCTCTATGTTCTTTGTTTACTCACTATTATTACCTTTTTTATTCTCCGAAAAGATACGACGATCATTTGTATCGTTTTTATCTTTTTACTAGCATTAACCGCAACAAACTCTATCCCTCTTGCCGTTAGCGGCATTTTTCAAAGTTTCATTTACGCCATTACTGAACTATTACCAACTATATTAATCATCTCCATTATCGTATCCATGAGCAATTTACTCGTTCATACCGGCATAAATGATACGATGATTTCACCATTTACAAAGATGATTCGTACACCTACACTCGCCTACTGGATTATCGGTCTTTTAATGATGACAATTTCTTTCTTCTTTTGGCCTTCTCCAGCTGTCGCTTTAATGGGAGCTATTTTATTACCAGTCGCTGTACGCGTCGGTCTTCCGCCAATTGGAGTTGCAATTGCTATGAACTTATTCGGTCATGGGATTGCTTTATCCGGCGACTTCGTTATACAAGGCGCACCAAAATTAACCGCAGACGCTGCTGGTCTCCCTGTTTCCAGCGTTGTATCTGCAAGTGTTCCACTCGTTATCGTTATGGGCGTTGTTACAACTTCTGTCGCTTTTTTCTTCTTACGAAAAGAGTTTCATACAGGACTATCATTGCAAGACACCTCTTCATCAACTGAACCATCTAAAACTACCATTTTATTATCTCCTCGCATAAAGAAATGGCTCGCTATATGTATCCCTATCGTATATATCATTGACATCCTTTGCATGATTCAATATAAACTACAAGGAAGCGACGCAACTGCACTTATCGGCGGGACGACTGTTATTATGATTATCATCATTTCTCTCATCACCTACAAAGGACATGGACTAAATAAAACGACCGATTATTTTATAGAAGGGCTTCAATTTGGATTTAAAATTTTCGGACCAGTCATTCCAATTGCTGCACTTTTTTATTTAGGAGATAGCGGCTTTGTGAAAATCATCGGAGACTATTTACCGAAAGGTTCACACGGAATCATTAACGACTTAGGAATCGCTTTATCACAAACTGTTCCTTTAAACCAATATGTATCAGCTGGAACATTAACTATCGTTGGTGCCATAACAGGATTAGATGGATCTGGATTTTCCGGCATTTCACTTGCTGGTTCAATTGCCAATCTTTTCGGAACAGCGCTTGGGCATGGGACCGCTACATTAACAGCTCTCGGACAAATTGCAGCTATATGGACCGGGGGCGGGACGTTAATTCCTTGGGCGCTTATTCCTGCTGCTGCCATTTGTAAGGTGGATCCATTTGAACTTGCACGCCGAAACTTTTTACCGGTTGTGATTGGCTTAATTGTCACCACAATCGTTGCGATGTTTATTTTATAACGTAAGCAAGTGTTCTCTTGCTTACGTTTTTTTCTTGTGAAATTCATCATGAATTACTCGTTTTCAAGAGGGATTCGTTATTACTTAGCGAAATTATATTAGGAGAGTAATTATTTCAAAACGTTTACGAGAAACAGATTACTGCAATTCGAAAAGGGGACATAACTATGAATGAATTGATTTTCGTCTTATTAATTTGTCCATTACTTATCTTTATCGTTTCTGTTATTGGAACGCGCAAGACGAAAACGTATTACGTAATGCCGATTGTAACGTTTGCTAGTTTTTTAATAATAGGTGTTATCGCCTTTACTCCAAAATTTTTCTTTTGGGTTGGCATGTACAGCATCTTCTCGTTTATTGTTTCTTATATGACACTATTGTTTGTGAGAGGGTATGAAGTTGCGGAAAACGCTAAATAGTTATTAACGAGGAGTTTGTCATATGATTTTCTTTGATGTCGATGGAACTTTATTTGATTATGAGGCGGCTGAAAGAAATGGTATTATAGATTTCTTTCAAGTATATAGTACTATTTTTTCAGGTAATGAATTAGAGGCCACAAAAGTCTGGCATGAATTATCCGAAGAATATTTCAACAAATTTTTATCCAAGGAATTATCTTTTCAAGAACAACAAAGGATGCGAATGTATCATTTATTTAAAACATATGGATTAAACTTATCACCCGAGGAATCTCAGCACAGATTCAATCAATATATAGAACTTTATAAGAACAACTGGGCCGCGTTTGAAGATGTACACTATACATTACAGACCTTAAAGCAAGAAGGGCACTCATTAGGTATCATTAGTAATGGTGACTATGAACAACAAGTCGAAAAATTAACTGCCCTAAACATTTTAAAACATTTCAAATATATATTTACTTCTAGTGAACTTGGTATATCGAAACCAGATCCTGAAATTTTTCACAGAACCGTATTACAATCGAATCTTGAAATGAAAGATTGCTATTATATTGGCGATCGATTAGAGACTGATGCAATTAGTAGTACAGCAGCTGGGATGCAAGGGATATGGTTAAATCGGGATAACTCACAACTCAAGTACGATATTCCTACTATCTGTTCTTTACATGAAGTTTTAACAATAATATAAAAAACGACCGCGTTCCCCCGCGGTCGTTTTTTTCGTGTTACGCTGTGATCCAAGCTTCGTTTGCTGGATTTTTACGCCACTCTTGTAATTTTTTCGTTTCAGCTTGTCCGATCATACCTTTTTCTGCTGCTACTTCAGTTAATGCACTGTAGTCGCTTAAAGAGTATGATGCTACGTTAGCTGCTTCTAGTTTTTCTTTTCCTGCTTCTAGCTCGTATGTGAAGATTGATACGATTCCTAATACTTCACATCCAGCTTCGCGAAGTGCTTCTACACATGTAATTGCACTACCGCCAGTTGAAATTAAGTCTTCTACTACTACTACTTTTTGACCTTTTTCAGCTTTTCCTTCAATTTGGTTCCCTTTACCGTGACCTTTTGCTTTACTACGTACGTAGCACATTGGTAAATCCATACGATCGCTTACCCATGCAGCGTGCGCAATACCAGCCGTTGCTGTTCCTGCAATAACTTCTACAGTTGGGAAGTGCTCTTTAATTAACTCTCCTAATCCAGCTGCAATCGCTTGACGTACTTTTGGATAAGATAAAGTTAAACGATTATCACAATAAATTGGTGATTTCATACCTGAAGACCAAGTGAATGGATCATTCGGTTGTAAAAATACTGCTCCAATTTCTAATAAATGCGATGCGATTTCTTTTTTCATACTGATACACCTTCCCACTGTTGTTTTACTGTTTTATACGCTTCAAGCGGATTTTCCGCTTTTGTAATACTACGTCCAACTACGATGTAGCTTGAGCCAAGTTCCCTCGCACGTTTCGGTGTTGCTACGCGCACCTGGTCATTTACATCATCGCTTGCAAGACGAATCCCCGGTGTTACTGTTACAAATTCATTTCCGCATACTTCACGTAATTTCGGAACTTCAAGTGTTGAACAAACAACACCATCAAGTCCACTTTCTTTCGTTAGTTTTGCATAATGAGCAACCGCTTCTTCTAACGTTTTCTCAATGCCAATCTCTTTTTTCATCATAGCTTCCGAAGTGCTTGTTAGTTGTGTAACTGCAATACAAATCGGTCTCTCTTTTCCTTCTTGCTTACCTTCCTCTAATCCCTCAATCGCAGCTTTCATCATACTGCTTCCCCCAGCAGCATGAACATTTACCATATCAACATCTAGACTAGCTAGGCTACGCATAGCGCTTTTTACTGTATTCGGAATATCATGAAGTTTTAAATCTAGGAAGATCTTATGCCCTTTTTCTTTTAAGTACGTAATAATCGCAGGTCCTTCTTTGTAGAATAACTCCATACCAACTTTGACAAATAACTCTTCCCCTTCAAAGTGGTGTAAGAATTGTTCTACATCTTGTTTCCCTGGAAAATCTAGTGCAACGATTAACGACTGTGACATGTTTGCTTCCAGCTCCTTCCTTGACATTCCGAAATGTGATCAAATCCTAATTCATCTAGTAATGCTGGTAATTCTTCAATAATTGTCGGACATACGAATGGATCGATAAAGTTCGCTGTTCCAACTGCAACCGCGCTTGCGCCAGCATAGAAGAATTCAATTACATCTTCCGCAGTTTCAATACCACCCATTCCGATAATCGGAATGTTAACCGCTTGGCTTACTTCATGTACCATACGAATTGCTACTGGCTTAATCGCAGGACCTGATAATCCGCCTGTACGGTTTGCTAAAATTGGTTTAGCTGTTTTTAAATCTAGACGCATACCAAGCAATGTATTAATCATCGTTAAACCGTCCGCACCCGCATTTTCAATTGCTTTTGCAATCTCCACAATGTTTGCCACGTTCGGTGACAATTTCACATATACCGGTACTTCAGAAACCTCTTTTACTCGCTTCGTTAAATCAGCAGCAATTTCAGGATTCGTACCAAAAGCGATACCACCCGTTTTTACGTTTGGACAAGAAATATTTAATTCTAGCGCATGAACATTAGGTGCCTTTGAAATTTCCTTCGCAACTGCTACATAATCCTCAGCTTGTGAGCCAGCAACATTTGCAATAATCGGAAGATCAAATTGCTCGAGAAAAGGTAATTCAGAATTCATTACCTTTTCTAATCCAGGATTTTGAAGCCCGATTGCATTTAGCATTCCGCCTGGTGTTTCCGCAACACGAGGCGTTGGGTTTCCGTAACGAGGCTGTTCTGTTGTCGCTTTAATCATAATTGATCCAAGTACACTTAAATCATAGAACTGTGCATACTCACGACCAAATCCGAAGCAACCAGATGCTGGGATGATTGGATTTTTTAATGATAACCCTGGTAATTCAACTTGCAATCTGTTCATAGTACAACCTCCCCGATTGGAAATACTGGTCCGTCGCTACACACCTTCTTGTAAGAATGTCCACTCGGATCTGCTTGTAAATGGCATACACATGCGAAACATGCTCCAATGCCACAGCCCATACGCTCTTCTAATGAAATGTAGGCTTTTCTCTCTTTATAGCGTCCTTCTAATGCACGAAGCATCGCTAAAGGTCCACATGAGTATAGAATGTCAAAGTCGATTCCATAGCTATCAATTACATCTGTTACAAAGCCTTCTGTACCATGCGTACCATCAACTGTTGCAACATACGTATCACCAAGCTCTGCGAATTTCTCTTCATAGAAGACAACATCTTTCGTTTGGAAACCTAAGATGTGAATAACGCGTACTCCCTTTGCTACAAGACGCTGTGACAATTCATATAGTGGTGGTACACCAATTCCCCCTCCAACTAATAGAGCCGTTTGTCCAGCTTCCGCTTCTTCTACAGGAAAACCATGTCCAAGTGGTCCTAACACATCTACAAGTTCGCCTTGTTTTCTTTTCGCTAATGTTTTTGTTCCTTGTCCTTCCGCACGATATAGCATTGTAAATTCGTTCTTCTCTTGATCGACATTACAAATACTAATTGGGCGGCGCAGAAGGGGCGTAATGCCCTCTGCTACCTTAATGTGTACAAACTGCCCTGGATCGTTCATTTGCTGCACTAGATCCCCTTGAAGCACTAATTCGTAAATGTTTTTTGCGATTTCTTTTTGGTTAACGACGATCATATTTTGCTTTTGCATCATGCATGTACCACCTCGTGACGCTTCGTTTGCGTAATTTCTTTCATTGAATGAGCTGAGAATGTCATAGATTCTAGTACTCGTAAGATTGCTCTCGTTGTATCAAGTGATGTTAAGCAAGCCACACCATTTTCTACTGATTCACGGCGAATGCGGAAACCATCACGCGCTGGTTGTTTGCCTTTTGTTAATGTATTGATTACAAACTGTGCTTTTCCTTGACGGATAATATCAAGTAAGTTGTATTCTTCAGAATCAATTTTATTTACAACTTGCACTGGAATGTTTTGCTCTGCTAACGACTGTGCTGTTCCAGCTGTTGCTAATAAGTTATAGCCGATTTCGTGGAAACGTTTTGCAATTTCCATTGCTTCTTCTTTATCTTTATCCGCTACAGTGATGATTACTGATCCGTGCGTTGGGATGTTAATTCCTGAAGCAACTAACCCTTTGTATAATGCTTTTTCAAGTGTTAAGTCTTTACCCATTACTTCCCCTGTTGATTTCATTTCAGGTCCTAATGTTGTATCAACTGAACGTAGTTTCGCAAATGAGAATACCGGAGCTTTTACATATACTTCTTTCTCTTCTGGGTGATAACCCGTTCCATATCCTTGCTCTACTAGGTCTTGCCCTAAAATAACTTTCGTTGCAACATTCGCCATCGGTACACCTGTAATTTTACTTAAGAATGGTACTGTACGGCTCGCACGTGGATTTACTTCAATTACATACACTTCATCTTTGAATACTACAAACTGAATGTTTAGTAATCCAACAATGTTTAAACCTTTTCCAAGTGCAATTGTATGTTCAATAATTTGTTCTTTCAGTTTTGCAGATAAGCTTTGCGGTGGATATACTCCGATTGAGTCACCAGAGTGAACTCCAGCGCGTTCAATATGTTCCATAATACCTGGAATGAATACATTCTCACCGTCTGAAATTGCATCTACTTCAATTTCTTTACCAACCATGTAACGATCGATTAATACTGGGTGATCTGCGTGAACTTTAACCGCATTTTTCATGTAGTGCAGCAGTTCTTCTTGACGATATACGATTTCCATCGCGCGTCCACCTAGTACGTAAGATGGTCTTACTAATACTGGGTAACCAATTTTGTCAGCGATTGCTACTGCTTGCTCTACAGTCGTTGCTGTTTTACCAACTGGTTGCGGGATACCAAGCTGTGTTAGAGCTACTTCAAACTTATCACGATCTTCTGCACGGTCTAAATCTTCAAGTGATGTTCCTAAGATTTTCACACCGTGAGCCTCTAATTTAGCAGCTAAGTTAATTGCCGTTTGTCCACCGAATTGGACGATAACACCTTCTGGTTTTTCTAAATCGATAATGTGCATTACATCTTCGATTGTTAATGGTTCAAAGTATAATTTGTCAGAAATACTGAAGTCTGTTGAAACTGTTTCTGGATTGTTATTAACAATAATTGCCTCATATCCAGCTTCTTTAATTGCCCATACAGAGTGAACTGTTGCATAGTCAAACTCAACACCTTGACCGATACGGATTGGACCAGATCCTAGAACTACTACACTCTTACGATCTGTTCTAACCGATTCATTCTCGTCACCATATGTGCTGTAGTAGTATGGTGTTGCAGATTCAAACTCTGCAGCACAAGTATCTACCATTTTATAAACAGGAGTTATATTGCTTTCTTTACGCATGTCGTAAATTTCACGCTCTGTTTTGTTCCAAGCATTGGCGATGTAATGGTCACTGAATCCCATTTCTTTCGCTGATTGTAATACTTCCATATTTCCTACATTTGCTTTTACTTCGCGTTCCATGTTTACGATATTTTCAACTTTTTGTAAGAAGAAGAAGTCCATTTCACACCAATCGTTGATTTCTTCTTTCGTTACACCTTGACGAATTGCTTCTGCTACAATAAACAGTCGCTCATCATCAGCTTTTATAATGCGTTTTTTCATTGTCTCTTTATCAAGCTCTTTTAAATGCTCTAACTCTAAGTGATAAACACCAAGTTCTAAAGAACGAATCGCTTTTAATAATGATTGCTCTAAATTACGTCCGATTGACATAACTTCACCAGTTGCCTTCATTTGTGTACCCAGTGTTCTGTTTGCTGATTCAAACTTATCAAATGGCCAGCGCGGAATTTTTGAAACAACATAGTCTAATGCTGGTTCGAAACAAGCGTATGTTTTTTGTGTTACTGGGTTTATAATTTCATCTAATGTTAAACCGACTGCAATTTTTGCCGCTAGCTTCGCAATTGGATATCCAGTTGCTTTAGATGCTAGTGCAGATGAACGACTTACACGCGGGTTTACTTCGATTACATAGTATTGGAAGCTATGTGGATCAAGTGCAAGCTGAACGTTACATCCACCTTCAATTCCTAATGCACGAATAATTCGTAATGAAGTGTTTCGTAACATTTGATATTCACGGTCACTTAATGTTTGGCTCGGTGCTACAACGATAGAATCACCTGTATGAACCCCAACTGGATCGATATTTTCCATATTACATACTACAATCGCGTTATCATTTGAATCACGCATTACTTCATATTCAATTTCCTTACAACCAGCAATGCTCTTTTCTAATAAACATTGTGTTACCGGACTATGTTTTAATCCACCTGATACGATTTCAATTAGTTCTTCTTCATTACTACAGATTCCGCCACCTGTTCCCCCCATCGTAAATGCCGGGCGAACAATAACTGGATATCCAATTTCTTTTACAAATTCATGTGCTTCTTCTAGCGTATGAATAATAGTACTAGATGGAATTGGTTCATTTAATTCCTGCATTAAGGTACGGAATAGATCACGATCCTCCGCTTGCTCGATTGCTGATAATTTTGTTCCTAAAATTTCAACTCCGCACTCTTCAAGTATGCCTGATTTCGCAAGTTCAACAGCCATATTCAGGCCTGTTTGACCACCTAATGTTGGTAAGATTGCATCTGGACGTTCTTTACGAATGATACGGCTTACGAATTCTAGTGTTAATGGTTCTATATATACTTTATCTGCCGTTGCAGTATCTGTCATAATTGTTGCTGGGTTAGAGTTAACAAGGATTACTTTGTAACCTTCTTCTCTAAGAGATTGACAAGCTTGTGTACCAGAGTAGTCAAACTCTGCTGCTTGCCCAATTACAATTGGTCCTGATCCGATTACTAAAATTGTGTTAATGTCTAGGCGTTTTGGCATAACTCTTCCCCTTCTTTCTTGAAGTTTTCAATCATTGCTAAGAAATCTTCGAACAAATCGTTTGCATCTTCTGGTCCTGCAGAAGCTTCTGGATGGTATTGTACTGTAAATGCTGGGAACTTCGTATGACGAAGACCTTCTACTGTTCCATCATTTAAAGCAACATGTGTAATTTCAAGTTCTGTATTTTTAACTGATTCTTCTTCTACTGCGTAACCATGATTTTGAGATGTAATTGCTACTTTTCCAGTTGCAAGATGTTTTACCGGATGGTTTAAACCACGGTGACCGAATTTTAACTTACTTGTATTCGCACCAGATGCTAGAGCGAATAGTTGATGTCCTAAGCAAATTCCGAATAAAGGAACTTTACCGATAATGTCTTTTAACATTTCAATTGCTTCTGGTACATCTTTTGGATCTCCAGGTCCGTTACTTAACATAATTCCATCTGGGCTAAGACGTAAAATTTCTTCTGCTGTTGTATTGTAAGGTACTACAATTACATCACAGTCACGTTTATTTAATTCTCGTAAAATACCATGTTTCATTCCGAAGTCTACAAGTACAACTCGGTGTCCACGGCCTGGGCTTGGGTATGGATCTTTCGTTGATACGCGTTTCACGTGATCTGTAAATACTGTCGCTTTTAATTGGCTCACGATGTATTCTACATCTGCATCCATGTTACATAGACGTCCACGTAATGTACCGTATTGACGAATTTTTCTCGTTAATTTTCTTGTATCAATTCCTGCTAACCCTGGGATATTTCTTTCTTTTAAGTAATCATTTAACGAAATTTCATTACGGAAGTTTGATGGATGATCACAAATTTCGTTTACGATTAAACCATTTACAGATGGGTGAATCGATTCAAAATCGTCACGGTTGATGCCGTAGTTTCCGATTAATGGGTACGTGAATGTTACAATTTGACCGCAATATGATGGATCAGATAATGTTTCTTGATATCCAGTCATTCCTGTTGTAAATACAACCTCACCTGACTTTTCGATTTCTCCTCCGAAACCTTTTCCAATTAATACTGTTCCATCTTCTAAGATAAGTTGTCTTTTCATACTAATGCACTCTCCTTTTGCCATGCGATCTTACCACCAACGATTGTCATTACCGGCCATCCTTGGCATTTCCAACCTGCGAATGGTGTATTTTTTCCTTTTGATAAGAATGTTGTTGGGTCAATCTCTTCTTCTTGTTCTAAATCAATGATTGTAATATCAGCTGTTCTACCTTCTTTCAGGCGACCTGCTTCTAAGCCGAATGTATCAGCTGGTTTTTCTGTTAAGAATTGAATTAACTGCTCTAATGTAATAATTCCCTTTTTCACAAGGTTTGTGTATAGAAGTGGGAATGCTGTTTCAAAACCAGTAATTCCGAATGGTGCTCTTTCAATTCCTTGCGCTTTCTCTTCCGCTGTATGCGGTGCATGGTCAGTTGCGATCATATCGATTGTTCCATCTAATAAACCTTCAATTAGTGCTGCGTGATCTTCTTTCCCACGAAGCGGTGGGTTCATTTTAAAGTTAGGATCAGCTGATGGGATATCATCTTCACATAACACTAAGTGATGAGGTGTTACTTCTGCTGTTACTTTAATTCCAGCGCGTTTCGCATCTCGAATTACGCGTACAGAACCTTTCGTACTTACGTGACATACGTGATAGTGACAATCTGCCGCTTCAGCAAGCAGTATATCCCTTGCAATATGTACAGATTCACATACTGATGGGATACCGTTTAATCCGTGTTTCTCAGAAAACTTCCCTTCATGTACACAACCTTTATTAATAAGAGTATTCTCTTCACAATGTGCAACTACTGCCATATTTAATTTCGCTGCACGCTTCATAGCAGCTAACATCATGCTAGCATCTTGTACGCCTACACCGTCATCAGTGAAAGCAAATGCTCCAAGTTCTTTTAATGTTTCGAAATCTGTCATTTCAGAACCAGCTTGGCGTACTGTAATTGCTCCGTATGGTAGTACGTTGACATGCGCTTTTTCTTTAATACGATTTTGCAAGTCTTCCATATGTTCTCTGCAATCTGGTACTGGGCGTGTATTTGGCATTGCACAAATTGTAGTGAACCCACCTTTTGCCGCTGCTAGTGTACCTGTTTCAATTGTTTCTTTATGTTCACCACCTGGTTCACGAAGATGTACGTGTACATCTACTAATCCAGGTGCGATTAACTTTCCGTTCACATCGATTACTTCAGCATTATCTGCCGTAATATTTTCTGCTACCTTAGCGATTTTACCGTCTTGTACGAGAAGATCTGTTGCTACGATTTTTCCTTCTTCATTCATATAACGACCATTTTTAAACAAGTAATTCATGTTTCATTCCTCCTAATACATTTGGTAAGGCGCGTTTTAGTACAGCCATTCTTACGTAAACTCCATTTTCCATTTGTTTAAATATGCGTGAACGCTCACACTCAACAAGTTCACTTGCAATTTCAACATCACGGTTTACGGGAGCTGGATGCATAATAATGCTTCCTTCTTTCATACGCTTTTCTCTTTCCACTGTTAATCCGTGTTTCTCATGATACTCTTTCATAATGTCTGTTTCATAATGATCATGACGCTCATGTTGTACACGAAGTAACATCATTACATCCACTTCTGGAACAAGTTCATCTAATGGTTTGTATGTTCCAAACGTGCTGTCTTCATCTTTCCACTCTTCTGGACTTGCAAAGTAAATTGTTGCACCCAGTTTCGTTAATGCTTCTGCATTAGAACGTGCTACTCGGCTATGACGAACATCTCCTACTATCGCAATCTTTAATCCTTCAAATCTTCCAAACTCTTGTTTAATTGTAAGAAGATCGAGTAGGCACTGCGTTGGATGGTTTCCACATCCATCTCCAGCGTTTAAGATTGGGATATTTACCTGTTCTTTTAGTTCATCGAAGTAGCGATCTTGCTCATGGCGGACGATCACCGCTTTTGTTCCGATTGATTCTAGTGTTCTTACCGTATCGTATAAAGTTTCTCCTTTTTGTACGCTAGATGCATCCGCTGAAAAGTTTAAAACTTCAAGTCCTAATCTCTTCTCAGCAACTTCAAAGCTAAATCTCGTTCTCGTACTATTCTCAAAGAACAAGTTCGCAACAAAAGTTTGCTCTGTCGTTTTGCTCTCTTTTCCATTCGCGAAATCTTCTGCGTCTTTTAGGATTTCTGAAATTTCTACTTCCGATAATTCACTCATCGTTAACAAATGGCTCATCGTCATCCCTCATCTTTCTGATTTTTATGTTACCACTTTTGTATTTTTATAACAACTTTCGTATAAAAATACCCTAGTCATGTGAGACTAGGGTGCAAGGAAGAAGCCACCCTTTCCGGTCTCACAGGACTGAATTAAAAGGTTGTTATTATGAAGCAATCTGCTTAGATTGTTTTATTTGTTTCGTTTCCGGTAGTAGTAGATTTAACAGTACACCTACAATTGCTGCTAGTGCCATTCCTTCTACTTGGAACGATTCTCCTACATGAAGTACCGCTCCACCAATACCGATTACTAGTATTACTGATGCAATCATTAAGTTTCGTTTGTCACTTAGGTCTGTTTTATCATCTACCATCATGCGTAATCCGCTTGATGCGATTACACCGAATAGTAAGATTGATACTCCACCCATAACCGGTGTTGGTATGGAGTGAATCAGCGCGGAAATCTTACCGATAAAACCAAACATGATTGCGAATACTGCTGATCCGATGAATAAGTATACGCTGTAAGCTCTCGTAATTGCTAGCACACCGATATTTTCACCATACGTTGTATTCGGTGGTCCACCTATTAGTGATGCAATCAATGTTGCTATTCCATCACCGAAGATTGAGCGATGTAAACCTGGTTTTTCAATTAAATCTCTTTTAATAACGTTTCCAAGTACAATTTGATGTCCGATATGTTCTGAAATTGTTACTAGTGCAACTGGTACCATCAAGAGTACAATCTTCCACGAAAACTCCGGAGTATATGTTACAAATGGTACTGTGAAATCTGGTACAACAAACCATTTTGCCTCAGCTACCGGCTTTAAGTTTACTAGCCCTTGGAAGTAAGCGAAGATATATCCGCCGATAATGCCCAGTAACACTGGTATGATACTGAAAAACCCTCTTCCGAATATAGAGCAGATAATTGTAATTGCTAATGTTACTAATGCTACTGAAAAGTGTGTAAAGCTATATTTGCCATCCGCACCGTTCATCGCCATGTTAACTGCTGTATGTGCTAAAGCTAGACCGATTACCATTACGACTGGACCAACTACGATTGGCGGAAGTAATTTCATAATCCACTCTGATCCTGACTTCTTAATTCCGAGTGAGATTAAGATGTACACAAGTCCTGCAAACAAACCACCGAGCATTGCTGCTCCAGGTCCACCTGCTGTTTTCGCTGTTATAATCGGTGCGATAAAGGCGAATGATGATCCTAGATAGGCAGGTACTTGACCTTTCGTTATAAGAAGAAACGCTAGCGTTCCTAATCCACTTGATATTAATGCTACTGACGGATTCAATCCTGTTAAAAACGGAACAAGCACTGTGGATCCAAACATCGCGAACAAATGTTGTATACTTAAAAATAACCATTTTCCCGGTTTCGGTACTTCATTAACGTCTAACACTGGCTTTTGTTCCATTGTTACATCCTCCTTCAGTTTAAATCTTTGCAATAAAAAAACTCTTTGTGCCTGTGCACAAAGAGTCCTACACTTTCGTATGCCAAATTTGACATATGAAAGCCAAGACCCTTTGGCAGCCTCACAGGACTACATTTAAAAGGGCTTTACTTATCGTATATGCTTACTCGATCTTGTTGATCTGTCTCTTGCAAATCAACTTCGATACGCTCTTCACTTGATGTTGGAATGTTCTTTCCTACATAATCAGCGCGAATTGGTAGTTCACGATGACCTCTATCAACAAGAACCGCCAGTTGGATTTGTGATGGTCTACCTAAATCCATAAGAGCATCCATTGCCGCTCGAACTGTTCTTCCTGTATATAATACATCATCCACAAGGATAACTTTTTTCTTCGTAATATCTACAGGGATATCAGAACCTTTTACAAGTGGTTCTTCATTTTTCGATTGTAGTGTTAGATCATCACGATATAACGTAATATCTAGCTCTCCAACTTCCATTTCTTTTCCTTCAATTTGACCAATTCGTTCTGCCAAACGTTGTGCAATAAAAATTCCACGAGTTTTAATTCCGACAAGAACACAATTATCGACACCTTTATTTCGTTCCACGATTTCATGACTAATTCGTGTTAAAGCGCGGCGAATCATTTGGTCATCTAAAACGACAGCTTTCTCTTGCATGCTCTACACCTCCAAGCTTTTTTCTTGCGTGAGAGTAATGGTATAAAAAAAGTCCTCTCAGCGTGTGCGAGAGGACTTTTGAAAAAAGGGTACAGCATACCCTATGTATTTCAAACCGTTACCTTCTCAACCTCACGGGGCTGTGTTAAAGGATCATTATTTAACTGTTGTCAGTATCTCAGTTTTCTTATGATTTGTCAATACTATTTCCGTAAAATATTTAATGCGTCTTCAAACACTTCTGGAATCGGTGCCTCAAACTGAATATATTCACCAGTACGAGGATGGTCAAACCCTAAAATACCTGCGTGAAGTGCTTGTCCATTCATGTCTAATGTTTTCTTCGGACCATACTTCGGATCTCCTGCAAGTGGATAGCCAATGTATTTCATATGAACACGAATTTGGTGCGTACGTCCCGTTTCTAAGCGACATTCTACAAGTGTAAAATCTTTAAAGCGTTCTAACACCTGGAAGTGTGTAACAGCATTCTTACCATTTTCATCAACTGTCATGCTTTGACGTTCTTTCTTATCGCGACCAATTGGCGCATCGATCGTTCCTTTATCATGCGGAATCACACCGTGTACAATCGCTTTGTAACGTCTTGTTACTGTTTTTGCTACAAGTTGATTTACAAGTGACTCATGCGCCACATCATTTTTAGCAACCATTAATAGTCCAGATGTATCTTTATCAATACGATGCACGATACCAGGACGCATTACACCGTTAATACCTGACAGGTCTGTACAATGGTGCATAAGTCCGTTTACAAGCGTACCGCTTGTATGCCCTGGAGCTGGATGTACAACCATACCACGTGGCTTATTTACAACGAGTACATCTGCATCTTCATAATAAATTTCTAAGCCCATATCTTCTGCTTGGATATCTAACTCTTCTGGATCAGGAATCGTTACTGTAATTTCATCGTTTTCTTTAACTTTATAATTCACTTTTACCGATTTTCCATTAACTGTAACGACATCATCTTTAATCCATTGTTGTACTTGTGAACGTGACCATTCACTGTTTATTTCTGCAACGAATTTATCAATTCGCTCACTTTTTTGTTCTTCTGCAACTGTTACTTGTACTACTTCACTCATTCAATTACTCCTTCGTTTTCTTGCCTTCTAATAATGTTTGAACAATAATTAATACAACACCAATACATAATGCTGAATCAGCTATATTGAATACTGGATAGTTGTACGAGAAAATATACACGTGAATGAAATCCACTACTTCTTGTCTAAATACACGATCAATGAAATTACCAATTGCTCCGCCTAGTATTAGACCTAATGAAATCCCTAGAAGTTTGTCTGTTTTCGCATATTTTTGCATATAAATTACGATAAATACTACAAAAACGACTGTAATAATGTAGAAAAACCACATTTTATTTTCTAAAATCCCCCAGGCAGCTCCTCTATTTCGATGTGATGTTATGTATAATACATTATCGATAATCGGAATGCTCGTACCCAATTCCATGTTCTTTACAATTAGCCATTTCGATATTTGATCGATGGCAATGACAAATAACGCTATTACATAATATATCATTTTCATTTCCCCCACAAAGACAGTGTACCTCAAAATTTTAGCATAGCTGCAACCTTTTCACAATGAACCTTTATAGAAGAATAAAATAAATTAAAAAAAGGTAATATAATATCGTTGTGCGCATTCATACATTTACTTTTTCATAGAAAAATTCATGAATGGTACGGGCAGTCGGCATCGTCTTCATTTGTTTTACCGAAATTGCTCTCCCCGTTTCTTCACAAATACCATACATATCTATTTCCATTTTAAATAATGCACGTTCTACATCTTTTAAGTCCTCTTTTATATCATGTAATAGGAGTTTTTTCTTTATCTCTTCCTTAATTTCATATCCAAGCTCTTCGCTAAACTCTGTATCATATTTGTGCATGACCTCTTTAGCTAGCCTCTCTTGTAACTCTTTTCGCATCAATTGCAATTCTTCTTTGATTTCCATATACATTTCATTCACGTGTACATTCCTCCTAGCTGCAATGTACGATTAGTGTGTCCGAAATTTCTATGCTTACCTCACACACATTTTTCCTTCATAGGAAAGAGAGTGAAAGTTATTTTAATATATCATCAACAAAAAAACTGACTGTACTTACGCACAGTCAGTTTTTTTATTATTTTACATAGTTTTCTTTAACAACTGTTGCACAACGCTCACATAATGTTTCATGTTCAGCGTCTTTACCAATTGTTTCTGAAACTACCCAACAACGTTCACATGTTTCACCAGTTGCTTGAGCAACAACAACCGCTGTATGCTCATACTTCGGCGCATCTGCTGGCGCTTCTTCCATCATACCACCAAGTTTATACTCAGAAACGATGAATAATTGCTTTAAGTCTTCGCTAATAGACTCTAACATAGTTTTCATTTCTACAGTCGGATATAGCGTAATACTTGCATTTAATGACTTACCGATTACTTTCTCATTACGAGCTACTTCTAACGCTTTTAATACGTCATCACGCAGCGTCATAAATGCATCCCATTTTGTTTTTAATGCTTCCGCACCATCTAATTGTACAGCTTCTGGCATATTAGTTAATTGTACACTTTCTTCTGTTACACCCGGAATGTAGGGCCATACTTCATCAGCTGTATGCGGTAAGATTGGTGTTACAAGTTTCGTCAATGCAACAAGAACATCATATAATACAGTTTGAATTGCACGACGATCTTCATGGTTTGCACCTTCAATGTATAAAATGTCTTTCGCAAAGTCTAAGTAGAATGAACTTAAATCAATTGTACAGAAGTTATGAATTGCATGATACACAGCAGCGAAGTCGTATGTTTCATATGCTTCTTTTACTTTTGTAATTAAGTCATTTAATTTCACTAACATGTAACGATCTACTTCACGAAGTTCAGCTACAGCTACTGTATTTTCACTTGGCTTAAAGTCATCTAAGTTTCCTAATAAGAAACGGAATGTGTTACGGATTTTACGATACACTTCTGCTACTTGTTTTAAAATATCATCTGAAATACGTACATCAGATTGATAGTCAACAGAAGATACCCATAAGCGTAAAATATCTCCACCTAATTGATCCATAATTTTCTTCGGTACGACGATGTTTCCAATCGACTTACTCATTTTACGTCCTTCACCATCTAATACGAAACCATGGCTTAGTACGCCTTTATATGGAGCTTTACCTGTTACAGCAACTGCTGTTGATAATGAAGAGTTAAACCAACCACGATACTGGTCAGATCCTTCTAAATATAAATCAGCTGGACGTTGTAAGTCTTCGCGCTCTTCTAATACTGCTTGGTGAGAAGAACCTGAATCGAACCATACATCCATGATATCTGTTTCTTTACGGAATTCACCATTTGGGCTACCTGTATGTGTAAATCCTTCTGGTAATAGATCTTTCGCTTCACGCTCAAACCATACGTTAGAACCGTGCTCACGGAATAAATCTGCTACATGGTTAATTGTTTCATCTGTAATAATTGGATCACCATTCTCTGCATAGAATACAGGGATTGGCACACCCCATGCACGCTGACGAGAAATACACCAGTCACCACGGTCACGAACCATATTATGAAGACGAGTTTCTCCCCATGCTGGTACCCATTTTGTTTCCGCAACAGCTTCTAATAATTCTTTACGGAACGCTTCAATAGATGCAAACCACTGTGCTGTTGCACGGAAAATAATTGGTTTTTTCGTTCTCCAATCATGCGGGTATGAATGCGTAATGAACGTTAGTTTCAGTAACGCGCCTACTTCTTCTAATTTTTCTGTAATTGGCTTGTTAGCTTTATCATAGAATAAGCCTTCAAATCCAGGTGCTTCATTTGTTAATACACCTTTATCATCAACTGGGCAAAGTACTTCTAATCCATACTTTTTACCAACAACGAAGTCATCTTCCCCGTGTCCTGGTGCTGTATGAACACAACCTGTACCTGCATCTGTTGTTACGTGATCTCCTAGCATAACTAATGAATCACGATCGTAGAATGGATGTTTTGCAACTGTATACTCAAGTTCGCTACCTTTTACCGTTTTCACAACTTCAGCATTTTCCCACTCTAACGTTTTTGCAACTGTCTCAAATAGTTCAGAAGCAATAATATATTTTTCATCATTTACTTTTACAATAGCGTATTCAAGTTCTGGGTGAACAGAAATACCTAAGTTTGCAGGTAACGTCCAAGGTGTTGTTGTCCAGATAATAAATTTCTCATCACCTTCTAATACGTTCTTTCCGTCTTTTACAGGGAATGCTACGTAAATAGATGCTGATTTTTTATCTTGGTATTCAATTTCAGCTTCTGCTAAAGCTGATTCACTCGTTGGAGACCAGTAAACTGGTTTTTGTCCTTTATAAATATAACCTTTTTTCGCCATATCACCGAACACTTTAATTTGTTGCGCTTCATAAGCCGGCTCTAAAGTAATATATGGGTTATCCCAATCTGCACGTACACCTAAACGCTTAAATTGTTCACGTTGACGTTCTACTTGTTCATATGCATACTCTGCACATAACTTACGGAACTCAGCAACTGTCATTTCTTTACGCTTTACACCTTTATTTGTTAAAGCTTGCTCAATTGGTAAACCGTGTGTATCCCAACCCGGTACATATGGTGCGCAGTAACCTGTCATTGATTTATAACGAACAATAAAGTCTTTTAGCACTTTATTTAATGCATGTCCCATATGAATGTCACCATTCGCATATGGAGGTCCATCATGCAGTACAAATAAAGGACGACCTTTCGTATGTTCTTGTACCTTTTCATAAATATTCATTTCAGCCCACTGTTCTTGCATTGCAGGCTCACGTTTTGGTAAATTCCCACGCATTGGGAACTCTGTTTTTGGCATTAGTAATGTATTTTTGTACTCCATGCTCAATTCCTCCTTACATGTATAAAAGAAACACTTAAAAAACGGAATAGAAAAGAGACCTTCTCATCCCAAAAAGGGACGAGAAAGTCTCCCGCGGTACCACCCTAGTAGATCCTATACGTATGTATACAATCCTCTTTATATTCTTAACGCGAATATACGCCTACGCTTACTCTATTTGTTCAGCGCGGAACTCCAGGGTGATATTCCCATTATCTCCTTATCCTGAGCTTACACCATCCTCAGTTCGCTATATAAGGTATGAAAAAGGTACTTATCCCTATCTTCGTTTTTCTTAATAAATATGTTGTTTAAAATTATATGTAATAATGAGAAAAACGTCAAGCTTACACTGTTTCTTCTTTTTTCAACAGTTCATCTACTTCGTCTTCTAACTCAATTAGTTTATCCCAATCATCGTTGTTTAACATTTCAAGCTGTGTTTCTAATAACATACGGAAACGAGTGCGGAATACTTTCGCTTGTTTCTTTAGCTCTTCAATATCAAAGGCAACTTTTCTTGATTTTACTAACGCTTCGTTAATAATACGGTCTGCATTCTTTTCAGCTTCACGTACGATTAATTTTGCTTCTTTTTGCGCATTACGTTTTACTTCTTCCGCTGCTTCTTGTGCAACGATGATAGATTTGTTTAACGTATCTTCAATATTAGAGAAATGATCTAACTTCCCTTCTAATTGCGCAACTTTTTCTTCTAAAGCTTTTTTCTCACGAATGACTAATTCATAATCTTTGATAATTTGATCAAGAAACTCATTTACTTGATCTTCATCATAGCCACGGAATCCGCGACCAAATTCTTTGTTATGAATATCTAATGGTGTTAACGGCACAACGCCACCTCCAAGTAGTTATCTAAATTTCCTATTTCAATTATATCTTTTCTTCGACAAAATAGGAGGATTTCCTTCTAAAAAACCAATCATTTTAGTATACCATACAAAATTCTCCATTTGTCGCGCTTTGTTCTACCTTCTACAGAAAACAATTTACTTCGTCCATATCCTCTCACTGAAAAAACATCTCCTGGATAACATTCATAAGAAGTTTGCTCCACTGTTTTCCAATTAACTTTTACTAAACCATTTTTTATGAAAGGTTGTACTTTTTGTCTGGATATATGTAACATTTCAGCTAACATAACATCTAAACGAAGTGAAGAAACCGTTCCAGATTTCTCTCCCCACGTTTCTTGCATCTGTAGAATTTTTTCTCCTTGCACTGGTGATAAGGAGACTTTCACTTTCCCTATAGATTGTAAGTTCATCTCAATATAAGATACAACTTCTTTCGCGACTACAATTTGGGCACGATCTTCTTGAAGCAAAATATCACCACATTTTTCTCTCGTTAAACCAAGAGACATAAATGTACCTAATATTTGCCTATGTTCTAGCGTATAAAACTTGGAAGGATAGTCAATTTCCAATACTTCTACTTGAAATTCCTCTTCATTCACTACTAGATAGTTCGGATAAATGAGTGCTCTCTTACGCTCTGCATGAGGCGTTGCACCATCAAACTGTACAGCAACATCCCCTTGTCCTATTACCATAGTGACAATTTGTTGTTGTCTTGGATCAAGGAAGTCTGTTAACTTCACTTGATGGTACTCCGCTGCTCGCTTCCACTCTAACACCTTATCCACAAAGACCTCTTCATCGGGTCTGAAATGTTCATAGATGCTCATGTATTTAACCTCTTACTATAAGAAATAGTTGAATATACTTATTAAACCATTCGTAGCAAGCTTTAACGTGAAAATCGCAACGAGTGGAGAGATATCAATCATACCAAGCGGCGGAATAAATCTGCGAAATGGTTCTAAATACGGTTCACAAATACGCGCAAGAATTTCTCCAAAAGTTGATTCTTTTGCACCAGGGAACCATGATAGAAGAATGTAAATAATAAGTGCCCACGAGTAGATCTCGATAGCAGTAATTAAAACGTTTAAAACTGTTACCATGGCGTATTACCACCTCTTTATATTTGTGTCTTCTTCTTCACCGAATAACTCTGAAATTGCACCAACAATATCTACATTTTCAGGGGTACACATAAATGTTTTCGGTCCTATTTTTTGAATGTCCCCGCCTATAGCGTATACAGTACCACTTAAAAAGTCAACGATACGTACAGCTTGATCAGTAGACATTCGTTGTAAATTAATCACAACAGCTCGTCTACCTTTTAAATGGTCCGAAATCCCTTGTGCTTCCGAATATGTGCGTGGTTCTAATAAAACAACTTTTGAAGATTGCTTTGCCGTTTCAATGCTCACAACATTTTGTTTCGGTTGCGCTTTTGGAAACGCAACATCTTGTTGTTCTGGCGGATCTTGCTGCTTCTTCATGTCTGTTTGCTCCTTTTCATAACTATATTGAGCTGCTTCTTTTTCTTCCGGTGTATCAAAAAAGAAGTATTTTACTTTTGACCAACTCATAATAAGATTCTCCTTCCTTTTACGCTTTTCCTACTAAAATCGTCCCCAAACGAATATATGTAGCACCTTCTTCAATTGCAATCGTGTAATCATTAGACATTCCCATTGATAATTCTTTACATGGCGCATGTAATAATTCTAGCTCCTGCACCTCTGTTTGTAGCATACACAACTCCTTAAAACAGCGTCTGATTTCTTCCTCTTCTTCTGTAAACGGAGCCATTGTCATTAGTCCCACCACTTCAATCTTATCCAATTCTTGCAAACTTTGAATAAAAGAAACGGTTTCTTCTATTGCCAATCCTTGCTTTGATTCTTCAGATGATGTTTTCACTTGAATAAAACATTTCACTTTCTTATCAGCACGTTTTTGAATTTCTTTTGCAAGTGAAAGACGATCTAACGAATGTAAATAATCAATTTCATTAATGATTTCTTTTACTTTTCTCGTTTGTAATGATCCAATAAAATGCCAATTCACTTTTGAACCGAAATGTTCGTACTTCTGTAAGAAACTTTCATTTCTATTTTCACCTAAATCGATAATTCCAGCTTCAATTACTTCGTTTGTTTTTTCAATTCCTACCGTTTTTGTAACCGCAACGAGTTTAATATCTTGCAACGAACGTCCCGCTCGTACGCAAGATTGTTTAATTGCTTCATTTACAGTTGTTAAATTTTTTTGTACTGTCACTTGCTTTCTTCCTCCTTAAAACCTATGAAACTCAACATTCTTCCTGTCTTACCTTGATCACGACGATGAGAGAAAAATAGTTGTTCTTCACAGCTTGTACAAAGAGATGACATTACAATATTCTCTTCTTTTATGCCTGATTGTACACATAATATACGATTAATTTCTTTTAAATTAATTGCGTACTGCCCATCAGAAATTTTTTTATAAGGGACAGAGCCGTTTACTACTTGCTCTGCTGCTGTTAACACTCGATCATCAACAACGTAACAACAAGATCCAATTGCTGGTCCAATTGCAACATGAATTTCATCACTTGAAATCCCTTCTGCATTCCATTTTTGAATCATTTCCTTTGCAATCTCTTTTACAGTCCCTTTCCATCCAGCATGCGCAAGTCCTATCATACCATGTGATGGTGCATAAAAATAGAGTGGAACACAATCCGCGTAACATGATGTTAGAAGAACATCATTATTAGTCGTATAAATGCCATCTGTTTTTGAAATGCCGTCTTCATATGAATAGACGCCACTTCCTCTTTCCTGTTGTCCTACTTTTTCAACATGATGATCATGAACTTGTTCAGAGCAAATCCAGTTTTCTAATGGTTTTTGTAACTTATTTGCTAAAATGCGTCTGTTTTCATGAACGTTCTCCACGATATCATTCACATGTAATCCTAAATTCATCGCATGATAGGAGCCCGTACTTACCCCACCATCTTTTGTCGTAAATCCAGCAGTAATGTTTCCAAGTTCTTTCCACGCTTGTAAATACAGTATACCGTCCACATATTTAAATGGTTGTCTCATAAAGTGACTCCTTTTAATTAAAATAACATAAAAAAGCATGGTACTTCCTGTCTATTTTACCATACTTTTATTTTTTCATAATGCCAACAGAAAAAAAAGAGGAATTTGTAATATTCTTTATGAAATTGTCGGTGTTTGTATTGATTCTGTTACAGAATTAACAGGATTTACTCTAACAAGTATGACATCTTCCCCAATTTTCATAATTTCCTCCCAAGGAATTACAATTTCTACATCCTTCCCAAAGATCCCTAACATACGTGCCTGTTTGGAAATAATAATAGACCCGATCTTCCCTGTGTTCATATCAATTTCAATATCTCCAATATTCCCAAGCCTTTTTCCATCTGAAACATTTATTATCTCTTTCATCTGCAACTCCGAAATTCTTATCATTTTCATCCTCTCCCTTATATATGACGAATTGAAAAAACACTGTTTCTCAAATTAACAGGAAGCACCCTCTACTAATCCCATATTATTTTCATTATATGAACACAACTTCCCTACTATGAGCGAAGACAAACTATATTACATATAAAAAGGTTTCACCATAAATGGTGAAACCTTATCCTTGAATCGTCTTATTCATTTGTTTAATAGCTGATTTCTCTAAACGTGACACTTGTGCTTGAGAAATCCCAATTTCTTCTGCAACTTCCATTTGTGTCTTTCCTTGAAAGAAACGTTTTCGAATAATCATTTTCTCACGATCATTTAAACGCTTCATCCCTTCTTTCAGCGCTAACTCTTCAACCCACTGCTCGTCCTTTTGTTTTTCATCACTTAACTGATCCATAACAAAGATAGGATCTCCCCCATCGTTATAAATCGGTTCAAATAATGAAACTGGATCTTGAATCGCATCTAATGCAAAAACAATTTCTTCATGAGTCACTTCAAGCACTTTTGCAATATCCATTGCTGTTGGTTCTTTTGAATTTTCTGCAATCAATTTCTCTCTTACTTGTAACGCTTTATACGCAATATCTCGTAATGATCGAGATACGCGAATCGGATTATTATCACGCAAATATCTGCGTATTTCCCCAATAATCATCGGCACAGCATACGTTGAAAATTTTACATTTTGGCCTAAATCAAAGTTATCAATGGATTTCATAAGTCCGATGCAACCAACTTGAAATAAATCGTCAACATATTCTCCTCTGTTATTAAATCTTTGGATGACGCTCAGTACAAGACGTAAGTTTCCATTCACTAATTTCTCTCTTGCGCTTATCTCTCCACTTTGCATTTCACGAAATAATTTACGCATTTCATCATTTTTTAGTACGGGAAGTTTAGCTGTATCAACACCGCAAATTTCTACTTTGTTTCTCGTCAAAGTGTTCCCTCCTATCGGGAGTTGCTGTACAGTGTAAAGTATTTCCTTTGAAGGGGATTTTATGCATGCGGTTTTCTCTTCATTTTTCATTTTCTTTGTCTCTTCTCATACAACGAAAGAGAATAAGACCAGCCTAGATAACGGCTGGTCTTATTCTTTACACCATTTTATTAAATTCTTTTCGTAATCTTTTTATGATTCTTTTTTCTAAACGCGAAATGTATGACTGTGAAATCCCAAGCATATCCGCCACATCTTTTTGCGTCTTTTCCTCTTCTCCAGCAAGCCCAAACCGAAGTTCCATAATTTGTTTTTCACGATCATTTAATTGATGCAATGCTTTCATTAGAAGATGACGATCTACAGTAGCTTCTAAATCTTTTGTAATAATATCATCATCTGTACCTAATACATCTGATAACAAAAGTTCATTCCCATCCCAATCAATGTTAAGCGGTTCGTCAAAAGAAACTTCTGAACGATTTTTATTATTCCGACGCAAATGCATTAAAATTTCATTTTCTATACAACGTGAGGCATATGTCGCTAATTTTATTTTCTTTTCCGGATTAAATGTATTCACTGCTTTAATAAGGCCGATTGTTCCTATACTAATCAAATCTTCAATATTTATCCCTGTATTTTCAAACTTTCTTGCTATATATACAACTAAGCGTAAGTTGCGTTCAATCAGTAACGATCTTGCTGCCTGATCTCCTTTTGGCAATTTATTCAAAAGAACTTCCTCTTCTTCTTTCGTTAACGGTGGTGGCAACGCTTCACTTCCACCGATATAATAAATTTCATCGGTCTTAATTCCTAATTTCAACAATACTTTATACCAAAGGTATACTAAATAAAATTTTAATTTCATCATATTATCCCGCCTCCCATTATTAAGCAATTACCATTTTTTGCGAAATTAACATTTTCGGATGCACAATACATTGATACTCTCCATTGGTTGACAACTGTTGTGTATTCAACCCAATCAATACTTTGCTGACTACAATAGAACTACCTTCATGATAAATTTGCACACTGTCTGGCTTAATTGCCCATAAAAATTGATTCTCTACTCCTACTGCTCTGAAAGGAATTAAGCGTAATTTTGTCGCCCAGCCAGAATCATTTTCTGGTATTTGAGGAATCTCTGTTTTGGAATAAATTTGTTCTGTTAACCAAGCTGGCAAGCAATGCTCTAATGATGAAATATGCATAATCATAACGGGTGTTTTTGTTAACGGGTCGTAAAGTTGGTTCCCACTATCAATTAAACCTGCGAGTTCTAGTTCCTCTTCAGCTAATTGAATTTTCAATTTCACAATTTGGTCATAGTGTATTTTTGTAACCTCTACGCTTTCAATACGCTTTTTAGAAAAATAATAAATTACTGGAAAACCAAAAACAACAAACAACCAGCTAATTGGATCACCGTAAGAAATTGATTGAGATTGAACCAATCCATTTACCATTTCATTCGTTTGCAAAAAGAAATGAGTCCCAATTAACCCTCCGCCAACCATAAAGGTTACAAAGTAAAAAGTAAAAACAGTTTGTGCATAGTTTCTAAACGTTGTAAACCCAAATGCTGTATACACAATAAGTAACGAGTACAGTAGTTTCATAATTGGATGTGTCATCATAGAAGCAAAAGGAGTAAAGGCAAAAATAACAATGGTTGAACCTATAAATGCCCCTAACACAAGCCTCCATCTTTTGATCTTCTTTTTTAACACGGTTGCTGTTAATAAAAGTAAAAGAAAATCAATGCAGGCGTTTAACAACCAAACAACGTCGGCGTAAACAACCAAACAATTCACCTCTTTTTTTAAGTTGAGACTAGTATAATGCATATCCAATAGGAAAGTGTGTCAATTTGCGGAGGTGTTTTTTTGTTATTTTGTGCTTTCTAGACAAAATCTGTCGGTAAAAAATAAAAGTATATGTTTCATAGAATACTATATCTTTTTACTTATATATTAAGTGAAACTTTAATCACCCCGCACGAATCAGGCTGCCCAGCAAATAGCGGGATAAATCGAAATATATAAAATAAAAAAAGACCTGCTTAGCAGATCTTTTCCCTGTATAAAACAAAAAAGGAGCATAAAAACTCCTTTTCTTTTATCGTCTACGACGGTTACGTAAGAATGCTGGAATATCGATGTCATCTGAATCTGTATGACGCTCATGCACAACCGGCTCTTCACGTTTCATTTCACGCTTAACTTCACGTTGTTTTGAAGGTTGAGCTACTTGCTGTTGCTGTTGTTGCGTGTGATTCGCAGTCGGACGGATAATTGGTTTTGGTGGCTGCGTCGAAGCACTATCATCAAAACCAGTTGCAATTACAGTTACAACGATATCATCTTTTAATCCTTCATTAATAACAGAACCGAAGATCATATTTACTTCTGGATCTGAAGCTGAAGCTACAATGTCTGCCGCTTCTTGTACTTCATATAAGCTTAAGTTAGCTCCACCCGTAATGTTCATGATAACACCTTGAGCTCCATCAATAGATGTTTCTAATAATGGACTAGAAATCGCTTTTTTCGCAGCTTCAGCAGCACGATTTTCTCCATTACCAGAACCAATACCCATTAAAGCAGAACCTCTATTAGACATAATTGTCTTTACGTCTGCGAAGTCTAAGTTAATTAAACCTGGTGTTGCAATTAAATCAGAAATACCTTGAACACCTTGACGTAATACGTTATCTGCTTCACGGAATGCTTCTAACATCGGCGTATTTTTATCAACAATCTCTAATAAGCGATCGTTTGGAATTACAATAAGCGTATCTACATTTTCTTTAAATGCCGCAATACCAGATGCTGCTTGCGTTGCACGTTTACGTCCTTCAAATGTAAATGGACGTGTCACAACACCAACTGTTAATGCACCTAATTCTTTTGCAACTTGAGCAACAACTGGAGCTGCACCAGTTCCAGTTCCGCCGCCCATACCAGCAGTTACGAAGACCATATCCGCACCACGAAGTGCTTCTTGGATCTGTTCTTTACTTTCTTCTGCAGCTTTTTTCCCTACTTCAGGGTTTGCACCTGCACCAAGTCCACGTGTTAATTTTCCACCAATTTGCATTTTTGTTTCAGCTTTTGATAGATTTAATGCTTGTGCATCAGTATTCACAGCGATAAAGTCTACACCTTGTACACCGTGTTCAATCATACGGTTTACAGCATTGTTTCCGCCACCGCCGACACCGATAACTTTTATATTCGCTAATTGATCTTGAGTAGTATCAAACTCTAACATGTCGAAATCCCCCTAGAACCTCATTTTTCGTGTCCAATTTTAATCCCATAAATAACGGAATACACGTTTTACTTTTGACATCATACGTTCATCATTTTGATTATTATTGTTTTGATTACGAGTTTTTTGTTTCGCAGGTTGCTGTTGTACCGGCGTTGGTGCTGGTGCTGGTACTGGTTCAAAATGTTCTTGCTTTTCCTGCACATTTTTCCCACGTAATTTAGCTTTTTGATAAGAATGTTTAATTAATCCTACTCCACTTGTATATTGGGGCTCACGCACACCAATATAATCAGGAGTCGCTATACGAACATTTTCATGTAAAATATCATATGCAAGATCAAGAACACCCGGCATAGAAGCAATTCCACCAGTTAGTACATAGCCAGAAGCTACTTGCTTTACTCCTAACTTACGCACTTCATCTTGAACAAACATTAAAATTTCCTCTACACGAGCCTCTATTATATCCGATAATTCCAACTGAGAATATTGTTCTGTTTGATCGCTTCCCATAATAGGAACCGTAAACATCTCTTCTTCAGATGCTGTATCATAAAAAGCATGTCCATATTTCAACTTTATTTGATCTGCATTGTCTGTTGAAGTTTTCAACCCAATCGCAATATCCTTCGTTATATGGTCTCCACCTAACGGTAATACGCTCGTCGCTTGTAACTCTCCATCTTTAAAAATAGATAAAGTTGTAGATCCTCCCCCCATATCAACAAGGGCTACTCCTCTATGTTTCTCATCTGAAGATATAGCAACTGTTGCAGCCGCTAAAGGTTGAAGACAAATATCAACTATTTCAAGACCTGCTTTTTCTACACAACGAAGTAGGTTATGTAGTAAAGTTCTCGAGCCTGTTATAAGTGTACCTTCCATTTCTAATCTTACACCGATCATCCCGCGTGGATCGTTAATCTCGTCAAGACCGTCTACGATGAACTGTCGAGGTACCACATCAATAAACTCACGCTCTGGAGCAATTGACACAACTTGTGCTGCATCTAGAACGCGTAAGACATCTTCATTCCCGATTTCACGATCTTCATTTGAAACAGCGACTACTCCGTGACAAGGAAGTAGCTGTACCTGGTTTGCATTGACACCTACTACAACTTGCTCAATGTGGATTCCCACCATGCGCTCAGCTTGTTCAATTGCTTTTTTAATTGATCGAACAGTCTCGTCTATATCAACTATCGATCCCTTCTTTAAACCATTTGATTTTACATTTCCAACACCAATAATGTTTAAGCTGTCATTAACCATTTCACCAATGATGACTTTAACATTGGATGTACCGATGTCAAGACTAACATATATTTCATTGCTGTTCATTCTTTGGCACCTCCTTCTTTATTTATACCATACAACTCAATATATGGAACAACAATCGCAACTTTACTATTTATAAGAAAAATATTCAACGTCTTTATACGTTTCCCTTTTTTAACCCTATATTTTTCTTATTTTTATTTAACATTCATTTAAGAATATCGCAGTAAACTGTGAATAACTGCTTATCTTGAAATAATTCTATTTCAAGTGTAAAGATTACCGCCAAGTATAAGTCTACACTAAGATGTACTCATAGAAAAGTGAAACTTGTACCAATCCTAGTATGAATCTAAGAATTTTTACATCTTTTTCATCAAATGAACCATTCTTGTAAATTCAGATGCATTCAATAGAACGTTCGTTTCGTTTTTTCTACAGGGACGTAGTAAAAACTATCGTTCTATTCTTTTTTTTCTTCCGCTCCTAATTCTTTCGTATATGCCCCTACTTCTAAATCAATTAATACCTTTTTACCCGGTTCAATTGTTTTTAAGATAAGCGGATAAGCTTCCATACGCTTTGCGAAATTTTGAATCGTAGTGCTCACTTCGTACCCTTCGTTCATATATAAAGTAAGGTGATCTTCATTCGCATTCGTCGGTGAATAACGAATTTCAGAAATAGACCTTAAAATAGTTGGTGTTAATTTTTCAAGCTCAGCAATTAACTCCTTCATTTTTTCCTCTTTAAAAGGTTCAAAAATTGGTGCTGCAACAGGAAGTTTTCCATTCGGAAGTACATCAAGTGTTTTCCCGTTCTCTAGTAACGGTTGTAATTTCCCATCTTTGTTTATATAACCAATCGTTAAATATTCTTCAATATGAACATCAATTTTATTTGGAAAACGTTTTTTTACATTTACTGCTTTAATTTCTTTTCGTTTCGTTAGGTTTTCTTCTGCTTTATGTGCTGTCACTCGGAAATAACTTGTATCATACGTCACACCTGATTCCTTCATCACTTGTTCATCTGTCATATAATGATTTCCAAACACACTTATCTTTTTGATATTGCTTAGCGGAGACCGAAAATAAATTAAAAAGAGCACTAATAAAAATAAAATTGATATGTATAAAATCAACCGATGATTAACATTTTTCTTGTTTTTCTTCTGTTGATTTTTTAACTTTGGTACACGATCCTGTAGTTTAATCACTTTACTATTTTTCATGTACGATCCCCCTACGTAACATAAAAAACGGCATGTTCCTCATGCCGTTCTTATCTTCTTATTATAACATAAATGATAATGAGCGGAACGAATAACCGTTATCTTCCAATGATTTCTACTTCTGTATGCATTTCTACGCCAAATTTATCCTTGATTGTTTGTTTTATTAATGCAATTAAAGATAAGACATCTTGCGCACTGGCTCCCCCAGTGTTAATAATAAAATTCCCATGCATTTCAGAAATTTGAGCTCCGCCTATTTGATAACCACGAAGCCCCGCCTTTTCTATTAAGTCTCCTGCAAAGTATGGGATTGGATTCCGAAATATGCTTCCTGCACAAGGATGATTCCACGGCTGTGTTTCACGACGGTAGTCTTTATTCTTTTGCATGACGCTTACGATTCCCTCACGCTCTCCTACCTGCAATTGAAACTCAGCTTCCAAAACAATACCAGGACGTTTCGTTTGCAATACAGAAGTACGATAGGAAAACTCCATTTCTTCATGTGTTAACCAATCAATTGTTCCGTTTTCAAACAAAATAAGAGCTTTTGATAATATGTTTGATATATCCGATTTATGTGCTCCAGCATTCATATACACTGCACCACCAACACTTCCTGGAATACCACTGGCAAATTCCAGACCGGATAACCCTTGACGACTAAGTAAAGTTGATAATTTAATAAGGGGATACCCACCACCAACTCTTACTCTATGTTTTTCGACTTCTAAGTGGTCTAATCCTTCTCCTAAACGAATAACGACACCTTCTATACCTAGATCAGATACAAGAAGGTTCGAACCTCGACCAATTACAGTCCACTTTGTTTTATATTTTTTTACTAACTGCAACGTTTTTTCAATACTGGCAACATGCTTTGGCACAATTAAAATATCAGCTGGTCCACCTATTTTCATAGTGGTATAACGCGCTAACGCTTCATTCACTAACACGCGACCAACATTTGCTTCTATAAGCTCATTTACTAATTGCTCCATAAACAATCTCCCCCATACTAAGTATCCTTATTACAGTAGTATGCAGGGCGTTCACCTAACGTTATTTTTTTACAAGCTTATTCATTACTTCATACAGCTTATTTGCTGCATCTGGAATACCTAATTGCCCCGCAGCCAGCTTCATATTTTGTAATGTTTGTGCATCTAATAAAATCTCATCAATATCACGAATAAGCGTTTCTGCTGTTAAGTCTTTTTCAAGCAACATTTTTGCTGCTCCTTTATCGACAACGGAACGTGCATTCTTTTCCTGATGGTTATTTGTTACGTAAGGACTAGGTATTAACACACTTGGCTTACCTAACGCGGTTAATTCTGCAAGTGTTGTTGCCCCCGCTCTTGAAACAACAAGATCTACCCCTGTAAGTACCTCTGGCATATTATGAATGAAAGGTTTAATAATAACATTATTCGGATTCCCTTTTTGCTTCACTGCTTCCATCACTTTGTCATAATGAACTTCACCTGTTACATACAATATTTCGTAACTTTTATTTCCAAACTGTTCAATTGCCTCTACGAAAGCATCGTTAATCGGTCTAGCCCCACGACTTCCACCAAAAATAAGTACCGATTTTTTAGGAAGAGATAAACCTACTGAACGTTTTCCTTTCATTCCATTCTGATCCATTACTTCTGATGCTCTTGGATTTCCTGTCATCACCACTTTTGACTGTGGAAAATGTTCTGCAGCCGCTTCAAAACAAACCGCAACTTTATCAACATAGCGGCTTAAAAATTTATTCGTTACACCAGGTACACTATTTTGTTCATGTACAATGGTTGGAATACCTAATTTTGCTGCAGCATATACAACTGGTCCACATACATATCCACCCGTTCCAATCACAATATCCGGATTAAAACGACGAATATATCGTTTACTATCTTGTACACCCTTTAGGAAACGCATCACCGTTTTCACGTTATCTAACGATATTTTACGCTTAAATCCACTTATAACAATAGATTGAAACGGTATGCCTGCTTTTGGAACGATTGTGCTCTCTAATCCACTCTCCGTACCAATATATAAAAACCTTGCTTCCGGATTTAATTTTTTTATTTCTCTTATTAGAGCAAGAGCCGGATAAATATGACCTCCAGTGCCCCCACCACTTACTAATACACGCACTACTAACTCCTCCGCTTCTCTTTTCTTATTTCAGTCGTATTTATTTCTATATACATCATGTTTCTTCGCGCACATACGAAAAACCCTGTCTTATAAAACAGGGTTTAGTAGCGAGAATGGCGACTTATATTTAATAATACACCTACTGCCATTAACATTAATGTCAAACTTGATCCACCATAACTTAAAAACGGCAAAGTAATACCTGTTACAGGCATCAATCCTGTTACAACACCAACATTAATCATTACTTGAATCGCAATCATCGCCACAATACCTACTGCTAAAAACGTACCATATAAATCTGGCGCTCCTAAAGCTATACGAATCCCACGCCATAATAATAGACTAAATAATAATAACACAAATGAACCACCAATAAAACCTAATTCCTCGGATAAGATTGCAAATATAAAGTCTGTTTGCGGTTCAGGTAAATAAAGAAACTTTTGTCTACTTTGTCCAAGTCCAAGCCCGAATAATCCACCAGGTCCAATTGCGAGTAACGATTGAATAATTTGAAATCCACTTCCAAGCGGATCTGACCACGGATCTAAATATGATGTAATACGTTTCATTCGATACGGTGCTGATGCAATTAGCCCTACAAATCCTGCTACACCAAGCAAACCAAACATTGCAAAGTGAAAGACCCTTGCTCCCGAGATAAATATCATAATAATACATGTCCCAACCATTACCGTTCCTGTGCCAAGATCTGGCTGTAACATAATCATCCCAAAAGCAAGAAATACAAAACTAAGAGCTGGTAGTAAACCACGTTTAAAAGAGGTAATTAATTTTTGTCGTTCCGCTAAAAATTTTGCTAAAAAAATAATCATCGCAAACTTCATAAATTCTGACGGTTGAATGGAAAATGCCCCGATTCCAATCCAACTTCGCGCTCCTCCTCGAACAAGTCCTACCCCAGGAACAAGAACAAGAATAAGAAGAATGAAGCAAACTAGCAAAATTACTTTTGAATACGTACGCCACACCCAATAATCAATTTTCATAATTAAAAACATTGCCACTACACCAATACTTGCAAATAGCAATTGCCTTTTTGCAAAAAAGAATGAGTCCCCCATTTTATAAGAGGCCCAAACCGCACTCGCACTATACACCATAACCATTCCGATTGTTAACAACGCAAGTGTAACGATGATGAGAATAAAATCAGGGGTTTTCTTCATTACCCATAAACACCACCTCTTTAGGCAGAAACTTTTGCCCTATGTAACAAAACATCAGTAGGTATTAGCCTACTGATGTTTTGATTTACTTTATATAAGTTTATGCACAGCTTGTATAAACATGTCTCCTCTTTCTTCAAATGTTTTAAATTGATCCCAGCTTGCACATGCTGGAGAAAGAAGAATTACATCGCCATCTGTAGAATGAGCATAAGCTTTCACTACCGCTTCATCTAAAGTATCGACACTTTCAATTGTATCTAATCCCGCTTTTTCTGCAGCTCTTACTAATTTTGGAGCTGTTTGTCCAAATGTCACAATTGCTTTTACATTTTTGAAATACGGAATTAAATCATCGAATTCATTTCCACGATCAAGCCCACCTGCTAATAACACAATCGGTTGTGTAAACGCAGATAAAGCTTTCTCAGTCGCTAACATATTCGTTGCTTTTGAATCATTATAAACCTTACGATTGTTAATAGTTGTTACATATTCTAAACGATGTTTTACACCTGTAAAACGTTTTAACACCGCCGTAATCGCTTCATTAGAAACACCTAATAATTTTGCGATACTCATCGCTGCTAAAATATTTTCTAAATTATGTTGACCAGGTAAAACGATATCGCCTACTTCAACAACTTTTTCACCTTTAAAACAAAGAGCATTCTCTTTTATACACGCACCATCTTCAATTTCTTTCGTTGTCGAGAATAGTACTTTTTGCCCTTTACTATAAGCAGATAAAGCCATCACATCTGCATCATCTGCATTTATTACACTATAATCATTTTCTGTTTGGTTTTTAAAAATATTTGCTTTTGCTAAACCATATTCCTTCTTCGTCCCGTGATAATCTAAGTGGGCCTCAAATAAATTTAAAAACGCAGCAATTTTAGGTTGGAACAATTCTACTCCCATCAGTTGAAACGATGAAAGTTCTGTAACTACAACTTCATTTTCTTTTGCATCCCGTGCTACTTCACACGCTACAGTTCCTATGTTCCCT
Source organism: Bacillus sp. BB51/4 (assembly GCF_008368845.1). NCBI lineage: Bacteria > Bacillati > Bacillota > Bacilli > Caryophanales > Bacillaceae > Bacillus > Bacillus sp. BB51/4. The sequence continues at coordinate 230,729 of NZ_QOSC01000017.1, forward strand.
GCAATTACAGGATGCTTTTGTCCTTCTTTTAGCATTTCAAATGCAAGCATTGTCGTCGTCGTTTTACCGTTAGACCCCGTAATCCCAACAAATGGCGCTTCTGAAATACGATATGCTAATTCAACTTCCGTAACAATTGGAATTTGCTTCTCTTTCGCAGCAACTAATATTGGATTAGAATACGGGATTCCTGGATTTTTTACTACAAGAGAAATATTTCTCTCTAACAATTCTAAAGGATGACCACCGCATACAACGTCCATTCCTTTTGCTTGTAATTCTGCAGCAAGTACATTATCCGCTAAAGGCTTTCCGTCATTTACAATTACATTTGCCCCTAATTTTTGTAACAGCGTAGCTGCTGCATAACCACTTTTTGCAATGCCTAATACAAGAATATTTTTATTTTGAAATTCAGTTACAGTTTTCAATTACATCCACACCCCGATATAAATTCCTAACACAGCTAATAAAAAGCCTACAGACCAAAATGTCACAACAACACGCCACTCTGACCAACCACATAATTCATAATGATGGTGTAATGGACTCATTTTAAAGACACGTTTTCCTGTTGTTTTAAAAGAAATGACCTGAATAATAACAGATAAAGTTTCCATTACGAATACTCCACCAATGATTACAAGTAGTAATTCTTGTTTTAATAAAATCGCTACAGCTGCAATGGCTCCACCTAAAGCTAAGGAACCTGTATCTCCCATAAACACTTTCGCTGGATTTGCATTGAATACTAAAAATCCAAGTACAGCTCCTACAACTGCCATACAGAATATCGCTACTCCAAATTGCTCTTGCGCTACTGCAATAATACTAAACGCTCCAAATGCAATAGCAGCTGTTCCTGATAATAAACCATCTAAACCGTCAGTTAAGTTAACTGCATTTGATCCACCAATAAGCATAAATAATACAAGTACAAAATACGCCCAACCTAGTTCAAACTTAACATCTGTTCCCGGAATCATGATGTATGTGTGGAACGCTTGCCCTTTTCCAATTAAAAAGAACGCAATAGCAATAACAAGCTGACCTACTAATTTTTGTTTTGATGTTAAACCAAGATTTCTCTTCTTAACTACCTTTATGTAGTCATCTAAAAATCCAATTAATCCGTAGCCAAATGTCACTAATAATAATAACGAAACCTCTGCACCTAAATGATTAAACTTAATCGCCATAATAAGTGAAGTTACCATCATAGATACATATATGACAATACCACCCATTGTAGGTGTCCCTGATTTTTTTTGATGTGACTTTGGTCCCTCATCACGAATACTCTGTCCGAACTTTAATTTCCTTAAAAATGGAATAAACAATGGCGAAAGGGCAACAGAAATTAAGAATGCTACCCCAGCCGTTACTAATAAACCTTGCTCAAGCACATGTAGTCCTCCTCTCACGTTGTTACTCTTCGTTGTTTAAACGCTCTGTAATTGCTTCTTTAGCGACTTCACGATCGTCAAAATGATGAACGTCTTTACCAATAATTTGATACGTTTCATGACCCTTACCAGCAATAATGATGATATCTTCAGCTTTCGCGTTAGCAATTGCATGGTATATCGCTTCTTTTCTATCAATAATTACTTCATAATTATTCCCATTTGCACCCTGCACCATATCATCTAAAATAGCCCCTGGCTCTTCACTTCTTGGATTATCTGAAGTGTAAATTGCATGAGTTGCATATTTTGTTGCAACATTTGCCATAATTGGTCTCTTTGTTCGATCTCTATCTCCACCACAACCGACGATGCAATATACATCGCCTTTTGCAAACTGTTTTGCTGTTTTTAATACATTCTCTAAGCTATCTGGTGTATGTGCATAATCAACAATAACTGTATAATTTTGTCCACCATCAACTACTTCAAAACGTCCTGGAACTCCAGCTAGTTGCTTTATTACATCAATAACCGTTTCTAAACTTACACCAGAAACAAGTCCTGCCGCTGTTGCCGCTAGTACGTTATATACATTAAATTTCCCAATCAATTTCATCGTAACATTTACACTTTCATACGGTGTTACAAGCGTAAATGTAGTTCCACCACTCGTCATAACGATATCTTTGGCCATAATATCACTTGTTGTATCAATTCCATACGTTACAACAGTTGCCGCAGTACTTCTCATATATTCCGCAGTTACAGCATCATCGTTATTCAGTACCGCGTACTTTTCACGATCATGGTTATAACTATTGCCAAGTTGTGCAAATAGCAACCCTTTTGCATGTTTATATTCTTCCATCGTTTTATGATAGTCTAAATGATCTTGTGTTAAATTTGTAAACACTGCTACATCGTAATCACATCCGTGTACACGACCAAGATCTAAAGCATGTGACGAAACTTCCATTACTGTACTATCTACACCGTGCTCAACCATTTTTAAAAATGTCTGTTGAAGTGTTAGTGCATCTGGTGTTGTATTTTTCACCTCAAATGTTTCATCACCGATTTTCATATTAATCGTTCCAATTAGCCCCGTTTTATGACCATGTGCGCGCATAATCTCATCCATAATATGCGATGTTGTTGTCTTTCCATTTGTACCTGTAATTCCGATTAAATGTAACTTGTGTGTTGGTTGACCATAAAAATAATCAGCTAAAACCGCTAACGAACGAAAAGTGTTTTTCACAAGTACAACTGGAACGTCAACATCAATTGGTCTTTCCGCAACAATAGCAGCCGCTCCTTGTGCCGCTGCTTGCTTAGCAAAATCATGGCTATCAACCGTATATCCTTTCATACATACAAATAAGCTTCCCTCTTTCACTTTACGTGAATCAGCTTCTATAGATGTGATTTCTGGATTTTCTTTTGGAACAACTGGAAAATCATGCAAACATGATAAAAGTGTATGCAACTTCATTTCACTAAACCCTCTCTACATTGTGTATTTATCTCTTTTTTAATAAGCAACACGTTACCTCCTAAATATGTAAAATAGGAGGTAAGTGCTACTGTGTCTAATAAATAGACTTATTTATAATTGGGGCTCTTACAGCCTCAATTTAAGTAACTCTTCTATAAAGAACTCACTTCCACCAATTGTACCATAAAACGTACTAGGTTACCTTTAATTCCCGAAGTAAATTCTAATTTTTGAGCCTTCTTTCACTTTAGCTCCTGCTTCTGGGGATTGTTTAATTACTTTCTCTCCGTCTCCACTTATATCAAGCTTCAAATCGACGAGTTGTGTCTGTAAGTCTTTCTTTTTCATACCAATTAAATTCGGAACTTCCACAGTTGGTGTATCGCCCCATTTATATTCTCTCTCAACTTGTTCTTTTCTCGGTTTCACTCCCATAACAGGAAGTGCATCCCGAAGAATATTCCCAACAATTGGAGCTGCTACTACTCCACCAAATTGCGTTACACCTTTCGGATTATCAACAGCAACATAGACAACAATTTCCGGATCATCTGCTGGAGCAAAACCGATAAAAGATACTATATAATTATTCTCTAAATATTTACCATCTTTCACCTTTTGAGCCGTACCTGTTTTTCCACCTACACGATACCCATCAATGAAAGCACCTTTACCAGATCCCTTTGCTACAACATTCTCTAATGCATACCGAACTTTTTCTGAAGTTTCCTTGGAAATAACTTTTCTTTTTTCCACAGGTGTCTTTTTACTTACAACTTGATTATTTTTCGGATCAATAAATTCCTTAGCTATATACGGTTGATACAATGTCCCACCATTTACAGCCGCTGCTACTGCTGCTACTTGTTGAATTGGTGTTACAGAAACTCCTTGACCAAATGAAGTAGTTGCTTGCTCAACTGGACCGACTTTATCTAAATTAAATAAAATCCCACTACCTTCACCTTGCAAATCAATTCCGGTTTTCTGTCCAAAGCCGAAATTACGAATGTATTTAAACAATCGGTCTTTACCAAGACGATCACCAAGTTCAATAAATCCTGGGTTACATGAGTTTTGAACTACTTCTAAAAACGTTTGGCTACCATGGCCTCCCGCTTTCCAGCATTTCAATCTAGCTCCACCCACTTCAGCTGCTCCATCATCATAAAACGTATCTTTCTCTAAGTCTACTAAATTTTCATTCAAGGCTGCTGCTAACGTAATGATCTTAAATGTTGAACCAGGCTCATACGTACTCCATACTGGTAAATTTCTATTATACACTTCTGGAGAAACACTTTGAAAATCTGCTGGATCAAAACTCGGCCGACTCGACATACCTAAAATTTCACCATTTTTCGGATTCATTGCAATCGCAATCATACCATCTGGATTATATGTCGACTCTGCAATATTCATTTCTCTTTCCATAATTCTATTAATACGTGCATCAATTGTTAAACCTAAATTCAAACCAGCTTCTGGTTTTTTGAAATCATCGCCAACATTAGGCATCCTTTGGCCTTTTGCATCTGCAAAAAAACGCACATGACCTTCATCACCATTTAGCTCTTTATCATAATATTTTTCCAGTCCCATAAGACCTTGGTTATCACTACCTGCAAACCCTAATACGTGTGATAAAAAGTTGCCAAATGGATAGTACCGGATAGAGTCCTCTGCGATATAAACACCTTTCAAACTTAATCCTCGTACCTCTTTCGCTTTATCATGTGATATTTTTCTTCCACCTTTATCTAACCTTACAATCGATTCTTTTTTTGTAATCCGCTTATAAACCTCATCTTTTTCCACACCTAATACTGCAGCTAACTTCTCTGCAGTCTCTGCTGGTTTTTCAATTTGCCTCGGTACAACAAAGACAGTTGGGGCACTTTTATTCGTAGCAAGTTCCACACCATTCCGGTCTAAAATCTTCCCACGTTCAGGTTCAAAAGTAATATTACGACTCCATGAATCTTTCGCACGATCCGTTAACATATTCCCAAGAAAAAATTGCACATATCCAAGACGAATATCGATGATAGTGAAAATAAGTATACCTGATATGAGTATAAAAATAAGTCTTTTTCTAACTGTTACATTTGATACACGCATATTGGAACAAGCCTCCCTTACGCCTAGCTTGTTCCAATATATGCTTGTACTTATTTAATTAGAACTTCTTCTCTTTTACCATTACTGTTTTTCTGCTTCTTGTTGTGGTTCAAGTGGCGGTACAAGTGTTACACCTAACTCTGTACCAGGTTGTAACAATGTTCCTTCTGCCACACTTTGTTCAGTTACATATCCGGTACCAGTAGGTTTTAGGTTAAGCTTTAATGTTTTCGCTAAATTCATAACATCACGCAGTGCCCAGCCTTGTATATTTGGCATTGTAGGTTTATCTCCTACTAAGAAGACTCGGTCACCTTTTAATGTTTGCTCAGTTGCTTTTGGCACTTGCTGCTGCACTTTCCCTTCACCTAATACGATTGGACGAAGTTTTGCTTTATCAATTGCTTTTTTCGCTTCTTCCATCGTTTTCCCTGTTACATCCGGAACGACAGTTTGTTGTTCTTTCACATATTTTTTCGGGTCTTTTATTTCATTTGGCTTAATCTTTAAATACTCTAAACTATTTTTAGTTACATATTTAAAAATATCAGCTAAAGGCTGTGCGCCATTCTCATCATCTTTCAATTTCGGCTGTTTTACAGCTACATACACAACAAGTTGTGGATCGTCCATAGGTGCCATCCCTAAGAATGAGAATATATAATTCTCTCTTCCCGTCATATAGCCACCTTTTCCATCCGGAATTTGCGCTGTCCCTGTTTTACCACCAACTGAATACCCATCAACTTTATAAGCAGTTCCTGTTCCTTTCGGCGATGTAACAACACGTTCTAATAACTGTCTTACTTGCGCTGCTGTTTCTTTCGTAACAGGTTTTCCCACTTCCTCTGGCTTATGTTCTAATTTTACTTCGGCTGTTATTGGATCTACAATTTTATCAATTGTATAAGGCTTCATCATTTTTCCATCATTTGCAATAGCAGTTGCAGCTTGCACAAGCTGAATTGGCGTTACAGTAGAACCTTGTCCAAAAGCTGTTGTTACTTGCTGTATTTGTTGCTCAAATACAATTGCATTTGAACCTTCACCAGGTAAATCAATGTTCGTTTTTTCATCTAATCCAAAACTATGAATATACTTTCGGAAACGTTCGGGGCCAAGTTTTTGATCCCCTAAAATTGCAAACGCTACGTTGGAAGAACGCTCTACCCCTTCATCAAATGTGATAGATCCCCATCCAGCGCCACCGTTATGATCTTTTATTTTTCGGTTCCCGACTTGATATGTACCAGACTGATAATAATCTTGTCCTTTATACACACCTTCATTAATAGCTGCTGCTAACGTGAAAATTTTCATTGTTGATCCAGGTTCAAATGCATTTGCAATTGCATCATTGAAGAAATATTTAATTTGACGATCATTTGGATCATAACTAGGTTTACTAGACATCGCTAATATTTTCCCTGTTTTTGGATCCGCAACAATCCCTATTAAACTTTCTGGGTCGTAATGCTTACTTGCAGCTTTCATCGCATCTTCTAAATAACTTTGAATACGTTGATCTATCGTTAAATACGCGTTATCTCCGTTTTTAGGTGCCTCTACGTTCACTTTTCCACCGTCAAGAGACACTCCTTTACGATCGCCTGTATAAGCTACTTTGCCGTTAGAAGCACTTAAATATTTATCTAAACTTTTTTCTAAACCAAATTGCCCTACCGAAGTCCCCTCTTCATTCGGTTTAGCATGACCTATAACGTAAGATGCAAAATCACCGTTCGGATACACTCTTGCATTTTCAGTAATAAAAGATATGCCTGGCAATTTCAATGCTTCTATTTGTTCCTTCTGTTCTTTCGTCAAATCTTTACCTAGTGTTCCAAATTCGACTTGACTTTTATCTTTTTTATTTAACGTGGCTAAAATCTTCTCTTCATCTTTTCCGAGTACTCCCGCAATTTTCTTTGCAGTATCCTCTTTATTTTCAACATGATTCGCACCTTTTAATTCCGCTACAAGTTTATAAGAGTTTGCATCTTGCGCTAGTACATGACCGTTTTGATCATAAATCGTCCCGCGATTTGCTTCTAGAACTCCTTTTTTACTATGTTTTTGCTGAGCAAGTTTATCCAAATCTTGATTATGAACAGTTCCTGTTGCTTGTATGTAAAAAAATCGGGCTAACAATAGCAAAAAGAGCAGGAGGAATAAAATCATAAAATACCCTGCTCCCTTATTGGTATGAAATTTAGTCATATTTCTTTTCATTTTCCCTTCACACCTATTGCCTTATTTGAGGCCCTTCACATTATTCGCATTAATTTCTAGCCCGTGTTTTTTTGCAACTTCAGCGATTCGTTCATAGCGACTTAACTTCTCTACTTCAGCCTGTAACTCTTGATTTTCTTTTTGCTGCTGTACAATTTTTTGTTCTATCGTCGCTGCTTCTACATTGACTTGATAAAGGCCTGCTTTATTTCCAATAAACGCTACACAGGCATACAATAAAAAGCCAATAAATGCTACATACAACAGTTTTTCGATTCTTGTAATCTTCGCTTTAGCTTTTGGCTGAACCATCTGCTGTGGGGGCGTTTGAATCTGTATCTCTTCTTGCGCTTGTTGTTTGTACTTTACAGCTAAGTTACTCATACCTCTCTCCCCTTTTTATCGTTTTTCAGCGATTCTCAATTTCGCAGAACGCGCTCGATTATTTTCTTCTAACTCTATATCAGAAGGTAAAATCGGTTTTCTTGTAATAAGTTTTAATTTCGGCTTAAATTCATCAGGAATAATCGGTAATCCTGGTGGCAATTGTGGCGTTGTACTATTTCGCTTAAACGTCGTTTTACAAATACGGTCTTCTAAAGAATGGAATGTTATAACACTAACTCTTCCACCTGGCTTGACCATGTCAATTGCAGATTCCAACGCTTCTTCAAATACTTTCAATTCATCATTTACAGCAATACGGATTGCTTGGAACACTCGCTTCGCAGGATGTCCACCCGTTCTACGAGCAGGAGCTGGAATACCCTCTTTAATTAGTTCTACTAATTCTCCTGTCGTTTCAATAGCTTTATTCTCACGATACGCCTCAATTTTCCTTACTATTTGTTTTGAAAATTTCTCTTCACCATACTGGAAGAAAATTCTTACAAGTTGTTCATATGACCAGCTATTTACAACATCATATGCTGTTAATGGGGCATCTTGATCCATCCGCATATCTAACGGTGCATCATGATGATAACTAAAGCCACGCTCTGGTGTATCTAATTGTGGGGATGAAACACCTAAATCAAATAAAATACCGTCTACTTCTGTTATACCTAATTCCTGTAGTTTTTCAGATAAATAACGGAAATTACTCTTTACTGTTATGAACTGCTCACCGTATGAAGAGAATTTTTCTTTCGCATTTTGAATCGCTATCTCATCTTGATCAAACGCGATTAATCTTCCACCTTCAGTTAATTGGGATAATAAATAAGAACTATGTCCTCCTCCCCCCAGTGTACAATCTACATATGTACCATCTGGCTTTATATCTAAGCCGTCTACTGTTTCCTTCAAAAGCACTGTTACATGTTTAAACATTGTTGCACCTACTCTTTTTCCAATTAATTATGTTGAATGCATCTCCTCCCCCAAACGCATATTTCACGATTAGAGAACGAAATACTATGAAAGAACGACTCATTTAACTTGCCTACAAAGGCAGCATACTATACAAATCGCTATTTTCTTTTATTATATACTAAATTTTATCATTTTTTGCGGGAATTTAAATAAAAAACTGTCGAAAAAGATGATAATACGTTTACATTTTGTGCTATTTTGTCATATATTTAAGTATCCTGCATAATTACGATATTCACTTTTTTAAAATTAATAATTCAGAAAAATTTCACTTCACAGTAAATTCAACAGGACAAAAATAAAATCCTGCTCCTAAGAGCAAGATTCTATAGTTTTATAACATGATGTTTTCCGTCCCAAGAAAACGGTTTTTCCATTACACGATCAACGAAATCCAAACCGAACTGATTTAAATAGTAACATACATTCCACACACGCTCTTGCGGCGCCCCTAATGGACGAAGTGCAAATTGTATGCGACGGAATTTATTTAGCTGTACTTCATGTTTTTTCTCAACATTTCTTTTCAACATTCTTTCCAACAGTTCAATTTGTTCATTAATTTTGAATTCATTTTTCCCTGCAAACGCACTTAATCCAGGATCTATTTTCTTCACAAACTGTTGTAATGACGTATGGATATCAATTATTTCTTTTTTCGCCTCTACAAATCGATCATCTATCGGTTCCTCTATTTGATTAGATAACCAGTTTTCACGCAACTTATCTACGTTATTTAAAAACGGATCACTGTCTTGCAATTGCAAATCGTATAAATCTGTCGCTATATCCCTCTCTACATAAGTGATTGTAATACGCGGAACGACAGGCGGCATTTGGAAACCAATCGTATGGAAAACTTGTTGCAATTCACTCCAGTAAGCTAATTCCCCTGGTCCTCCAATAAACGCAAGCGTAGGAAATAGATACTCTTGCATAAGAGGGCGCGTTACAACATTATTACTAAAGCGTTCCGGACTTCTTTCCATCTCTTCCATCAATTCCTCATATGAAAAGGAATACGCTCCATCCTTCCCTACAAACTTCCCTTGATCGTCTTCAAGTAATACTCGCTCATTATCAATTTCCATGAATATATGTACTGCATTATACTTTGTTTCAATAATTGGTTTATATCCTAATTCTTTAATTACTTCCTGTTGGTTATGAAGCCCCTCTTGCACTTCTTTATACTTACCTATAATTCGCTTGAAAAACGGCACTTCTAATTTTCTTAATTCAGGATGATGCGAATCAACAAGAATTAAACCAGAATTAACGAACATTTTCATAATAAGATGGGCAAAGAAATCTACATACGTATTCGATTTCCCCAAAGAATCATCAATAAATTGCAGTACATCCTTTGTAAAATTCGTTTCAGGGTATGTTTTGAAAATTTCTTCAATCCACTTTCTACAGTCTTCCAAAGAAAGCTCGGACTCTGAAGCACTCGCCACTTTCGGATTACGGTCATGAAAAATAGTCTTTTTTATTTTTTTATTCTTCGTTACAAAAGTATGATTAATTTCATCCATATCATGGTCTTCACCAGCAATCCAGAAAACAGGAACGACTTTAACACCTAAACTTTCTTCCTTTTCCCTCGCAAGCTGTAAAACTGAAATAATTTTATGAATTGTATAAAGTGGTCCAGTTAATAACCCAGCTTGTTGTCCAGCTATAACAACATATGTATTTTCATCTCCAAGCGCTTTTACATTTTGAATCGTAGCTTCTCCCGCTTGTAATTTTGTATTATATTCTAATAAATGCGCTACTAAGTCTTGGCGGAAAAACTCCCTCTCACACAAATCATGTACACGCTGTTTAAAAGCATCTTCTGTTAACATATAGTCAAAACACGACTGTATCTCTTTTTTACCGTTCATATAGTCCGCTACAACACCTTGTTGCGGAACAGAGATTTCTTTTATCTCCATATAATTCTTCCTTTCGTATCCTGTTCTCTCACCAATCCACATTGTAGTCAATGTTGCACGTAAAAGCAAAGAATTACACTTATTCTTTTACTTCTAATCCTTTTATTGCATCGAACAAAAATTGCAGTGTCGGAACAGATCGTTGCTGTTTCTTAGCTTCTTCTAATACATATCCAACAATCGCACCGATTTCCGTTTGTCTATTTGCCCTTACATCTGCCAGCATAGATGATGTATTACGAGACGTTCTTTCACATACGCGATGTACCATTTTCCATACCATTTCTTTTTCTTCTTTAACAAGAAAAACGACTTCCTGAAAAACTTGCTCCATCAATCGATAAAAAAACGGGTTCGTAATCAACTCTCCGTTCTGGACTTGTAATAATGCTGTCAATGGATTGATACATACATTAACTACTAATTTTTTGTGCATGACATCCTTCCAATCATCTTCTATTTGAATCGGAAAATGAGGAAATGGAAAGCAATTAAATATTTTTTCAAAATGTATAGACTGGCCGTGCACGATTCCAAACTTCGTTACACCTATTCCCGTATGATAAACGATATGTCTTTCTTCTTTTTTTGCACCATGCTCTACAATCCCAACCGCAATATTTTTATTCCTTATTTGCTGCATAGCATGAAGGTGCGACATTCCGTTTTGCAAAAAGATTAATGAGGATTCCCCTCGCACAAAAGGTAGTATGTCAGTTATATGATATTGCTTAACAGCAATAAATATATAGTCTAGCTTCTGGTCTAGCATACTTTCTATTGGTAAAACAGGTGGGAATACGGTTTCACGTTTTTCCTCCCTCATACAAGTTACACCCGTTCTATTCAATTCCTCAGCCTGTTTAGCTGTCCTTGTAAACAACGTAACATCTTGATTACTTTTTTGTAAATAAAATGCATATAACAGACCGATAGCTCCTGGTCCCACAACTCCGATTTTCATTTTCACACAAGGAACTCATATAAATACGTTACACAAGTCCCTTTCCCTCCCCCTTTTTATCCCGCAAACGCCTGATTGGTGCGGAATCATAATTAACTAAAGGTGAACAAATCCCACCGATTACAGTTTCACTTTACCTTTCTCAATTCCATGAACATAGTTTACAATTTCATTGCTCTTTAACAAACAAATGCAACCTCTACTTTCAATATGTATATACTACCTATTAATATGCTTCTACTCTTAGTTTAGCAAATCCTCAAAAAAATAATAAAAGAAATATACTATCTTCTTCATAAAAATAAAAAAATGAGTTATAATATTTTTATAAATATTTTTACTTTTCTGCATTCAACGAGACAAGAAAAGGATGTGATGTTATGGGATTCCCAAAAGTTGAGCGCTTGCTCATCAATTATAAAACATTAGACGAATTTAAAAAATTTAAAGGTTGCGGAGCTCAAGAACTATCCATGTTAGAAGAATTACAGGCAAACATTATTGAAAACGATAGTGAATCTCCATTTTACGGTATTTATTATGGCGGATCACTAATTGCACGCATGAGTCTATATATGAAAAGGAACGGCGGAGAACCATTCGAAATTACAGGTACTTACCTAGAACTCTATAAACTTGAAGTGTTACCGACTTTCCAAAAACAAGGATTCGGAGAAATGCTTGTAAATTATGCGAAGGGGCTACAGTTCCCAATTAAAACGATCGCACGTATCCATTCAGCTGGTTTTTGGGATAAATTAAATTTCCAGCCTGTATCAGTACCTGATGGTGATTTTTATGTTTGGAACCCAGAAACAAATTTGAATACGGTTACAAACGAAGAGTCTGCATAAGAAATAAAAAAACAGCTACATAGCAGCTGTTTTTTTATTTCTTTAACTTTTCTAATTTCCCATTCGAACGAGCGCTATTTCTTTCCGCTACCATTACACTTCTTTTTTGATCGATATAATCAAGCAATGTTCTATACTCTTCCTCATATACTGATAATCGCTCCAAAAGACTCTCTCTCTCTGTTTGTAACGATTCAATTTGCTGTTGCAACACCATTAAAGAGTTTTCATCTTTATAATTTTGCAAGAAATCAATAACATCATTCAATGTAATTGACGTAGGCTCTACTACCTTTGTCTCTTTTACTTCATAATTTTCTACTTTACGTAGTTGCTTCGCTTCTTCAATACGTTCTTTGTATTGCTTTCTAACGTAAGAATTCCATCTAAAGCCACATGCTGCTGGTGTACGAGATAAATGTCTTCCCACTTCTTTAAAGGCAGATAATTGCGTTCCACCTTCTCGAATATGCCGGAGTACTACTTCTGCCAGAAGCAAATCTTCATCATCAGTCCAAGCATCTTGTCTTGTTGTCGCCATCTCTCTAGTCCTCCCTATGCATTTTTTATTAAGCATATGCAGTTACTAGAAAAGATAGAATACAACAAATAAAGAATAAGACAAAAAAAAATAAACGCAGAAGATATCTTCTACGTTTATTTTCCCGCAATTACTTGCTGATTACTTCTTTACCTTTGTAAGTACCGCATGCTTTACATACACGGTGAGCTAATTTCGCTTCACCACAGCTTGGGCACTCTACCATACCAGGTACTGATAATTTGAAATGCGTACGACGCTTTCTTTTTACTGTTTTAGAAGTTCTTCTAAAAGGTACAGCCATTCTTCCCACCTCCTTAAAAGAAATAGTTATTTTCATATGAAGGCCTAAACCAGTCTTCCGATTATTTGTCAAAAAACTTTGCAAGTCCTGCTAATCGTGGATCAACAGTCTTTTCTTTGTTTTCTTCCGAAATCACTTGCCAGTCTTGACCTTGCATCGGTGCTCCACCAGAAACATCATCACTGAAAATTTGCATTGGAATCTCCAAAAGTATATTTTCCTTGATTACGGGCAGTAAGTCAAGTACTTCTCCTTCTAAACAATGAATTTCAGCTTCAGTTTCAAATTCTTCTTGTGAAGTTTGGAACACCTCAGTTGTTTTAATGTCAAATGGTAATGTCACATCTACTAAAGAGCGAGAACATGGTAAAACCATGCTTCCAGTTATATGTAGATGGAACGTAAACTTACCGGAGCCAAAATCAACTCTTCCTGTTACATGAGCAGGATTAATTTCACGAATATCTTTCTCGACCTCTTGCAGCTCACTTACATCTACCATCTCATCCAATGTCAATCCTTTATTTCTCAATTTATTCAATTGATGGATGGACCATTTCATATCATATCACCTCAAGGCAACAAACAAAATTATAGCTAGCCATTTTATATTTGTCAATGTTTTTTCTTTACACTATAATGAAGTCATCATAGTAAATAATATATAGAGTATCACGTTTTTGAAAAAGATGCTACATCGAAAGGAGAGATTACCATAAAAGCCAGTGGCATTGTTGTTGAATATAACCCTTTTCATAACGGTCATGATTATCATGTGCAACAAACAAAAAAGTTAACACACGCCGATATTACAATCGCTGTTATGAGTGGCCCTTTTTTACAGCGTGGTGAGCCAGCACTCATATCCAAATGGTATCGTACCAAAATGGCCTTATCATGCGGTGTAGACCTTGTTGTAGAGCTTCCATACGCCTTCTCAACACAAAAGGCTGAAACCTTTGCAAATGGCGCTATTTCTATTTTAAACGCCCTGCGTGTTTCTGAAATTTGTTTCGGTAGTGAAGATGGGCAGATTGAAAATTTTCATAACACCATCTCTGTGCAAAAAAATGAAGAAGATACTTTTAATCATCTTGTAAAGCAATTTATGAATGCAGGTAACAGTTACGCAAAAGCTACATCTGAAGCCTTCCTACACATTTTACCATCCGAAAAAAACATAGACATGTCACAACCGAATAACATATTAGGATTCCAATACATGAAATCAATTTTCTTACAAAATAGTTCTATGCAAGCACAAACGATAAAAAGATTCGCATCTCATTATCATGATGAAACATTTAGCGACCAACATATTGCAAGCGCAACTAGTATTCGTAAACAACTTTTTAGCGAAAATAGTTCTTTTACAGAAATTGAGCCTTTTATCCCAAAAGCGACTGCTTCTCTTTTAGCAAGTTACAAACAAAACTACGGGATATTACATAATTGGGAACAATACTTTTCATTTTTTAAATACAAACTCATGACGATGTCTCCAGAAGACTTACGACATATATATGAAATAGAAGAAGGTTTAGAGCATCGTATTTTATCAAAAATACAAAACAGTTCCTCCTTCCATTCATTCATGGAAGCATTAAAAACGAAGCGTTATACATGGACTAGATTACAAAGAGCTTGTACACACATTTTAACAAATACAACAAAAGAAGAAATACATAGCGCAAATATAGAGCAGCATGCACCGTACATTCGTCTACTAGGCATGTCACAAAAAGGACAAACTTACCTTTCAAAAAACAAGAAAAAAATAGAACTTCCCATCCTTACCCATACAAAAACATTTGACCATCCTACTTTACATATAGAGCGAAAAGCCAATTCTGTATATTTCTCCATCATGCAAGAACCATTACGAACACAACTACTAAAACAAGATGCAACACACCATCCAATTCGTTATGATGAAACAACTGCAAAATTTCTATAAATAAACCTCTCTTTTTCAGAGAGGTTTATTTTTTCTCGCCCATTTTTTCCAAATACAGCAATGCATCATCCAGCGTATCAACTGGTACAACTTTCATTTTTGTTTTAATATCTTTCGCAGCCTCAAGCGCATCTTTATAATTCGATTTCTCCGCACCTTTTTCATTTGGCGCAAAGAACACTTCAGCACCAGCATCACTTGCAGCAACCACTTTTTGCTGAATACCACCAATCGGGCCAATTTCTCCCTTTTCATTTATCGTCCCTGTTCCAGCTATTTCATGCCCTCTTGTTAAATCATCTTCCACAAGTTGATTATATATTTCTAATGTAAACATTAGGCCTGCCGATGGTCCGCCTATTTCATGAGAATCAATTTTCACTTTCGGATCTACCACTAATTCTCTTTCAGTAACGATAGAAACCCCTATACCAACACGCCCATTTCCATTCGGAATGGCCTTTACATTTAAATTTTCTTTTAACTGTTTTCCATTTCTCTTGTACTCAATATTTACTGCTTCCCCTTCTTTTTTCCCTGTCATATATTCAATAAATTGCTCCGTCTTTTCAAATGTTTTTCCGTCGACAGCTATGATGACATCTCCAAGCTTAAGCTTTCCTTCTGACGGCATCCCTTTCGCTACTCCTGCAACCAATACACCTTTATTTTCAAAAGAAACAGTACGGTTTGCACGTTTATACGCATTATAGATTGCTGCATTTTGCGAATCTTTCATCGCATAATTTTGGCGGAATTGATATTCTTCATCACTCTCACCTTTTTGCAATATTTCTTCCGCTTTCGAAATATGTGTATATTTATTAAACTGTGCCGCTATTAAATTCACCACATTTGCTGGTCCCATTGAAACCGTAACAAGCATAAAATCACCGGATTCTTTCGTTCCACCCTCAACTTGAACGTAAGGCTCTAATTTGGCCGCCATTCCTGGTTTTGTTACATAATACGGTAAACGTACGTAAACAAGTAACATCGCCAATATAACCCCTATTAAAATTGCATATATAAACCGAAAACGCTTAAACATTATGTTTCTCCTTCCACTGCTCAATTAATAAATAAATATTTGCAACATGTTTTTCCGCCTCTACTTCTCCAACTCGAATAATGTCTTCAATGTTTGTAAAAGCACGTGAACTAAATTGTTCTACAGCTGGTCGCATCATTAAATCCGATGCAATTTGTCGATTCATCACCAGCTCATGTTGCATAATTTCAATACTCTGCATAATTACATCATAAATAGACGTAACCTCTCCATTCACTTTAATCGGCGATACATCAACAGCAATAACAATATCGGCACCTAACTCTTTCACAACCGATACTGGAATGCGATCAATCACTCCGCCATCCACCAATAATCGTCCATCTATTTTTTCTGGTACAAACACTCCAGGTACAGATATGCTAGCTCTCACAGCCTCTGCAACAGGACCACTTGTAAAAACTACTTTTTCCCCCTTCAAGATGTCAGTAGCCACAACAGCCGTCGGGATATCTAACTCTTCTAAATTTTTATTATATGTAAACATTTTAATCATATCTTTGACACGTTTTCCAGCAATAAATCCCATTTTCGGAACTGTAAAATCTAAATAATATTTCCTCTTAAAAACATTTGCCAGTTTATACAACCTTTCAACGTTTGAGCTAGCTGCATAAAACGTACCTACTAAAGCCCCCATACTACTTCCTGCAATCATATGAATCGGTATACCATTTTCTCTTAAAACTTTTATAACACCAATATGCGCAAACCCTTTTGCGCCCCCAGATCCAAGAGCTAAACCAATTTTCGGTTCTTTCATTTTTCTCACCCTTTAATTTTTTTCATTCCTTTTTCATACTTATGGTCTAAATGCACTACGTATCCACGTATACTGAAATGAACGTTTTTTGGGACAAAGGGGGATTTACTTACATGTATGAAAAATGGAAAACGGCTTTTCTTACCATATCAACACTGTTTTTAACCTTTTCTCTTGTACTTCACCCCCAAGCTGCTTTGCAAGCTTCCATTCGAGGGTTAAATATATGGTGGGAAGTTGTATTCCCTTCACTTTTACCGTTTTTCATCATTGCGGAACTTCTAATTAGTATTGGTGTTGTAAAATTTATAGGTGTTATATTAGAACCACTCATGCGACCACTTTTTCGCGTTCCAGGGATAGGCGGATTTGTTTGGGCAATGGGAATGGCTTCTGGATTCCCTGCTGGCGCCAAATTAAGCGCTAGACTACGTAAAAGTAATCAGCTAACACAAATCGAAGCAGAACGCCTCGTATCTTTTACAAACTCATCTAATCCACTTTTTATTTTTGGAGCTGTTTCTATCGGTTTTTTCAATAATCCAAAATTAGGAATCGTATTAGCTGCTGCACATTATTTAAGTAACTTTGCCGTCGGGTTATTGATGCGTTTTTACGGCAATAACAATATTTCCACGAAGGATCAACATCCTACTAAAAAACGTCCTTTTCAAAACCCTTTTTCAGTCCTACACGAGACGCGCATGCAAGAAAAAAGACCATTAGGAAAATTACTTGGGGACGCTATCGTTTCTTCTATTCAAACATTACTTATGATTGGTGGATTTATTATTTTATTCTCTGTTTTAAATAAAATGATTACTGTATTTCATATTACAGCAGCACTTTCTTTTATTATGCAACATATTTTATCATTCTTCCAACTAACTACAGAATTTAGTATTCCAATCTTATCAGGCATTTTTGAAATGACACTCGGTAGCCAAATGATTAGTCAAATAAATGAAACACCCCTCCTGCAGCAAGCTATGGTAACAAGCTTTATTTTAGCGTTTAGCGGCCTTTCTATTCAGGCACAAGTTGCTAGCATATTAGCTGAAACAGACATCCGATTTAAGCCCTATTTTTTCGCACGAATTATCCAAAGTATTCTGGCTCCTATTTTTACTTTTATATTTTGGAAACCATTTTATGAAAAAGTAAGCTCTTTTTCACCTATGCAAAAAGATATCCCCGTATTTTTATCGAATCATTCTTCTATACTGCAAGAAATTTGGACATCTTTTGTACACTATGGACCGATCTTTACTTTATTTTGTTTATATGTATATGTTATCTTATTATTTTTTCGTAGCAACAAAGAAAAACCCCGTTCACTTTAACGGGGTTTGAAACTTTTCTTTTAAAGCACGTTCTACAACAGGAGGTACAAGATCTACTACGCTTCCTCCATATCTCGCAACTTCTTTTACAATGCTCGAGCTTAAAAATGAATATTGGTTATTTGTCATAATAAAAAAGGTTTCAATATTTTCATCTAATTTTCGATTCATAGAAGTAATTTGCATCTCATATTCAAAATCAGAAACCGCTCGTAACCCACGCAAAATCGCGTTTGCATTACGCATTTTCGCATACTCCACTAGTAGTCCACTATGTGAATCTACTTTTACATTCGGGATATCCTTTGTTGCTTCTCGAATTAAATCTAAGCGCTCTTCAACTGAAAAGAACGGTTTTTTTGACGAGTTGTTTAAAACTACTACGTATACCTCATCAAATACTTTTGCTCCCCTTTTAATAATATCCAGATGCCCAAGGGTAATTGGATCAAAACTTCCCGAAGAAATAGCTATACTAGTCATTCCGTCCCCTCACCTTCATACTTATAAATCGATATTGCTGTAATCCCATAATTTTCAGCTCTTACTTTTACAAGACTCCCTATAGAATCAGGTAAAACTACATCATTACCATGCTCTGACATAATTAATCCATCTCTATGTAGCAATCCATGTTGATCCATCACACTAATTAAAGATACAATTTTTTGATCTTTATATGGAGGATCAATTAATATAAGATCGAATGATATTTCACGTTTTATAAGAGCCTTTACCGCACGTTCTGCATCATTTCGATATACTTCAGCTTGTTCCTGTATTCGACAACTTTCTAAATTTTGATGGATTACTTTTATCGCTTTATTATCTCGATCAACAAAAATTGCTTTATCAATCCCTCTACTTATAGCCTCGATTCCAAGACCACCACTACCGCCAAATAAATCAAGAGCGATACCACCATCAAAATAAGGACCTATCATATTAAAGATTGATTCTTTTACTTTATCTGTCGTTGGACGTGTTGTATTACCTGGCACCGCTTTTAGTGGATGCCCTTTACATTTTCCTGAAACTACTCTCATCTGTTGTCACTACCTTTATTTCAATCTATCGAGCAATTATAGAAAACCTTTCTCCATTCGGTAACCGCTACCAAACTATACTATTCCATGAAATTTTCCATTCATTTCTCAACGAACAATAGGAGAACTTTGGCTTAAAATAACCGCTCTGCATTTTTATGTATTCATCTCACTATGCGCTAACACGAACCCATTATGTATATTCGTTTCACTTTATCTTTTTTATCCTATCATAAAATAAAAAAAAGAAAAATAAAAAGCCAAACATAAAATTTAATTTCATGATGTATATCTTCATTTAGATTGGACATAAATAATTATAACAACATCACCTTCGATGTTGTTGCCAACCGCGGAGAAGACTTACGTTTCCCCATAAGTTCTTCCTCCGGTTTCTCCTCTCCCTTTGCCTTCTTACTAGTACATGCTAGTATAAGAAGGGCCCTGCTTTGCAGGGTTTTTTTTCTTTGTCTACTTTTCATTTAAAAAGTGAGATGGTACAGTAAATAAAAGAAAGAGGAGGAAAAAATATGATTCAACGCTTTATAGAACTCGGAGAAGGCTACTCTGATTTATATGAATTACTTGAAATTGCCAAAGCAAATCAAGAACGTATAACACATATGTTACAATTTGAAACGATTAAAAATGAAAAAAAAGTGTGCTCACTTGTTGTAATATTAAAACCAACTACTACTGGTGATTTCCAACCATTATACATATGTCGTGAAGGCATTCCTGTACTTGAAAATAAAAAAAGTAAACGCGTCATTTTATTTGAAGAAACGGCAGAACAACTAGGAAGAAAAGTGACTACCTTTACGGTAAAACCATCCACAACTTTCCCAGAAAAAGAACTGTTTTTCAATCATTTAATTGGTATTTTACGAATGAATAATTTCATTCCTCCAATGAAATAAAGTGTTATTTCAAGTAAAAAAATCCCCTACTAAAATTAGCAGGGGATTTTTTCTATTAACTATAATCGTATTCTTTTGCCCGATCAGGACGTGAATTTTCAAATTCCGTTTTTAAATACGGGCGGTACGACTGTTCTATCTTCTTCACAAAAGGAAGTTTGTTCAACTTTTGCATCATATGCTCAATTTGTTCCATATCACAATATACTACTGCGTATTTTAAGCGTTTTGATATGTAATGTATGTTACCATATTTCCTTAAAATCTTGGCATGTTTCAATGAATGTAAATAAACAATCATACTTTGTCGTTGCCCGAACATAATCTTCTCCATCTTCTCCTTTTAAAAACATATATTTTATATTTTATGAAAACCAATCAGAAATTTATGACATTACAGGACAAACTCTGTATACGTTTTCTTCTATCTTCTAAAAAACGGGGTAATTTACCCCGTTTTACAGCCACAACCTCCGCCGGTACCACAACCGCCACCACAGCCACCAGCATCAAAAAATGGATTTCCTGTTGGAACTTTGATGGAAGAAGACACCTCAGAACCGATTGCTACACTAACTTCATCTAACAACTTTTGCAAAGCTGTTTCTACTCGTTTAAAAGCTGCAACCTTATCATGTAAGTCTACAGAACGCTTTAACTCCCTCATTTTCGTCGAAACGAAAGTATAATCAGGATGGTATTTACCGAAACGTTGCACTTCTT
Source organism: Bacillus sp. BB51/4 (assembly GCF_008368845.1). Taxonomy (NCBI): domain Bacteria; kingdom Bacillati; phylum Bacillota; class Bacilli; order Caryophanales; family Bacillaceae; genus Bacillus; species Bacillus sp. BB51/4. The sequence goes on from NZ_QOSC01000017.1 coordinate 251,793, forward strand.
CATATCGTTCTTTCATCGCTGTAAATTGCTGAATTAACGTCTGAACTTCCATATCTTCATGCAATTCTTTATAACACTTACGATAGTCTTCTGCTATATCTGAACAGATAATCGCTTTTGCAAGCTGCTCTGCCTTATCTAATATCAATACGCTTTCCAGCGTCGCTACAATCATGAGAGACACCTCCGAGTATTCATCATACCACATTTAGAATAGAACTACTAATTGAAGTGTCTCACTAAACAGAAAGATATCACTCTAACTATTTTCCGTATAATCCCAGCACATACTTATACATTAATATGTTCCGCAATATTATATTTCAGAACATCCCATTTCCCACTATTTTCTTTCACATAACTAATACATGCATTTTTTAATGGTGTCTTAAACGAAATATCTTCCGGTGCAATTGCATGTAAAATTGCTTTTATCGCATGTGAATGAGCTACAATGATAATACGTTTGCCAGAATGAGTTTCTGCAACATCTTTTATAGCAGCAAAGCAACGAGTTACAATCTCGTCATCTTGCTCCATACCTTCTACTTTACCTTCTGCAATTAGCTCCCTAACAGTCGCAACCGGCTTCCCAGAAGCTTCACCAAAATTACGTTCAACAAATCGCTCATCTAATAAAATCGATTGCAATCCTGCAGCCCCTGCAATTTCCTTAGCTGTTTCGTGCGCTCTAATTAATGGGCTACTTATAATTACATCCCATGCTTCCGCTTGCAAAGCAACTGCACTTTGACTTGCTTGCTTCTTTCCCACTTCATTAAGTGGAATATCTTCACGTCCCTGAATAATCTCTTGAAAATTCCAATCAGTTTGTCCATGTCGTACTAAACAAATTTCCGTCATGCTCATGCTGCAACTCCTTTTTAAATAATCCGCTTCTATTGTATCAAAAGTTCTGCATGACGGACATAGTTTTCCCTTCCAATTATGTTGTATTTTGCTGCTTCATATACTGAAACATATCGATCATAATGGAGGCAACTGCCAATTGGTTTTGAAATTTCTCAACTTTATCTGGTATCGTTTTTTTGAAATGCTGCATAGCCGCTAACTCAAATGCCTCTTTTTCTTCAGGGTTTCGCGTTAGTTTTCTATACCAGTACGGTTGCTCCCTAATATAGCGAGATAAATCCTCATCAGCCTTTATAAACTCCATAATTTCTGCTCTCATCCGCTTTCCCCCTAATCCTTCTGAAAGAAAAATGGATTATTTTCGGAAGTACTTTCTTCTTGCCGCGCGGGCTTCCCTTGAAATTGTTGAAAAACTTGTTGTACACTACCAATAGCACTCGTCACATTAGCTAAATGGTGTTGCATCTGTTCCACATCTAGCTTTTTAAAGAAAGAAAGCATTTGTCCCATCACATCAGCAGTTTTTTCCTCTTCAGTTCGATTATCTTTTTCTTTTTCTTGTTTATTTTCTTTTACCGAAGAAAAAGCTGGCGCTCCATCAGGCCTAAAAGTTGCCCATATCGGATCTTCTTCACCAAGTAAGTACCATTCTTCATAAAACTGTTGCCAAGTTTTGTGACCACTTCTAACCTCATGAACCATTTTAGGGTGATGGTTTACAAACTCTTTAAACTGTTGAACCGATGGATGTAACGGCCCTTTTGTTGTTGGCATAATCCTCACCTCTTCATGTATATCTACTATATAGTAAGAAAAAAAAGGCACATGGTTCGCCTATTTTTAGACGATTCATGCACCTTTTTATCCTGCTATTTGCATACGGTAAGATTCCGACCTACACTTCAGTGAATACGAAGTACTTAAACGTGAGGTGTCCCCTACACAACTTAAAATTTCACTTTATTTTCGAATAAAGTTTTGTGTATAAAACTTATCGTATACCCCAACACCTAATCCTGTAAATTGTTCATTTAATACATTCTTTCTATGCCCTTCACTATTTAGCCAACCTTGCACCGCCGCAATTCCATCACTATGCTGCGCCGCTATGTTCTCACCAGCAAGTTGAAACCCTACTTTCCCGCGCTGTAAACGATCTCCTAACGTACCTAGTGTAGGTGAATCGTGTGAAAAGTAATTATTATCCTTCATATCTTTACTATGCCCTATAGCCACCTCTGCTGTTTGTTGATCCCAAGCTAGCAGCGGTAACTTATAGCGACTTCGAATAATATTTGTTAAATCAAAAATTTGTTGCATATTCCCATTCTCTATTTGTTTCATTTTATCTGGAGTCAATGGTTGTTCAGCTAGTAATTCACCCGAATAAACAAGCTGATACGGTCTTTGGCGTAATAACGTTTCATCATCCATATAACGAACACCAACAAGCTCATGTGTAAAATGATCAAAATATAATTGTGCCCAGCCATCTTCTACAGGTATTAATGGTTGTTCCATCACTTCCGTGTCAGATAACTCAAATTGATAACTATTTTTCCCTCTTTTTAACGAAATCTCATGCGAGAGTGGACTCTTTTTATACACTTCTTCATACTTTTCATTTATATAATAAGGCGGCACCTTAACTTGCTCACCAGCGACATACGCCGTTACAACTTTTCGTTCTGCAACTCCAAATTGCACATACTTAGTTAAATCTTGATTATATACCCACCATTCATATCCGTAAGCAGATGGCTCTATTCGAGATGGTTCGCCCCATTTTGCTAATAAATTTTCAGAGTCCCCACCAATCATATTTAAAACAGTATCGGAAGAGTCTTCATTTACTTGTTTTTTCTTTTTCACAATTTTATTTTCTTGCTTTGATTGAGATGGGGTTAATATATATTGTGAAACGAGTAATTTTCCGTATAAATCAACAGCTAAAATTAAAAATGTAATCATTACGATACGCAATAATTTCTTCAATCGATATACCTCCTGCACAAAACATAAAATTGAGATATACACAAATCCTTTTCTTTCCTTTTTTGTGTGTACCGTACTCTTTTCACTATATCATATTTTCGCAAAAAAAGTCTGGATTCTACCTTTTCTCTCAATATGAATTGCGCTTTCTTATTATTCGTACTATTATAAAAATAATGATGTAACATGAAAAGAGGAGGTATTATATGCAATTTACAAATACGAAATTTAATGGGGCAGTCGTTGATTTAACACTATTAACAGAGATTATGGAAAAGAACCATTTTGTACTTGCTGGACAGTGGGATTATGAACGAGTTACATATGATTATAAATTTGAAATATTAAATGATATTTATTATTTGCGCGTACAAGGTTTGGCTGTTGAAGGTGATGTTGGTAGCAGACACGCTGATATAAAGCTACTTCCTCCCTTATTAGGAAAACATTATTATCCTCACGGCGTTGAATATGGTGATGGTGAAACTTTCCCAACGAATGTACTTCAAAAAAGCGAACAACTCCTACAAAATATCGAAAAAGAGTTAAAAGAGTTCCAAATCATTGAGTAAATAGAAAAAGCGCATCATAGTGATGCGCTTTTTCTATTTATCTTACTTAAGAATGAATCGTCTTTTTGACTGGATACCCATAAATAGTTCCATCCTTTACTTTAATCTCATCTTCCCAAGGAACCTTATATTTACCTTCAGCTAAATCTTTTACAAACGTATACGGGTTTTCTTTCACCCCTCCAGGAGTCGCTACATATCCCCTTGAACCTAAATTATATATATTATTTTCGAGACCCCATCCTAATCTAGCCTGATCTGCTAGCTCTGGATATACTTCGGCAGTAACAATCTCCCAAGGATTTCGGTGTCCCTGCACTAAAGTAGTCCCATCAAAATTACATACTTGTCCTTCACCAAAGTAATAAAATACCCCATCATAACCCGCTAAGTTCACTGACAATGTATACATTAAGTTTTGCCATGCATTCGAACGATTAGTTAACATCCATTGTTCACTAACTTGTGTGCTATATCCAGAAATACGAATCAAGACATTTGCACCTTTATAAGCTGCTTCACGAGCTACTTCAGGAAACATACCATCATGACAAATACAAACAGCTAATTTACTTCCTCCAGGTCCATCACAAACAGGTAAGCCTAAATCTCCAGCTTTCCAAGGTTCGACTGGCACCCAAGGATTTAGCTTACGATACTTCAAAATCATTTCACCTTGTGGATCAATAATTATTGCTGTATTATACGGTTCTCCACCATCAGGGTTTCTTTCCATTATAGAAAAAACACCATATACCTCAGACTCTTTACATGCCTCAGCAAACAAGTCTGTTTCTGGCCCAGGAACTGTACATAAAAACTCTTCTGTAGTCCATTTTTTTGTATTAAGCCCTTGTGTACTATATTCTGGAAACACTATCAATTCCAATCCAGGATACCCTGATTTAGTTGAATGAATTGTTTTTATGATCTGTTTAATTTGTTTATCAATGTCTGCACGTGACTCTACTACCGGTACTGGATATTGTATTAATGCTGTTAAAAAACCACTAATTGGCTTTACCATACTTCCACTACTACCCATTTAAATTCCCCCTTAAAATAGTTCTTGTTTATTAAAGATAACAATATAAATTTGTAACTCTCTAAAAAACTTGCACTACACATGGAATCATTACGTATTAAAGCTAGTAGTAAATCTTATATCCACTTTTAGTACATGCCTACACTAACTTAACATAAATAAATTGAAAATTCAATCTTTTTATAGTTTACTAAAACTAAAACTAAAAAAGTGTATGGAAACCCATACACTTTTTTACTTAGTCTGTAAATACGGCGGCAATTGTTGCAACTGCTCTTTATCCTTTTCACGCTCTCGACGCGCCCATCGAAAGAATACATAGCCTATAATTGTGCCATACACTATTTCCTGGACAATTTTCATAATGATGCCACCTGTTTGTTGGTCTTGTACGACTGGCATCCAGTGTAAAAATTCTGGTCCCGTTATATTTAAATCTGATAAAGTTCCCGCGGGTACACAAAGTTCCATCGCCTTCATCCAAGCAGCCGGATCCGTATAGGTTGCAAATAACGGTGCAGTTGCAAAAATGATTAACGCACAAGCTGGCGTTAATAATATACCGTTAGCAAACATATAACCAAGTTTCTTTATATCACTTAATGTTTGATATTCTGGTAATGGATTTAGCATCGGCCACCACATCATGATTGCCGTAAAGAACAATATAGCGAGACAAATAGGATGAGCAATTTGACTTTGTTTTACTGTATCAAAAACAACTGGTAAATGATAAAAAGAAAACAGGCCATTAAATACAAACAATGCAATAAGTGGTTTAGCAAATATCTTTAATATAATTTGAACGAACTTAAAAGAAGTAATATAACGATATAACCAATCTGGTATACCAAGCAACAATAACGGTGGAACTGCAATATACATAACTGCCATTTCAAACATATGTGCACTAAATATAATATGACCAATTAAATCAATAGGCCCTCCCTTTACAAGATACAAAAGAACAATCCCGGTCGTAAAATAAAAAATTTGCTTCTTACTTACCTTCCTCGCATTTTCAAATCGCATTCTATATGGCCCAATAATTAAAAAGTACCCAATAAGAATCGAAAGCATAAATAATAAAAAGATTGGACTCCATAGAGCTTGAAAACCAAATATCCACAAGTTACTCATTGTTACACCTACCTTCTTAAGGTTATCCTTTCACATAATAAGAAGAGGGAGCTGTGCCAACACAAGCTCCCTTATTTTTCACTTTTCAAATCCACACAATTGTCATAAAAGCTAAAATTGTAATTAACCCGATCAACAGACCAGAATAAAGAAAGAAACTTGCCGCTTCATGTCCTTTATGACTCATATGCATAAAATAATACAATTGAAAAATTACTTGTACCACTGCTAATAGTAAAATAAATGGTACTGAGAAAGTCGGACTAAAAGTTTTCGGATATGCGACTGCTGCAAATGCAACTAATGTTAAAAAAATCATTAATGCAAATGTAATAACTTGATGCTTCATTTCCTCCGCACTTTTTCTCTTCCGATAAACAAGATCAACTTTAGGATTATTCGTTTGCTTTATCGCCATTGTTTATCCCACCATTCCCATCAAATATACTACAGTGAAAATAAACACCCAAACTACGTCAATAAAGTGCCAATAAATCGATGCAACATAAAACTTCGGTGCATTGTATAAATTTAGACCTCTCTTCGCATTTCTAAAGATTAATGTTAAAATCCAACATAATCCAAACAATACGTGGAGACCATGTGTACCAACAAGAGCATAAAACGCGGAACCAAATGCACTACTTCTCATAGTATGCTTAAATTCATGCGTATAATGATAAAACTCATATATCTCAAATGCTAAAAACCCTAAACCTAGCAACACTGTTACTAGTAGCCAAAGTTGCATTTTTTTAAAGTTAAAGTTTTTCATATGATACATCGCATAAACGCTCGTTAAACTACTCGTTAATAAAAGCATCGTCATAATGAAAACGAGTGGCATTTGGAACATCTCTTGAGATGTTGGTCCACCATTTGTAGAATTCTTTAACGCCAAATATGTGCCAAATAAGGAAGCGAACAATACTGTTTCGCCTCCAAGAAATAACCAAAAACCGACAAACTTATTTTTCCCCTCAAGGGTTGCTTTTTCAGGCTCTGCTGGAAATGTTTCATTCGTTAATTTTTCATCTACATGCATTATGCCTTGCCCCCCTTATCTTCTAAATCTTCCTTATGAATATGATATCCATGATCATCAATTACTGAACGTAGGAACATTGTGCCAAATGTAATGATTAAACCGATAATTGCTACTAATAACCAAAACTTATCTTTTCCACCCTGCATATACATTGCACCGAATGCCGCTATAAACAATCCTAAAGAAATGATAAATGGTGAAAATGATGGATTTGGCATATGAATATCACCAACTGGTTCCGCCGCTGTCATCTCTTTATTCCCTTCACGTTTTTCAATCCAAAACGGATCTAACCCGCGAACAAATGGTAATTGTTTAAAGTTATATTCTGGTGTTGGTGCTGGCATCGTCCATTCTAATGTACGTGCATCCCATGGATCACGACCAGCCTTTTCTTTTGAAACTGTCGTTTTAATTACATTGAATAGAAGAACAATCGTTCCAAGAGCCATAAATACCGCTCCAATAGAACTAATCATATTCCCCATTTCCAACCCTTGGCCTTCAAGATATGTGTAGTAACGACGTGGCATACCAATTAAACCAAGGAAATGCTGTATGAAGAACGTTAAATGGAAACCGGTAAAGAATAGCCAAAATGTTATCTTTCCTAACGTTTCATTCAATACTTTATTAAACATCAGTGGCCAATAATAATGAGCTCCTGCAAGTAGACCAAATACAACACCGCCGACAATTACATAATGAAAGTGAGCTACTACGAAATAGTTATCATGAAATTGATAATCCGCTGGTGCAGATGCTAGCATAACCCCTGTAACTCCACCCATTACGAATGATGGAATGAAAGCTACTGCCCACATCATCGGTGTCGTAAAACGAATACTTCCTCCCCACATCGTAAAGAGCCAGTTGAATATTTTAATACCGGTCGGTACTGCAATCGCCATTGTTGCAACTGAGAAAATAGCATTTGCAACTGGACCAAGTCCAACAGTAAACATATGATGCGCCCATACCATAAATCCTAAGAATCCAATTAATACTGTCGCGAACACCATCGACGAATAACCAAATAATCGTTTTTTCGAAAATGTCGCGAAGATTTCTGAGAATATTCCGAAAGCTGGGAGTATAAGAATGTATACTTCTGGATGACCGAAAATCCAGAATAAATGCTCCCATATAATCGTATTCCCGCCCAATGCTGGATTAAAGAAACTTGTTCCAAATAAACGATCTAACATTAAAAGTCCTAATCCTACAGTTAACGGCGGAAAAGCGAATAATATTAGAGAAGATGTTACAAATGTCGTCCATGTAAACATCGGCATACGCATATACGTCATTCCTGGCGCACGCATATTAATAATGGTTACAAGGAAGTTAATACCTCCAATTAATGTACCAATACCGGAGATTTGCAAGCCGAGTACATAAAAATCAACACCATGGCCTTTAGAGGCTAAAGCTAAAGATGCATAAGATGTCCAGCCTGCATCAGGTGCTCCACCTAAAAACCAACTTAAATTTAAAAATACTCCACCAAAGAAAAATAACCAAAATCCGAGTGAATTCAAAAACGGGAACGCTACATCACGTGCACCAATTTGAAGTGGTACAGCGGCGTTCATAAATGCAAACACGAGTGGCATAGCTGCGAGGAAAATCATTGTTGTACCGTGCATCGTTAATACTTGATTATAAGCATCCCCAACAAGAAAAGCGTTGTTAGGAATCGCTAATTGAAGGCGAATAAATAGAGCTTCTATTCCGCCTATTATAAAAAACAATCCACCTGCAATTAAATAGAGAATGGCAATCTTTTTATGGTCTACTGTCGTTAAATAATCCCATATGACAGCACCCATCCCCTGTTTTTTTGCTACAGAACTCACGTTTTCAACCTCCCCTTCGCGAATAATCCCTCTTTACTTTTCAACTTTTAACGTTTGTAAGTATGCATTTAATGCATCAACTTGATCATCCGTTAAGTTGCCATATTTACCAGTCATTTTATTTCCTGGTTTCATATTTTCAGGATCTTTCAGCCATTTTTTTAAGTTTTCTTCATTGTTTTCGGCAATACCGGCAACCATATCGCGATCCGCAAAGTTTGCTAAGTTTGGTGCGATACGAGCGGAAGGTGGTCTACTATCATTAGATCCAACTGCGTGACAACCAATACAGCTTTTATTAAATATTTCTTGGCCCTCTTGCGCCTTTGTTGAAGCTACTTCTTTCTTCCCATCAATCTTCTTCATATCAGCAAGCCACTTTTTGTACTCGCTTTCATCTAAAGCTTTCACTTTGAATTGCATTAAAGAATGTGATGGGCCGCAAAATTCTGTACAAAAACCATTATAAGTGCCCGATTTATCTGCCTTTAACCACATTTTGTTCACATTGTCTGTATTTGTATCCATTTTCCCAGCTAAAGATGGAACCCAAAACGAATGTTTAATATCGGCACCCTTCAAATTCAAATACACTTTCTTACCTGTGGGGATGACTAAATCTTGAGAAGTTACTATTTTTTCTGATTTATAAGAAAATTCCCACCAATAAAGATTCGCTGTTACATCAACAACGATAGTATCTTTATCAATATTCTTTTTCTCCATCGCACTTACATCAGCAAGTTTGAATGTATATGTAACCGTCGGAACAGCTAAGATTAACAAAAGAATAATCGGAATAACTGTCCAAATAATTTCTAGTTTGTGATTCCCTTCAACTTGCTCTGGAATATAATCTTCCTGACCTTTCTTTTGTCGGAAACGCACAATTACATATAAGAAAATAATAGTAACTACTAGTACTACTCCTACCATAATCGCAGTTGCTAGTAAGAGCAAATCATATTGCATTTTTGCTACTTCTCCTTGCGGAATTAAAGTAGATTGAAAGGCTTTACCGCATCCCCCTAACAGTAAAGCCAGCAGTGAAACGAACGAAAGCAGTCGCCACTGTTTCTTCATACAAACAACCCCCACTTTCCTTGTGAATTAGATTGTACTTTATAGTTAAGTAAAGTAAATCTCAACGTAAAGAAATCCAATTATGTCGTTGTCTTAGAAGAATGTAACTACAATCATTGATACAAATAAGATTGTTAAATAATTTAGGGAATAAACAAACATTTGTACGGACCATTTGATGTCATCTTGCTTACGGAAGCCATAAAATCCTAAAACGATCCATCCGATGTTTAACAATGTTGCAATTACCATAAATGTTATCCCTAGTCCACTCATATAAAATGGTAGTGGTAATAAACATACTGTCCAAATCATAATTTGGCGTTTCGTAATTTCAAATCCATGAACTACAGGAAGCATTGGAATTCCTGCATTTCGATATTCATCAACACGTTTCATCGCTAATGCGAGGAAATGTGGGATTTGCCAAATAAACATAATTAAAAATAACATCCAAGCAATTGGATGGCCTAAAGATGGATCGATTGCTGCCCATCCAATTAAAGGTGGAACTGCTCCAGATATACTACCTACAACAGTATTTAGTGTATACTTTCTCTTTGTCCATAACGTATATAAGACAACATATGTGAAAGCACCAATAAATCCCATTAATACTGCCATTGGTGTTGTTAATAATAAAAATACAAATCCAAGAAGTAATATAACTAGTCCAAATGTAAGTGCAAATCCCGGTTTATACTTCCCAGTAACTGTTGGACGGGTTTTTGTTCTTTCCATTAACGGGTCGATGTCTCGATCAATGTAGTTATTTAAACAACATACCCCTGCCATAATTAATCCAGAACCAACGATTGTAAAGAATAACTTATCCAGATTATCCATCACACTTAATCCATTAAAATGTAATGCCAACCAAAATCCTGTAAATACAGTAAGTGTATTTGAGTTTACAATCCCCATTTTAACGAGCGCTGATAAATCTTGTAGCCGAGTTGTTTCCGGTACGCTTGTAACAGCTGACTCATCATGCAGCTCACTTGTTGCATGGCTCATCACTTTAACCCCCTCTTAAAACTTTCATCTTTCTTTTTGCGCCTATTTCGAATGAAATATTTCGCTTCTATATAGCAATATTATTACAGTAGAAATATTGTTAATCCATTCTACTACTAATCTACGCCCATACTCCAATATATTAAATCATATTTCCCGAACATTTTGTGAAGAAAACATGAACTTTTTGTGTCGAATATAAAAACTTAATTCTTACTTGTCCTTATCATAACATGATGTTACCTTCTATAATAAACTTTTTTGTCATATTTAACACGTATTCTCCCCATATCTTTTCAAAATAGCCTGTTTTTCACCTAAAAATTCCCTTATATATCCTATTTCCACACCCATTTTCTCTCCCCTGTCTGCCCCCGCCATTTCTTTGCTATTTTATTATTTTTTATATATCATAGGAACTAGCGCTTTTTATTCTATACATAATGGAATGAAAATATTTCGCAATAACTTCATAGCAGAAAGATGGTGAAATAGATTGCAACGCTTTATTAAATGGTTAGCAGTCATTACGAGTCTTGATTTATTAATAGTTTTACTAGGAGGCGCCTTAGTTACAAAAACAGGTTCTGGCCAAGGGTGCGGTAAATCATGGCCACTTTGTAACGGTGAATTTGTTCCATCTAATTTATCAATGGAAACTATTATTGAACTAAGTCACCGCCTTACATCAGGATCAGCAGGAATTCTTGTCACTCTCCTTTGTATTTTGTCCTGGAAATATTATAAACATGTGCGCGAAACAAAAACGTTAGCAATTTTATCCTTCGTATTTTTAGTTGCGCAAGCATTAATGGGAGCGGCAGCAGTTGTTTGGGGACAAATGCCAGCTGTACTTGCTATCCATTTCGGTATTTCCTTAATTTCATTTGCTTCTGTCATTTTATTAACGTGTCTTATCTTTGAAATTGATCAGAAATTTGATGCACGTTCACTTATTATGGACAAAAAAATGAAATTTCATATTTATGGTGTAACAATTTACAGTTATATTGTCGTCTACACAGGTGCTTTAGTACGTCACGAACGAGCTAGCTTAGCCTGTCCAGACTTTCCTTTATGTAGCAAAAATAGACCTATGCCAACTCAACTACATGAATGGGTTCAAATGGGACATAGAGTTGCAGCGATGTTAATTTTCGCTTGGATACTATACGCGATGATTCTCGCTATTCGCCATTACAAGCAGCAGCCTGTCGTATACTGGGGATGGATCATTTCATTTATCCTTGTTACACTTCAAGCTATCGTAGGAATTTTAGTCGTATTTACAAATGCTAATTTAGTAATGGCATTATTACATTCACTATTCATTTCTTGCTTGTTTGCTGTACTATGCTATTTAGTTATGTTAGGTACACGAAGTAAAGTGAATGCAAAAGAAGCTGAATCAACTTCTAAACAAACAAAATAAATTCAAATTAAAATACCTTGCTGAATTGGCAAGGTATTTTTTGCAATAAAGTGAAACTTTAAGCAGTGGGGGCTTCATCCCCCACTGCTTATTAGCCCGCACCAATCAGGCTTTTATGGGCAGTTGATCCCCCATCTAACTTCTTTGTTTTCGCTGAATTTTGAGGCGGGTGTCTTACTGTCCGGCGAATAGCGGGATAAAGAAAAAGAGCTGCATTTACACAGCTCTTTTTCTTTTTTAGTGATCTAATTCAATGAGTAAGTCACCCGTTTGAATTGCATCTCCATCGTTAACATATACTTTTTTCACTTTACCATTGAACGGCGCTTGAACTGTCGTTTCCATTTTCATCGCTTCTGTAATTGCCATAGAATCGCCTTTTTTCACTTCATCGCCTTCTTTTACAACTACTTTAATAACCGTTCCCGGCATTGTTGCACTAATGTGGTTTGGATTTTCACGGTTTCCTTTCACACGTTGTGCCACTGTTGCTTTCACACTTTCGTCTTTCACAACAATCTCACGTGGTTGACCGTTAAACTCCAAGTAAAGAATACGATTTCCATCTGGCTGAGGCTCTCCGATTGATACTAGTTTAACCATCAATGTTTTACCTTGTTCGATTTCCACATTAATTTCTTCACCAAGTCTCATACCATAGAAGAATGTCGGTGTATCAAGCACAGACACACTTCCATAAAGCTCAGCAACTTTTTCGTAATCCATAAATACTTTTGGATATAATGCATATGCAACAACATCAAAAATCGTCACTTCGCGTCCAAGCTTATGGAATAGCTCTTCTTTTAACGCGTCGAAATCTACTGGCTCTAATAATTCACCCGGTCTTACTGTTAATGGCTCTTTCCCTTTTAAAATAATTTCTTGTAACTTTTTCGGGAAACCACCATACGGTTGTCCTAAATCTCCTGAGAACATTTCAACAACAGATCCTGGGAAGTCCATAGAATGCCCACGCTCTAAAACATCTTGTTCTGTTAAGTGATTTTGAACCATAAATAATGCCATATCACCGACAACTTTAGATGATGGTGTTACTTTAACAATATCGCCAAACATGTCATTCACACGGCGGTACATTACTTTCACTTCATCGAAGCGATCTCCTAAACCAACCGCTTTCGCTTGTTGTTGTAGATTACTATACTGTCCGCCTGGCATTTCGTGCATATATACCTCTGTATGAGGTGCATTCATACCACTTTCAAACGGTGCGTAGTATTTACGTACATCTTCCCAATAATGAGATAGTTTTTCTAATGAATCTATATTAACGTCTGGCTGTCTTTCGTTTCCACCTAATGCATAGTATAGCGTGTTCGCACTTGGTTGTGACGTTTGACCAGCCATAGAACTTACTGCTACATCGACAATGTCAACACCTGCTTCAATTGCCTTTGTATACGTTAATATACCATTTCCACTCGTATCGTGTGTATGCAAGTGAATCGGAATCGATACCGTCTCTTTTAATGCAGAAACTAAATCATATGCCGCATTAGGTTTTAATAAGCCTGCCATATCTTTAATTCCTAATATATGTGCTCCTGATGCTTCTAACTCTTTTGCTAAGTTTTTATAATAATTCAAATCATATTTACTACGTAACGGATCATGAATATCTCCTGTGTAGCACATTGTTGCTTCTGCAATTTTACCAGTATCTCGTACAGCATCAATCGCAACTCTCATACCTTCTACCCAGTTTAAGCTATCAAAAATACGGAAGACATCAATTCCAGCTTGAGCAGAACATTCCACAAATTTTTGAATTAAATTATCCGGATAGTTTTTGTAACCAACTGCGTTTGAAGAACGAAGTAACATTTGGAATAAAACGTTTGGCATTTTTTCACGAAGATCTAGTAATCGTTCCCATGGATCTTCCTTTAAGAAACGATATGCAACATCAAACGTTGCACCACCCCACATTTCCGCTGAGAATAGGTTCGGTAACATTCTCGCTGTTGGCTCTGCAATTTGATGTAAATCTTTTGTACGAATACGAGTTGCAAGTAATGACTGATGCGCATCACGGAATGTTGTATCCGTTAAAAGTACACGGTTTTGATCTTGTACCCATTTTACTAATCCATCTGCTCCACGCTCGTCCAAAATTTGTTTCGTTCCATTTTGGATTGGCTCTGAATGTAATACATTCGGTATACGAGCATCCGGGAAGATTGGTTTCTCTTTTTTCCCTACTCCTGGGAAGCCATTTACTGTTACTGAACCAATGTAATTTAACATTTTCGTTCCGCGGTCTTTACGTTTCGGGAACAAGAATAGTTCAGGTGACACATCAATAAACGAAGTATCATATTCTCCTGATAAGAAGTTTTTATGTTTTACTACATTCTCTAGGAATGGAATATTTGTTTTAATACCACGAATACGGAATTCTTTTAAGTTACGTTCCATTTTTGCAGCAGCTTGTTCAAAAGTAAGCGCCCATGTTGTAACTTTTACAAGTAAAGAATCGTAGTACGGTGTAATAACTGCACCTTGGAAGCTATTTCCTGTATCAAGACGCACACCGAAACCACCGCCTGATCGGTACGCCATTATTTTTCCTGTATCCGGCATAAAATTATTTAGTGGATCCTCAGTTGTTACACGAGATTGGATTGCAAATCCATGCACAACTACTTCCTCTTGCTTCGGAACACCTACTATTTTACTATGTAATGCATGTCCATCAGCTATTAAAATTTGCGATTGAACGATATCGACTCCTGTAATCATCTCTGTAATCGTATGTTCAACTTGAACACGCGGATTTACTTCAATAAAGTAAAACTCATCACCTTTTACAAGAAATTCTACTGTTCCTGCATTTAAATAGTTTACATTTTTCGTTAATTTCACAGCAGCATCACAAATACGATGACGTAAATCATCTGAAAGCGACACACTTGGTGCAATTTCTACAACTTTTTGATGACGACGTTGTACAGAACAATCACGCTCATATAAATGTACAACATTGCCCTCTTCATCTGCTAAAATTTGAACTTCTATATGTTTAGGTTTTTCAACGAATTTTTCAACGTATACTTCATCATTACCAAAGGCTGCTTTCGCTTCTGACTTCGCTCGATTATACGATTCTCTTAATTCTTCACTAGTACGTACAATACGCATACCACGACCGCCACCGCCAAGGGAAGCTTTAATAATAATCGGGTAATCATACTTTTCAGCAAATTCTTCGACTTCTTCTATTGAATTTACTGGCCCATCACTACCAGGAATAACTGGAATTTGTGCTAGCTGCGCTTGTGTTCTTGCTTTCACTTTATCTCCAAACATATCTAAATGCTTACTCTTTGGACCAATAAAGATAATCCCTTCTTCTTCACAACGTTTTGCGAATTGAATATTTTCTGACAAGAAACCATATCCAGGGTGGATTGCATCTACATGATTACTTTTCGCAATCTCAATAATGCCCTCAATATCTAGATAAGCATCAATTGGCTTTTTCCCTTCCCCAACTAAATAGGACTCATCGGCTTTATAACGATGATAAGAACCGCTATCCTCTTTAGAATAGATTGCAACTGTTTTTAATCCAAGTTCCGAACAAGCTCGAAACACACGAATTGCAATCTCTCCACGGTTAGCTACCAATACTTTTTGAATACGTTGCAGCTTTGTCATGATTTTCCCCCTCTACTTTCCTACCACTCTAGAGATAAAATATATACACACCATAAAGAGCGTGAAGTTCTTCACTTTCTACATTATATTATACTTAGAAAGCTTCACTTTATTTTTATCCATCATACCTTATTTTTTAACAAATGATAAGTTTTCTGATCAACTTGTTTCACAAAAATAGTATAGCATACCTCTTCCTTTTCTAACAACTTAATTGTATATCACATTTAATTAAATGTGATATATTTTTTAATATATATATCAATTAATGTATCCTATTCAATGTTTCTTGAACATAAAAAAACACATCACGCTCTAAAGCACAATGTGTTTTTTATTTTACTACAACAAGACGCGGTCCATCTTGCTCTCTTTCTTTCATTATCTCATTTTGTTGTTTCTCTTGTCGTTTTACATGACTAGCAATATTTAATAATATACCCATCGAGATTAGATTAGCCAATAAAGAACTACCACCATAACTAATAAACGGTAAAGGTACTCCTGTAAGTGGTATTAATCCAGACATACCACCAACATTAACAAAAGTTTGTATCCCAATTAAACTTGCAATTCCGATTGCAATTAAACTTCCAAATGGATCTTTACACTTTTGTGCTACTCTAAACGAACGAATGATAATAAGTAGTAAACAGATTAAAATGATAGCTACACCTATAAAACCTAGTTCTTCAGATATAATTGCCATAATAAAATCCGTTTGCGGCTCTGGTAAGTAGCCATACTTTTGTATACTATTCCCTAATCCTCTACCACCTAATCCACCTGAGGCAATTCCAATAAATGAATTTATTAGTTGAAATCCATCATTTTGCGGATCACTAAATGGATCAAGAAAAACTGAAAATCGAGCTTTTTGGTATAGACTTAATTTATAGTTTCCAATAAAATACAACGCCGGAATCCACACGACAGATGTTAATAAAAATCTTTTAATCCACAAGTTAACATTAACTCCTGAACAGAAGAACATAATTAACACTGTTCCACCTATTAATATGTCGGTCCCTAAGTCATTTTGTAATAAAATTAATACCATCGATCCACCGACAACAAATATAGGAGGTATTATCCCTTGAAAAAAAGGGGTTTGCCTCTCTTGTTTCTTAGCAAAAAAACTTGCTAGCGTAATAATAACTGCTATTTTTACAAACTCAGCTGGTTGTATACCTAGTATCCATCCTTTTGCACCATTGATTACCTTACCGAAAAGAAAAGCTGCTGCTAGTAAGCCCAGACTCCCTAACCCCATCGCTGTAAGAACTATTTTTTTCCTCCAAAATTTGTAAGGAATTACAGCGACAATCACTAGTATTACTGTTCCAATAGCAAGAGCAACTAATTGTTTTTTAAAAAAGTGATCTGCTGGCCAGTTATATTTCGACGAAATCGCGACAATGGAACTAGAACTATATACCATTATAACTCCCAACACACATAAGATAACAAGAGGAAGTAATAATGAATAATCCATTGATTTCCATACTCTTTTCATTTCATTTCCTCTTTCTGTTTCAATTTAATTATTGTTGTATTCCATATGTACATTGATTCTTCCTGCTTTATTATACAAATAAAAAGCCCAAACTATTTCAGTTTGAGCCCCCCTATTTGAACCCGTTATTGTTGTTTGTTCGTAAATGCTTCATGAAGTGCAGATAACTCACGTTCAAGCTCTCCTAACATTGCTTTCCCTTGTTCTTCTGCAATAAGACCAAGGCGAACTGCAAAATCGACCTCGCGGGATAGTCCAAACATTTGTGTGTCTAACACTTCTTCATATAATGGACATTGCGGCATTGTAAGATTGTCCATTTGCACCTTAATAAGTCTTAAAATCTTCTCCGCATCCGCTTGTAGAAGGGCTAGTGCCTTTTCCTGATGATTTGATACTGTCTCAGACGCCAAATTGATTCCCTCCGTTTCCGTCCTACTCTCTCCTATCTATTAATATTAGCGATAGTTTTAGTAAATTGCAATAGAAACATTTTTTGTGACAACCGTGTCTAATGCTATTATACTGAAAAGTGGGAGTATAACACAAATGGGGGAACAACAATGAGCGAAATTTTATTTATTAATGGAAAAGTTCGTTTTCCAATCACTATCGATCCAACTGTTTGGATCTTTGATGATCGAAAAGTAGATTTGACAACTTACTTTGATGAAACAAGAGAAAACACTTCAGAACTAGAAGCTTATTTAAAAAACACTTCAGAGCATTGGGATCGCGAAATCCGTGATGGTGCTGCGTTTCCACCGATACAACAAAGTGTAAAGAAATATAAAAAAGAACAACTAATTACCGGAACGTTCGGTATACCATTTCATCCATTTCTTGCTAACGCCGAAACTTCAGAGGACGCTACGCAAGTCGAAATTGAAACAGTAGATCAAACAATAATACTTCCATTAGAAACTGTAGCAAATGCTATTCTTGGTTTTTCAAAAGAAGGAAAGCCATTAAAAGAGGATGGACCTGTTCATCTATATTACAATGATGGATCTAATAGACAAAATCCAATCCGTAACATCCGTAAATTTACAATTATTTAAAGTGTATACTTGGAAGAAAAAGGAGTGAGCCTCAGCTCACTCCTTTTATAATAAATCTGCTGCAAGTTGAGCTAAATTAGACCGCTCCCCTTTAACAAACTTTACATGACCACTAATACGTTGCTCTTTAAACTTCTCTACAACATATGTTAAACCATTATTATATTCATCCAAATACGGGTGATCAATTTGCTGAGGATCTCCCATTAATACAATTTTACTTTTTTCTCCTACCCTTGTTAATATCGTTTTCACTTCATGCTTCGTTAAATTTTGTGCTTCATCAATTATAATGAACTGATCTGGAATACTTCTCCCACGTATATAGGTAAGGGCCTCTACTTCAATCGAACCCATTCCAGCTAAAATAGCATCTAACTCTCCTGGCTTTTTCGTATTAAATAAATACTCTAGATTATCAAAAATCGGTTGCATCCATGGTCTTAACTTTTCTTCTTTTTCTCCTGGTAAATAACCGATATCTTTTCCGACCGGAACAATTGGCCTTGCAACGAGTAGTTTTTTATATAGTCCTAAATCTTCCGTTTGCATGAGTCCTGAAGCCAACGCGAGTAATGTTTTTCCTGTACCAGCTTTCCCCGTTAACGTTACTAGCGGAATATCTTCACGAAGCAACAATTCTAATCCCATAATTTGTTGCACATTTCGTGGTCGTATCCCCCATACTTGTTCATTGTGAAAAATAAGTTTCTTTACCTTCTTACCTAAATGATCCACAATGCCAAGTGCTGAACTAGATCCCCCTAATGCATCTTTCATTACTACAAACTGATTTGGATAAAAAGGGTGATTTGCAATTTCGGATAAAGGCAATTCACCTTTTTCATAAAAATAATCTAATTGCTCTTTTGATATATACCCTTCTAAAAATCCTGAATATATATTATCTACTTCAATTACACGATCACTTAAATAATCTTCCGCCTTCAAACCAATTGCATCAGCTTTTACCCTTACGAGCACGTCTTTACTTACTAAAATAACAGACTTCCCGTCCTCTTTTTCTTGTTCTTCTAAAGATAGATTTTTTGCTACAGCTAAAATTCGATTATCATTCGTTTTTTCTACAAAAATATCTTGTAGTTGAACAAATGAACGATGATTTAATTCAATACGAAATGTACCGCCGTTTTCTAACGGAATACTTTCATGCAGCTTTCCTATTTCACGAAATTTGTCTATTAGCTTAGATACATAACGAGCGTTTCGTCCTACTTCATCCATATAACGTTTTTTCGAATCAACCTCTTCTAATACAACTGCTGGAATCACTACTTCATTTGTTTCAAATGAAAAAATAGATAAAGGATCCTGCAAAAGTACATTCGTATCTAACACATAAATTTTATCCAACCTGTTACCCCCTGACTCCACTTTTAAATTTGTAGAACAAGGGTTTCATCCATAAAATATGGACGAACCATTGTTATAATTATATGTACCGTATAAACGAGGTAGAATCGAAATTCATAGCCATGAAACCTTTTATTTATTTTTTATTCATTTCTATTCAATATATTACTTTTAATTATAATTATTAACATAAAATCACAATAACTGATTACAAAAGTTAATAACTTATTTTCTTATTTATCACATTTATAATTCTTTTATTCCTACTAACACTTGGTTATCCAGCTTTTTCGCTGCGCGAATATCATATGTTTTTTCATAGGTTGGCTCAGTTGCAAGCTTCGCTCCATAAAACATAACATCACGTACTTCTTGTACATTTACTTCTATTACAGTTAATTTTAGAGGAATGCCTTCCATTCTATCAGTCAAAATTTCACCTGCACCACTTATGGAAAATACGGATTCATTCGCCATTATAGTCAATACTAGCCCAGTACTATGCCGTATATTTTCCACAATACGTGAACGTTGATCTACTGCAAATCGAATACTAGTTTTACTCACTGCATACACCCAAGAAATAGCACTTACGTTAGGAACTTGTTTTTCGAAGTCTGTTGTTGCTACCATAACAATACATTCTTTACGTAACGTTTGTACTAAATCATCTGTTAATGTAGGATCTACTACATTCGCCATATTTCCACCTCCAAATATAATTAGTATATCCTTATCATAACTTATTTTTCAAATTGCGAAAATATTATTTTTTCCCGCTATTATTCAAAAATATTACACTTCCATGATATACTTATACTGATAGAATTCGTATTGAGGTGACGAAATGAGAGTCAAATGTATGATTTGTGATAAAAAAGATATGTTAGATGATGAAAATCCTATGGCAAAAAAACTACGTAACCGCCCTATTCATACATATATGTGCATGGAATGTTCGGAACGAATTGCAGAACGTACGATGGAACGTCATGCAAGTGGTAATTTCCGATTATATCGTGATAAAAAAGTCGAAGACGATTGGTAAAATGTAAATAAGTCCTTAATCATATAGATAAGGACTTATTTATATTTTTCAGGTTCACGATTCATTTGATCCAAAAAGCAATCAATAGCTTCTAACGGAAACCTCGCAGATTTTCTTTCTCCATTCATTTCATATGTAATCAAATACATTTCTTCATTCTTTTTAACTTCCACATTCTTTAATTTATGTTCCTCATATATCATATTTTGAAATAACAAATACGTTTCTTTTGCAGCACGATCATCTGGACGTGCTTCGGCAACTGTTTTAATTGTTAACCAATTATATAATGCATCTTGTACTGAACGCATAAAACTCCCCCCCTCATCCTGCTTTTTGTTGTCTCGCTTGACGTAAACGCAACCTATAAATCCCAAGTACAATTGCCGCTACAACAAGGCCCTCTCCAACAGGTAAAAAAACTGCAAAGAAAGTTAAAACTGTACACCCAATCGCTAACGATATATATATCACTATATTTTTTATTATTGATAGTTTTCTTGCAAAACCTAAATTATACACAAGTGCACTTAATATAATAATGATGCCATATAGCAACCACATCCCTAGTTCTGGATTTTCATCAACTTTACATAATTTCGCAAAAAACGACATTCTTTCTAACATCATTCATCCCCCTTTCTCACAAGAAACAAATTTTATTTATGTACTTAATACAAGAGTAACCCGCAAAAAAAATACTGTCCACAAAAAAGAGTAAATATTCCAAAAATAAATACAATAAAAAAACAGCTACCCCTCAAAGGTAGCTGTTCTATTATTTTACGCTTCTACAGATTTCTTTTTCTTAGCAGCTCTTTCGCGCTCGCTCTTATCAAGAATCTTTTTACGTAGACGAATTGATTCTGGAGTTACTTCACAGAACTCGTCATCGTTTAAATACTCTAATGACTCTTCTAAAGTCATTAAGCGTGGTTTTTTCATTGTTGAAGTTTGATCTTTCGTCGCAGAACGAATATTAGTTTGTTGTTTCATTTTTACAACGTTAACTGTTAAGTCATTCTCACGAGTGTGTTCTCCAACAATCATACCAGCATATACTTCTGTACCTGGTTCAACGAAGATTACACCACGGTCTTCAACTTGCATAATACCGTATTGTGATGCTTTTCCTGTTTCAAGTGAAACTAGAACACCTTGGCGACGTCCACCAACTTGTCCAGCGTGTACTGGTTGGTAGCAATCGAATGTATGGTTTAAAATACCGTAACCACGAGTTAATGTTAAGAATTCTGTTGTGTAACCAATTAAACCACGTGCTGGAACCATGAAAGTAAGGCGAACTTGACCGTTTCCGTTATTCACCATATCTAACATTTCACCTTTACGTGCACCCATAGATTCCATAATAGAACCAGTGTATTCTTCAGGTACATCGATTTGCACGCGCTCTACAGGCTCACATCTTACGCCATCAACTTCTTTAATAATTACTTCAGGCTTAGATACTTGTAGTTCATAACCTTCACGACGCATGTTTTCAATTAGGATAGATAAATGTAATTCCCCGCGTCCAGATACGATCCACGCATCAGGAGAATCTGTATTATCTACACGTAAACTTACATCTGTTTCTAATTGTGAACGAAGACGCTCTTCAATTTTACGAGATGTAATGAATTTACCTTCACGACCTGCAAATGGGCTGTTATTTACAAGGAATGTCATTTGTAGTGTTGGCTCATCAATACGTAATAATGGTAAAGCCTCTTCATGCTCAACCGGACATACCGTTTCACCTACGTTAATGTCTTCCATACCTGAAACAGCTACTAAATCTCCAGCTTTTGCTTCTTCAATTTCTTGACGTTTTAATCCAATGTAACCAAATAATTTCGTTACACGGAATTGTTTTACAGTTCCATCAACTTTCATTAATGCAACTTGTTGTCCTACTTTCATTGTACCACGGAATACGCGTCCAACTCCGATACGACCAACATAGTCATTGTAATCAAGAAGTGCTACTTGGAATTGAAGTGGCTCTTCGCTGTTATCAACTGGTGCTGGAATATGTTCAATAATTGTGTCAAACAATGATTTCATATTCTCTTCTTGATTTGCTGGATTTGAATCTAAGCTTGCTGTTCCGTTCATTGCTGATGCAAATACAACTGGGAACTCTAATTGATCTTCGTTTGCACCAAGTTCGATGAATAAGTCAACTACTTCATCAACTACTTCATCAGGGCGAGCGAAGTCACGGTCAATTTTGTTTACAACAACGATTGGAGTTAAGTTTTGCTCAAGAGCTTTCTTTAAAACAAATCGTGTTTGTGGCATACAACCTTCATATGCATCAACAACAAGTAGAACACCATCAACCATTTTCATGATACGCTCTACTTCTCCACCGAAGTCAGCGTGACCAGGTGTATCTAAAATGTTAATTCTTTTATCTTCATAGTGAATCGCAGTATTCTTCGCTAAAATTGTAATACCACGTTCTCTTTCTAGATCGTTTGAGTCCATTGCGCGTTCTTCAATATGTTCATTCGCACGGAACGTCCCCGCTTGACGTAATAACTGGTCAACAAGTGTTGTTTTACCATGGTCAACGTGGGCAATAATTGCTATATTTCGTAAATCTTGTCGTTTTTTCAACATGTCCAACTCCTAATGTCTTTTTAATCCTTCTCTATTATAAGAGCGAAGGGGATACAATGGCAATCAAAATAAAATCAAGAATGAAAATATAGTTGTATTCTTACTTTTGTGAAAGTAAAATGAGATTGGAGGGTGAAGAAATGGAACACATTCAATATCGCTTTTTATTAACTGCAATTATCGGTGTTATTTTCTTAATTGGTATCGGCATTATGGTTGCTGAAAATAGTCCCATCGGTATTATTATTTGCATTATCGGCACATTTGTTACAGTTGGATACGGTTTTGTAACAAAAAGAAAAATGCGTAAATCGAAATAACGTCAAAAAGTAAGAAGCGCTTATACAGCCTCTTACTTTTTTTGTTACTCCGCTATAAATCGTAACAACTCTTCATACACTCCTGGTTTTGCAACTAATACGCTGCTCTTCTCTACGATAGAAAGCGGGGATCCAGAAAAAGTTGTCACCTTGCCTCCAACTTCCTCTACAATTATCTGTCCCCCACCAAAATCCCATGGTGATAATCTCGGCGTTACATATGCATCTATTCTTCCTGTTGCAACGTATACCATCTCTAACGCTGCACAGCCATATGATCTCGTGCCTCTTGCTTTCTTAACCAGTGCCATCATACTTTCCTTATTAAGCATTGGATTGTCGGTAAGCCATATCGCATTTACAGCTACAATACCTTGCTCTACAGTTCCTTTTTCCAATAAAGGTATTGGTACTTCATTACAAAATGCTCCAGCTCCCTTTACCGCATGGTATAATTCATCATGAACTGGATCATAAATGAGTCCAACCTTTCCGATACCGTTCTCATAAATTCCAATTGAAATTGCGAAATTTCTTTTTTGATGAACAAAGTTCATCGTGCCATCAATTGGATCAATTAACCAAACAACCCCTTCAGAAGAAGTTACCTCATCTCCATAACCTTCTTCTCCTAAAATATTATGGTTCGGGAATGTTTCTTTAATTTTCCCAATTAAAAACTGTTCTATTTCTCGGTCCATATTTGTTACTAAATCAGCTGCATTGGATTTCGTTTCTATAATAAGTGCTTTTTCCATTGATGCCATTAAAAACTCTCCTGCATCTCGAATCCACTGTTTGGCGTGTGCATCGATGTCTTTCCATACTTCTTGCATGTTTAAACACTCCGATCTATACTGTTCACAGAAAAAACGAACCCTTTATAAGGTTCGCACCAACTAATTTTTTATACATATACTATTATTACGCTTCTAAACGAATCATTTCAAGTCTTAACACTTCTAACTTTTGTACACACTCTTCTTTTTTCAGTTTATCATTTTCCATCATCGCATCATATAAAGTTGCTAATTCATAATCTAGCTCCAAACGTAGCACCGGTATTCTCTTTTCAGCATCTGTTCTCTTTAACGCATTAATCACCTGTCTCATATTATTTGCCTCCTCCCAATATTCGTCTGCCCTCGGACTAGAATTGATTCAATTTTCTGATTTTTTGTTTTATACTATACTATGTTGGATAAATCATCTATGCAACAAAATTATATTTTTTTATTTAAATTTTTTTTGTGCTGTTTTTTTTATGAATAGTACAAGCTATGCTAAAATAAAAGCAAAATAGGAGTTGGAGGAACAATCATGACACTACAAACATTCAAGTCAACTGATTTTGAGGTCTTTACAGTTGATGGTCTCGAAGAACGAATGAGTGCAATTAAAACGAACATTCATCCTAAGCTGGAAGCTTTAGGGGAACAGTTTGCAACGTATTTATCCAAACAAACTGATGAGAACTTTTTTTATCATGTAGCAAAACATGCACGTCGCAAAGTCAATCCACCAAACGATACTTGGGTTGCTTTTTCAACAAATAAACGCGGATATAAAATGCTACCACATTTCCAAATTGGATTATGGGGTACTCATGCCTTCATATACTTTGGTTTAATCTATGAGTGTCCACAAAAAGTGGAGACGGCTCACGCCTTCTTAGAACATTTAAATGATTTAAAAACAAATATTCCAAATGACTTCGTTTGGTCCATTGACCATACTAAACCAAGTGTAAAATTACATAAAACACTTGAAACAGAAGACTTACAAAAGATGATTGAACGTCTAGCTACTGTGAAAAAAGCAGAATTATTAGTTGGTATTCATATATCACCAGAGGAGTTTTCAGCAATGACCAACGAACAATTCCTTGCTAAGATTGAATCTACGATGCAATCACTCCTTCCTTTATATGCACTTTGTAATCGATAGTAGAAAACGGACAATTTATATTGTCCGTTTTTAGTTGTTATCACATTATATCACTTCAGTTTTCATTTTTCAAAATATTTTTACATTTTAACGAGCTTTTGTTCTTCCGTTTCTTTCGCCCTTTGAATCGCACGGTATATAGAATATCCACTTACTTCTTGAAACTCTTTATCAATTTTCTTCTCTTCTGCTTTAGATGGAACAATCTCTTTAAAACGACGATATAATCCCATTAATTCTTCTCTTATAATTCCTTTTTCGTATGCTTTCTCAATTGCTTCATAAAACTTCACAATTACAACCATTTCCTCATTTGACCAATCATAATCTAACGGATATTGATATTCCATTTCGCACCTCATTTATCATTTCTTCTTATTTCGATATGCTATCTTAAAGGGATTTTTTCTTCTTCACTATAGCCACTTTGCATTATACACTATTTATTCATTGTGATGGAATTGTCTTCCTCTATAAGTTAATTGGAAATAACTATTTAACATACTCACTGTAAAAATATTTTTTTCTATACATCTATAATTATTGGTGATATAATGCTTTTGTTTTATAGAAAATAAAGTGAACCTACCATCTCAAAAATGCTTTTGTGATTGGCAGAAAAACAAGTCTCATTCTAAAAAGCACTTAACTTTTTTAGAACAAGATTATATAAAACAAACTCTAATAAATATTATGAAAAAGAAGGGGTGTATAGATTGTCCCAATACGAAACACCATTGTTTACCGCTTTAGTTGAGCACAGTAAGCGAAATCCAATTCAATTCCATATTCCTGGTCACAAAAAAGGACAGGGCATGGATCCTACATTTCGCGAATTTATTGGGCATAATGCATTAGCAATTGATTT
Source organism: Bacillus sp. BB51/4 (assembly GCF_008368845.1). Lineage (NCBI taxonomy): Bacteria > Bacillati > Bacillota > Bacilli > Caryophanales > Bacillaceae > Bacillus > Bacillus sp. BB51/4. Next base: position 278,303 of record NZ_QOSC01000017.1, read on the forward strand.
AATTAATATTGCGCCGCTCGATGATTTACATCATCCGAAAGGTATGATTAAAGAAGCACAAGATTTAGCAGCCGCTGCATTTGGTGCAGATCATACTTTCTTTTCTATTCAAGGTACAAGTGGTGCAATAATGACAATGGTGATGAGCGTGTGCGGTCCTGGTGACAAAATCCTAGTGCCACGAAACGTGCATAAATCAGTAATGTCAGCTATTATTTTCTCAGGTGCAAAACCGATTTTCATGCATCCTGAAATCGATCCAACACTTGGTATTTCACACGGAATCACAATTCAATCTGTCAAAAAGGCACTTGAAGAGCATTCAGATGCGAAAGGCTTACTTGTTATTAATCCAACATACTTTGGCTTTGCTGCGGACTTAGAACAGATCGTCCAATTAGCGCATTCTTATGATATCCCTGTACTAGTTGATGAGGCTCATGGAGTTCATATTCATTTTCACGATGAATTGCCGATGTCAGCGATGCAAGCCGGTGCAGATATGGCAGCAACAAGTGTTCACAAATTAGGAGGATCTTTAACGCAAAGTTCTATTCTTAACGTGAAGGAAGGCCTTGTGAACGTTAAACATGTTCAATCTATTATTAGCATGCTTACGACGACATCAACTTCTTACATCTTGTTAGCATCCCTAGATGTTGCTAGAAAACGTCTTGCTACAGAAGGAACAGCACTCATAGAACAAACAATACAATTAGCGGAACAAGTTCGTGATGCTATTAATGCTATTGAGGATCTTTACTGTCCTGGGAAAGAAATGCTAGGTACGGATGCTACTTTTAACTACGATCCTACAAAGATAATTGTATCTGTAAAAGATTTAGGTATTACAGGCCATCAGGCTGAAGTATGGCTTAGAGAGCAATATAACATTGAAGTAGAACTCTCAGATTTATACAACATACTATGTCTTGTCACTTTTGGGGATACAGAAAGTGAGACAAATACACTTATTGCAGCATTACAAGATTTAGCAGCAACATTTAGAAATAAAGCCGATAAAGGTGTTCAAATACAAGTAGAAATTCCAGAAATTCCAGTGCTAGCACTTTCTCCTCGAGATGCTTTTTATTCGGAAACAGAAGTCATTCCGTTTGAAAATGCAGCAGGTCGTATTATAGCTGATTTCGTTATGGTTTATCCGCCAGGGATTCCAATCTTTACTCCGGGGGAAATTATTACACAAGATAACTTAGAGTATATTCGTAAAAACTTAGAAGCAGGTTTACCTGTACAAGGTCCTGAAGATATGACATTACAAACATTACGTGTGATTAAAGAGTACAAGCCTATCAGTTGATAGGCTTTTCTTTCACCCTTTTTCTCTTTTCCCATACGATATTAAGTAATGTAACGTATAGGTGGGGATACTATTATGATTGTAATAGGCCGTTCTATTGTACATCCTTATATCACAAATGAATATGAGCCATTTGCAGCTGAGAAACAACAAATTTTATCGATAATGGCAGGAAATCAAGAAATTTATTCCTTCCGAACATCTGATGAACTCAGCTTTGATCTAAATTTGCGAGTGAATATTATTACTTCTGCATTAGAACTTTTTCAAAGTGGATTTCAGTTTCGCACATTTCAACAATCCTTTTGCAACCCCCAGTATTGGAAAAGAACACCACTTGGAGGGTTCGAGCTACTACCAAACATACCCCCTTCCATTGCCATACAAGATATTTTCAAAAACGGAAAACTATATGGAACTGAATGCGCCACCGCTATGATCATTATTTTTTACAAAGCTTTACTATCATTATATGAGGAAGAAACTTTCAACCGTCTCTTTGCAAACCTTTTACTTTATACGTGGGACTACGATCAAGATTTAAAGCTCATAACAAAAACGGGTGGCGATCTTGTTCCAGGTGATCTCGTTTATTTTAAAAATCCACAAGTGAATCCAGCTACGATCGAGTGGCAAGGAGAAAATACAATCTATCTAGGAAATTTCTTTTTTTACGGACATGGCGTAGGTGTAAAAACAAAAGAGGAAATTATATACTCATTAAATGAACGACGAGTCCCTTACGCTTTTATTTCAGCTTTCTTGACCGATACTATTACCCGTATTGATAGCCGTCTCATGAGCCACTACGCCTCTCCTAGCACTCCACAGACATCGATAGGATTTATTCCGATTAGAGATGATGCAATCGTTGCAACAGTTGGCCATACAACTACAATTTATTAAAAAAGCGCCTACATATATATGTAGGCGCTTCTTCTTATTTAAGCTTTTGTATGTTCTTTATGGTCACATTCGCAATGAGATCCACATTTTCCGTATAGTACTGTTGATTTTTCATCTTCAAAATGTCCGATTGTTCCTTCACATACTTGGCATACGATTGTTCCCATTTTTCATTTCCCCCTGAGTTTTAATAATAATCTACTTATTTATAATTAAGCTTTCGCCTTGTCTCTATTAGCACAGTCACAATTTGTACCACATTTTCCGTAAAGCACTGTCGTTTTTTCATCTTCAAAATGTCCGATTGTTCCTTCACATACTTGGCATACGATTGTTCCCATTTTTCATTTCCCCCTAAGTTTATGGTCCTAAAAACTTTTAGCTGTCCATTTCCTATCAATTATTGGGCTTTTGTATGCTCTGTGTGATCACATCCGCAAGATCCACATTTCCCGTAAAGTACCGTTACTTTCTCATCCTCGAAGTGTGCAATTGTACCTTCACAATCTTGACATACGATCGTTCCCATTTTTCATTTCCTCCTAAGTTTATAATCCCAAAAACTTTTGTAACCGCTTAACTTTCTGTCTTTATTTTAATATGTTATACTTTTTACGTCAATAGGTTTTTAGTATAACACATTAAATATTTTTAATTTAAATTAGTATGCGATATTCAAACAAAAAAACAGCCATATTTATACGTACGACTGTTTTACATTAATTATTCTTCATATTCCGCATGCAAAGAAGTAGATGGGACTAAAAATTTAAAAAACTGAGCTAACTCTGCTGCTTCCTCTTCTGACCCTAATTTAAAAACTTCCTGTATATGTTGCACATTCTCTACATCATCTCTTCCAAGTAAAGTAGACCTTCCTGTTTGCATACAAACAATGAGCGGCTTTCCAAAAAACATATTTGTATAAATAACACCAAAATCATAACGAGTATCATGTGTCATAAACCCCAAAAATCGTACCTTCACACTTTCATGCTCATCATACAATTTTTCAAACATCGGTTTCCACCTTTCTACATCACCTTTCATTAGTATATTAAACAAAAAAAGGAATACTCCTTTTAATTGTCAAAAAATTCAGTAGGATGTAGAATGATAGTATTCTACTAAGTTAGGAGGAACTTATATGCAACATGCCTTTATTACGCTTGTACCTAAATCCAATCAACAAACTGTTTCAACAGATGATATAAAACAACTTTTTCAGTGCTATAAAACAGTTACTTCCAAAACTGGTGTTCAAATTAATTACGCTTATACAAATACCGCTTTTCCTTATGAAATTTTAGATACATCAGCAACAACATTAAAACTACAAGCTACTCACGATCGATATGACTCCATATATGTTGGTGTTGGTATAGAAAAGGAACAATCTTTTATTCAGATTTCTTTACCACCTAATGCAACATTTGGTGATAAAGGAAAAGCAAATGAATTTTGCCGTTTTCTAGCGAAGAAATTAGAAGGAGAATTACAATTATTTAATGGAAGAACAATGTATTTCTATAAACGTTAATTTAAAAAATAGAATATACAATTAAAAAAAGTATGCAATTTGAACACGTAAGGAATAATGCCTGCTTTCTGATGTGCAATACAAAATATGCGATCACATATGCTAAATAAAGAAATACAAAGAATAGCATTACTTTGTAATGCAACTTATCACCATTTGACAATGATAATACTACGGAAAAACCACTCCATAATAAAAAATGATAAAATATAACATGTAATATTCTCATGGAACCTTCTCCTTTGACATGCTCTATTTTATTAATATATGGGATTAAGTTTGAATCAATTACATATTATACGAAAGCATATATACTACTTTTGAATTAACATATGTTCTAACGATTCATTTAAAGTATTATATATTCATTCGACAAGTACACATAAAGACCTTGCAAGCCATTTTATTAAAATAAAAATAACCCCTCTCTTTAAATAAGAGAGGGGTTATTTTCATTACTTAAATTATTTTACAATGTGAATTGGCATTCCAAGAGCAACTTCAGCTGCTTCCATTGTGATCTCACCTAATGTTGGGTGAGCGTGGATTGTTTGAGCGATATCTTCTGCTGTCATTCCAGCTTCGATAGCTAAACCAATCTCAGAGATAATATCAGAAGCGCCTGCACCTGCAACTTGAGCACCTACAAGAAGACCATCTTCTTTACGTGTTACAAGTTGTAGGAAACCGTCAGTGCTGTTTAATGATAATGCACGACCGTTAGCAGCGAATGGGAACTTAGATACAGCTACTGTCATTCCTGCTTCTTCAGCTTGTTTCTTAGTGTAACCAACAGATGCTAATTCAGGATCAGTGAAGCATACTGCAGGAATTCCGATGTAATCGATTGCTGATGCATGGCCACTAATTGCTTCAACAGCTACTTTACCTTCGTAAGAAGCTTTGTGAGCTAATGGTGGTCCAGGAACGATATCACCGATTGCATAGATGTTTGATACGTTTGTACGACATTGCTCATCGATTTCGATGATGCCGCGGTCAGTCATTTTAACTCCAACTTGCTCAAGACCAATTTCTTGAGTGTTTGGACGACGACCTACAGTTACTAATACGTAATCTGCTTCTACAGTTTGGATTTCACCTTTAACTTCAAAGCTAACTTTTACGCCAGTTTCTGTTTCTTCAACGCCTTTAGCCATAGCTTTTGTATGGATATTTACGTTACCTTTCTTTTGAAGAGCACGTTTAACAACAGAGCTCATAGCTTTTTCGAAACCAGCTAAGATTTCGTCGCCAGCTTCTACTACAGTAACTTCTGTACCGAAGTTAGCATATGCAGTTCCTAATTCCATACCGATGTAACCGCCGCCGATTACAACAAGTTTTTTAGGAATTTCAGGTAAGCTTAAAGCACCTGTAGAGTTGATAACACGTTTAGAGTATTTGAATCCTGGAATTTCGATTGGTGTAGAACCAGTTGCAAGAACAGCATTTTTAAACGTATACGTTTGTGCTGCATCTTCAGTCATTACGCGTAATGTATTAGCATCTACGAAGTAAGCTTCACCGCGAATGATTTCAACTTTGTTACCTTTAAGAAGGCCTTCAACACCGCCAGTTAATTTCTTAACTACGCCGTTTTTCCATTCTTGAACTTTTGTAAAGTCAACTTTTACGTTCTCTGCAGTGATACCCATGTCATCAGAATGCATTGCATTCTCATAACGATGACCTGCATTGATTAACGCTTTTGAAGGAATACATCCAACGTTTAAGCATACGCCACCAAGGTTAGCTTTTTCGATAATTGCTACCTTTTGACCTAATTGTGCTGCACGAATTGCCGCAACGTATCCACCAGGACCTGCACCAACAACGACTGTATCTAATTCAATTGGGAAATCTCCTACTACCATTGTTATTACGCCTCCATTACTAATAATTGTGGGTCATTCAATAGACGTTTAATTTGGTTTAATGCTTTTTGAGCAGTTGCGCCGTCAATTAAACGATGGTCAAAGCTTAGAGATAATGCTAATACTGGAGCTGCAACGATTTCACCGTTTTTCACAACTGGCTTCTCAGCGATACGGCCGATACCAAGGATTGCTACTTCTGGGTGATTGATAACTGGAGTGAACCATTGTCCACCTGCAGAACCAATGTTTGTAATTGTGCAAGAAGCACCTTTCATTTCAGCCGGAGCTAAACGACCGTCACGTGCTTTACCAGCAAGATCATTGATCTCGTTAGAAATAGTGAAGATAGACTTGCGATCTGTATCTTTAACAACTGGTACTAATAGACCTTTGTCTGTATCAGCTGCGATACCGATGTTGAAGTAATGTTTATGAACTACTTCTTGAGAAGCATCATCTAAAGAAGTGTTTAACATTGGGTATTCACGTAATGCAGATGTTAAAGCTTTAACAACGTATGGAAGGTAAGTTAATTTAATACCTTTGTCAGCTGCAACAGCTTTGAACTTCTTACGGTGAGCAACAAGTTCTGTTACATCTACTTCATCCATTAATGTTACGTGAGGAGCTGTATGCTTAGAGTTAACCATTGCTTTAGCAATCGCTTTACGGATACCACTCATTTTCTCACGAGTTTCTGGATATTCACCAGCTGGGATTGGTTGTGCTTTTGGTGCTTCTTCTTTCGCTGCTGCTGGAGTAGCTTCTACTGCTGCTGGAGCCTCAGTTGCTGCTACTGCTTGTCCACCATTTGCAAATGCATCGATGTCAGCTTTTACGATACGGCCGTTCTTACCAGAACCAGCTACTTTATGAATGTCTACGCCGTTTTCACGAGCATATTTACGAACAGATGGCATAGCGATTACGCGCTCATTTACTACTTCTGCAGTTGCTGCTGGAGTAGCTTCCGCTGCTGGAGCTTCTACTGCTGCTTCTTCAGCTTTTGGAGCTGCATCATGATCGTCACCTTTAAATTTAAGGTTTTCGTATCCAGGAGCATCAAATTTAATTAATGTATCTCCTACAATTGCAACTGTTCCTTCTTCTACAAGTACTTCAAGTACTTTACCTTTAACAGGAGAAGGGATTTCTACTACTGCTTTATCATTTTGTACTTCAAGAAGTACATCGTCTTCGTTTACTTCATCGCCTGGTTTAATAAACCATTTTACGATTTCACCTTCGTGGATACCTTCACCGATATCTGGTAGTTTAAATTCAAATGCCACGGAATTCAGCCCCCTGATTCATTTCATTATTATGGAATATGTACAAAAGAAACCAGCATGTGCTGATTTCTTTTGCACATGAAAAGCTAAAAATTAGAAGTTCATTACTTTGTTAACAGCTTCAACAATATCTTTATGGTTTGGTAACCATACGCTCTCAGCTTGAGAGAATGGGAATACTGTATCAGCAGCTGCAACACGTACAACTGGAGCTTCTAAGTTTAAGATTGCACGGTCGTTAATTTCCGCTACAACGTTAGCTGCAATACCAGCTTGTTTTTGTGCTTCTTGAACTACAACTACGCGGCCTGTTTTTTCAACAGAAGCGATGATTGTTTCGATATCTAATGGTTGAACTGTACGTAAGTCAACTACCTCTAAAGAGATACCTTCTTTTTCAAGTTCTTCAGCAGCTTTTAATGCAGCATGAACCATAGCACCGTAAGCGATAACAGATACATCTGTACCTTCACGTTTAATATCAGCTTTACCTAAATCAATTGTGTAATCGCCTTCTGGTACATCTTGACGGAATGAACGGTACAATTTCATATGCTCTAAGTAGATAACTGGATCGTTGTCACGAATCGCAGAGATTAAAAGACCTTTTGCATCGTATGGAGTAGATGGAATAACAACTTTTAGACCAGGTTGTTGAGCCACTAATCCTTCTAAGCTATCAGCATGTAGTTCAGGAGTATGAACACCGCCACCGAATGGAGAACGAATTGTTACTGGAGCAGTCCAACGTCCACCAGAACGGTAACGCATACGAGCTAATTGACCAGAAACTGAATCCATTACTTCATAAATGAAACCGAAGAATTGGATTTCTGGAACTGGACGGAAGCCTTCTAATGCAAGTCCAACTGCAAGTCCACCAATACCAGACTCTGCAAGTGGAGTATCCATTACACGATCTTCACCGAATTCAGCTTGTAAACCTTCAGTAGCACGGAATACACCGCCGTTTACACCAACGTCTTCACCAAACACAAGTACGTTAGGGTCATTTTTCATTTCAACGCGTAAAGCATCAGTGATTGCTTGAATCATTGTCATTTGAGCCATGGCTTACTTCGACTCCTTTTCTTTGTAAATTTCATATTGTTCAGCTAAGTTGTAAGGCATTTTTTCGTACATGATTTCCATTAAATCAGTAACTTTTTGTTTTGGAGCTTGGTCAGCCTTAGCAATTGCTTGTTTGATATCTTCTTTTGCTTCTTCGATTACTTTCTCTTCAACTTCTTGAGACCATAGGCCTTTGTTTTCTAAGAATGCACGGAAGCGTACGATTGGATCTTTTTGTTCCCATTCGTTCTCGATATCTTTTGTACGGTAACGAGTTGGGTCATCACCAGCCATTGTATGTGGACCGTAACGGAATGTTAAAGTCTCGATTAAAGTAGGGCCTTCGCCGTTTACTGCACGCTCACGAGCGAAAGCAGTTGCTGCGTATACAGCTAATGGATCCATACCGTCTACTTGAATTCCGTAAATACCTGCTGCTACTGCTTTTTGTGCTACAGTTTTAGCTGCAGATTGCTTTTCTACTGGAGTAGAGATTGCATAACGGTTGTTTTGTACAACGAAGATTGCTGGAGCTTTGAATGCACCCGCAAAGTTCATACCTTCGTAGAAGTCACCTTGTGAAGCACCACCGTCACCAGTGTAAGTAATTGCAACAGATTTTTTACCACGTAGTTTCATACCTAACGCAACACCAGCAGTTTGGATGATTTGCGCACCGATAATGATTTGTGGAGCAAGTGCATTTACATTCTCAGGCATTTGGTTACCCATGAAATGTCCACGAGAGAATAAGAATGCTTGGTATAATGGTAAACCGTGCCATACTAATTGTGGCACATCACGATATCCTGGTAAGATGAAATCTTCTGCTTCAAGTGCGAAATGACTTGCTAATTGAGAAGCCTCTTGTCCAGCTGTTGGTGCGTAGAAACCTAAACGTCCTTGACGGTTTAAAGAAATAGAACGTTGATCTAGTACGCGAGTATACACCATACGGCGCATTAATTCTTTTAATTGATCATCAGATAATTCAGGCATAGCTGCTTCATTCACAACTTCGCCTTTTTCATTTAAAATTTGTAATGTCTCAAATTGAGCTGCGATAGCTTTCATTTGCTCATCAACATTAAATAGGGTCTTTTTTGTTTTAGTACCCATTCCGTTCACCTCTTCCTCTCTTGAACCATATTCTGAAACGCTTTCACTATCTATTAGCTAGACTGAAAACGCAACAATGTAAACCAACAAATTTATCTGTCGGTTGAGAATAATTTTGTGTACCTAACAATCTGTACTAATGTTTTTTCAGAAACATATTAATACAATCTTGATCACGTTTTTTAGTTTACAACTATTCTAATTACGATGTCAATTACTTTGGTTACGTTTTTTTATAAATAATCTGCAGGTTTCTTCTACACAAACGTGTTTTTATTTTTCACATCTGTATTAGTAAGCATTAACCTACTGTTATATTATTCCCTTTTCAACTTATTTTTTCTCTTAGAATAATATGTAAACGATTTAATTCTCTTTAGTTTTTCTCTCTTCTTAGCAAAAATATACAAACTCTTCTTCCTTTTATAGGTAATTACCCATACATTTCTATCCTTCCCTCCATACATTATAGTAACCGCAGTGTTAGCGGGAAATGATAAAGGAGGTCATCTCATGTACGGATACTCATATTGCTATCCAACTTGTTCAAATCCTTCCTACGGTTATGGCGGTTCTTGTGGCGGGTCTGGACGCGGCTTCGCCTTAATCGTTGTGTTGTTTATTCTTTTAATTATCGTTGGTGCTGCTTGCATTCGCTAATGTAAAATGAAACAACTATGGAAGAAACAGACGGCTTTGCCGTCTTTTCTTTTTATTACATACATAAATATTCTATAGTAGAACGCTTTCCAAAGCGCTTCCCTACTTGTCGATGACTTTTTCCATCTCCTTTGGTAGACTAAAGAAGAAAGGAGAGATTACATATGCTTACAATGAAAGATGTAATTCGCGAAGGAGATCCTATTTTGCGAAACGTTGCAGAAGAGGTATCAATACCGGCGAGCGAAGAAGATACAACTACCCTTAAAGAAATGATTGAATTTGTAATAAATAGCCAAGATTCTGAAATGGCTGAAAAATATAGTTTACGCCCTGGAATCGGATTAGCAGCTCCACAAATCGGTATTTCAAAGAAAATGATTGCGGTTCATGTAACTGATACTGACGGTACGTTATATAGTCATGCATTATTCAACCCCAAAATCATTAGTCATTCTGTTGAACGTACATATTTACAAAGCGGGGAAGGCTGTCTATCAGTAGACCGCGAAGTACCTGGTTATGTCCCTCGTTACACAAGAATTACAGTGAAAGCAACATCTATCAACGGCGAAGAAGTAAAATTACGTTTAAAAGGTTTACCAGCAATTGTATTTCAGCATGAGATTGACCATTTAAATGGTGTTATGTTCTATGACCACATTAATAAAGAAAATCCATTTGCTGCTCCTGACGATTCAAAACCTCTAGAGCGATAATAAAAAAAGGCGGGAGTTAATCTTCCGCCTTTTTTATATGAAATGGGTTCCATATTCACTTATAGCAATCCAGCCCATTTTAAGCCATGATATATGCCGTCTTCACTAACATCCTTTGTCACATGATTTGCAAGTTTTTTCAAGTCTTCGTGACCATTCCCCATCACAATACCTGTCCCAACTGCTTCGATCATTTCTAAATCATTTAAGCCATCTCCAAATGCATACACTTGTTCACGGTTAAATCCTAATTTTTCAATAAATTTCTCAATTCCTTTTGCCTTCGAACCACCATTCGGAATAATATCCATTGAATATGCATGCCAGCGAATAAAATGAAAGTCTGGGTAATGATTAATAAACTTTTCTTCTTCATTCACTTCACAGAAAAGAAGTGTTTGATAAATATTACGTTTCTCATAGAAATCAGGTTCATATGCCGGATGTTCAAAGTTTAAGCTTCCAAAACCTTCTTTCACATAATCATGATATTCTACTGATGCTCTCATTTCTTGATGATCCAGATATACAAGTGGATATCCTTCTTGTTTTGCAAACTGAGTAAACTTATGTAAGGCAGCTGGATGTAACGGGTTATTAAATATTACCTCATCTTCAAATACAACGTACTGTCCATTAAAGCTAACATAATTATGTATATTGAGTTCCTCACGAATATCTTCAAACATAAATGGCGCACGTCCTGTCGCAATTGCTACATGCACACCTTTTTCTTGTAAATGTCTTACTGCATCTCGTGTAGATTGCGGAATCTTCTTATCGTGATCTAATAATGTTCCATCAATATCAAAAAAGACAATTTTATCATTCATTTGTCAAAATCCTTTCCGTTACTCTATATTCCTATTTTGATTATCACTTTTCAAATTCTAAAAAAAAGTATAACATATTAAACATCTGTGAAGAAAGCGTTCACTTTCTGACCTTATTTATGAAACCTGCATATATATATTAGTAAAAAATGTGGATACTTGTTCGTATGAATTTTCTTTTCTATTCTTTCTCATACTATACCTATAACTAACGGCTACTAATCGTTACTATAGAATAACTTTCCCTGTATGAGAAAGGACAAGATTCAACATTCACTTTTGTCTTCTTTCTTATATCAGAGACGGAGTTTTCACTAGTAATATGCATGTTTAAAATAAGGAAAGGAAGGAGTAATCATGCTGAAGAAGCTGAAGAAAAAGCTCAAGCGTTATTTAAAAGATCTAGTCCGTAAAAAGACAATCGCTTAAATTGTGCCCATTTCGGGCTTTTTCTTCATTCTCATTCGAAAAAACATGAAAATCGTGACTGTTTGCTTTATAATAAGTAACAGATAATGCAAAACATAGACAAGGAGAGGTTTTCCAAATGATTTTTAAAGTATTTTATCAAGTAAAATTGACTGAGGTTCCAGTACGTGAAAATACAAAAGTTTTATATTTAGAGGCTACGTCTGAAAAGGATGTTCGTAAGAAATTAAATAAGTTCGCATATAATATCGAGTTCGTTCAGTCTGTTACTGGTGCTCATCTTGAATATGAAAAAGAAAACGCTGATTTAACATTAGCGGAAATCGTATAGTCATATGAAATTTCTAAAGAATGATCAAGCAGCCGTTTTTGCTTTAGGTGGACTTGGTGAAATCGGTAAAAATACATATGCTGTTCAATTTCAAGATGAAATTATTATTATTGATGCTGGAATTAAATTTCCAGAAGACGAACTCCTCGGAATCGATTATGTAATACCAGATTACACTTATTTTGTGCGAAACGAAGATAAAATTAAAGGATTATTCATTACACATGGTCACGAAGATCATATCGGTGGAATTCCTTACTTATTACGTCAAGTAAACATCCCGATTTATGGCGGAAAATTAGCAATTGCACTAATCAAAAACAAATTAGAAGAGCACGGATTACTTCGTAAAGCAAAACTTTATGAAATTCAAGAAGATGATGTTATTAAATTTAAAAAGACATCTGTTTCCTTCTTCCGTACAACTCACAGTATCCCAGATTCATACGGAGTTGTTGTGAAAACACCTCAAGGACAAGTTGTTCATACTGGCGATTTCAAATTTGATTTCACACCAGTCGGTGAACCAGCGGACTTAACAAAAATGGCTGAAATCGGAAAAGACGGCGTACTTTGTCTCTTATCTGACAGTACAAACAGTGAAGTTCCAAACTTTACAATGTCTGAGCGCCGTGTTGGTGATAGTATTCAAGATATTTTCCGCAAAGTAGAAGGTCGTATTATCTTTGCAACCTTTGCATCAAATATCCATCGTCTACAACAAGTTGTTGAAGCGGCTGTTGAAAACAATCGTAAAGTGGCTGTGTTCGGTCGCAGTATGGAAGCGGCGATTGAAATCGGACAAAACCTTGGTTATATTCGCTGTCCGAAGGATACATTCATAGATACAGCTCAACTAAACCGCCTACCGGCTAATAAAGTTGTTATTTTATGTACAGGTAGTCAAGGTGAGCCAATGGCAGCACTTTCACGTATTGCTAATGGTACTCATCGTCAAATTCAAATCATTCCTGGCGACACAGTTGTTTTCTCTTCTTCACCAATCCCTGGTAATACAATTAGTGTAAGCCGTACAATTAACATGTTGTATCGTGCTGGTGCTGATGTAATCCACGGGAAACTGTCAAACATTCATACGAGTGGACACGGTGGACAAGAAGAACAAAAACTAATGCTTCGTCTAATTAAACCGAAGTATTTCATGCCAATTCATGGTGAATATCGCATGCAACGTATGCATATGAAGTTAGCAAACGATTGTGGTATTCCAGAAGAAAACTGTTTCATCATGGATAATGGAGATGTTCTTGCTCTTCGTTCTGATGAAGCAAGCGTAGCTGGTAAAATACCATCTGGATCTGTCTATATTGACGGAAATGGTATTGGAGATATCGGTAATATCGTATTACGCGATCGTCGTATTCTTTCTGAAGAAGGACTTGTTATTGTAGTTGTAAGCATTGATATGAAAGAGTTTAAAGTTGCAGCAGGACCTGATATTATCTCACGTGGTTTCGTGTATATGCGCGAAAGTAGTGATTTAATTAATGATGCTCAAACATTAATTACAACTCATTTAGAAAAAGTAATGGAGCGTAAAACAACACAATGGTCTGAAATTAAAAATGAAATTACAGATACATTAGCACCATTCCTATATGAGAAAACAAAACGTCGCCCAATGATTTTACCAATCATTATGGAAATATAAGAAAAAGGACAATACCTTCGTGGTATTGTCCTTTTTTCTTATCTTAAAAAGTGTTTAAAACGATCTACTTCATCGTCATGACCAATTACAATTAATATATCTCCCGCTTGAATATTTTCCGTAGCTCGAGGAGATACAATAACTTCTTTACCACGTTTAATCGCTACAATATTCAATCCAAACTTCGCACGAATATCTAATTCGATTAAAGAATGACCATCAATTTTTTTATTTGCAATAATCTCTACAATACTATGCTCATCTGAAAGCTCAAGATAGTCTAATACATTACTTGATGCAATATTATTAGCAATCCTTTTTCCCATATCACGCTCAGGATGCACAATGTGGTCTGCCCCTATTTTACTTAACACTTTTTCATGGTAATCATTTTGAGCTTTTACAGTAATATTTTTTACACCTAATTCTTTCAAAATTAATGTTGTTAAAATACTTGAATTTAAATTATCTCCAATAGCAACGACTACATGATCAAAATTACGAATACCAAGACTTTTTAATACCATCTCATCTGTTGAATCTGCAATTACAGCATGTGAAGCTATATTTGCAAACTCATTAATTTTATCCTCATCTGAATCAATTGCCATTACTTCCATACCTAATTGAGCGAGTTCTCGGCAAATGCTTCCACCAAAACGTCCAAGCCCAATGACAGCAAATTCTTTCTCTTTTTCACCCACAGGGATTCCTCCAATAACATCGAATACTATGTATTTTTATTGTAACATACTTTAGATTTGCTACAAAAACCTGTATATCATTCTTATTTTTGTTTTTGCATATAAAAATACTGTTGTAAATAAAATGCGATACTGAAAATTAACATACCAAATACAAATATATTTCCAAATGAACTAAATGTTTCAAAAACGAATAATAACGTTTCTTGTCCGAAGAAAGCAAATAATAGTTGTGTAAATGCGAATAGCAATGCCAATATATAATGATGTTGATGGAATAAATAATGTGTTGCACCTAAAAAAGCGATAAACGAAATGATGAAAATCCACCAATTTTCTAAAAACAGTTGCCAATTAGTAAATTGATACCCATTTACTAATATCGCAATAATTCCTATAACAGCCATCGTTGGCACACTCCAAAATAATGCTCGCCCTCTAAAGAAGCGTGTTCCTTTAACATCACCTTTTTCATGTGCAATGTATGTGAGTACTACCGTACTTATGTACAAAACTGAAAGAATTGTTAAAACGATAATAAGCCAAAAATGTAATTGATAATACTCATGCTCTATGTTTGTCACGATAGCCGCTAACATACACGGGATTAACATTCCAGTCCAACCATCTACTTTTCTTTCATTCCAAAACACTGTGTTACCAATCCGTATCCCTAACAACATAAAAATAATGATACCTAGTACAAATAATGTCGTTTTATTCCCTACTAAACTCGTCGAGAAAGCAATTAATCCAATAAATAAAAAGAGCACAAACCCATTCATAATTTCTAATACAGGTGATAAATATCTTTTCACCCATCTATAAGTTTCGTCATATTCATGATTATCTACTAAACGGTAGGCATAAAAACTTATCCCAAAATACACCGCCGCAATAATAACATACGCATATAAGACGAAACACAACATTGCACTGCTAATTTGCACGTAATTCCCCACCCTTTTTTCTATGTTTCACCTTGATTTTACACACTTTCTACACGAAATGTAAACATATATAAGCTAGTTAACTAATCATCTTCTCAATAAGCGATAATGAATAATGAATAATGAATAATGAATAATGAATAATGAATAATGAATAATGAATAATGAATAATGAATAATGAATAATGAATAATGAATAATGAGCAGCGGCTCAAAACCGCTGCTCATTACTTTATCCATTTGTATGCCAATGTGTATCCAAAACAAATATGAAAGATGTTTTCGTCTTGGAACTAATAAGTACCCACTGTAAGTTTTTGCAAAGTTGGCGAGCGAGTTTACTTTCTAGTTCCTTTCCACTTTACATATTGATCTAAAAATGCGATAGCTTTCTCAATAACCTCTTCATCTGGTTTTAATTTTGCATGGTGTAAACCATATTCTGAATTTACACCAAGCCAAAACATAAATCCAGGAATCTCTTGAAGCATATAACCAAAATCTTCCCCTGTCATTGCCTCAGTACATGTAATTACATTCATATCAGTTTGTTCACTTACAAACTGCATAAACTCTCTCGTTAATACTTCATGGTTATATACTTGATGATACATCGCTCCATAGTCAATAATAGCTTCACATTGGAAGGAAGCTTCTATACCTGCAACAATTGCCTCAATCCTACTTTTAACACGCCTCATTGATTCCACTGATAACGTTCGGATCGTTCCTTCTAACCGAGACTTTTCTGCTATGATATTTTGAACTGTACCACCTGTTATTTTTCCGATTGTAATCACTGCACTATCAAGAGGATTCACATTACGACTAATAACGGATTGAAGTTGTGTAACAAGGTGACTTGCTGCTACAATCATATCATTTGCAGTATGCGGGTAGGCTGCATGTCCACCTTTCCCTTTCAAATCAACATATAACTCTGATGTATTTGCAAATAATAGCCCCTCTTTTGTGGCAATTGTTCCTACAGCGTATTCAGGTGCAATATGAAGACCAAGAATTATATTTGGCTTCCATTCTTTTAACTCTTCACTCTCTAACATAGGAAGAGCCCCTCCTGGCCCTTCTTCAGCTGGTTGGAATAGAAACACAAGGTCATCATCTATTCTTTCTGTTACAGCTGCTGTTAGAAGGCCTAAACCGATTGTTGTATGCAAATCGTGTCCACATGCATGCATCATTCCTTCATGAATAGAAGCAAACTCATATCCAGTTTCTTCGGTAATTGGTAAACCGTCTATATCTGCGCGATAACCGATAATTTTTTCTGGATTTTTTCCATTTACTTTAACAATGACACCCGTTTTCCATACTTTCACTTCCACATATTCATTCGAAAGCGTTCCTATGTAATCTAAAATATACTGTTGTGTTTTCCACTCTTTAAATCCAATTTCCGGTATTTTGTGTAAGTCTCTACGAATTTGAACGAATTTGCTTACTGCCATTTTTGCACCTCTATCTATAAAAAGCGCAAGAGCCTGTTATGCTCTTACGCTTTTTTGTGTTTATTTCTCTGGGTTTAATTGACGAAGCTCTTGTTTAATTTCAGTTTTTGCTTTTGTCTTCTCATCAATCTCTTTAATTACACGTGCTGGAGTACCGGCAACAACTGTATATGGAGGTACATCTTCTGTTACAACAGCTCCTGCTGCTACAACTGCACCCTTACCTACTGTAACTCCCTCTAACACAACTACGTTTGCACCAATTACAACATCATCTTCAACGATAACTGGTTTTGCTGAAGGCGGCTCAATAACACCTGCAAGTACTGCACCTGCACCTACGTGACAGTTCTTACCAACAGTTGCACGTCCACCAAGTACCGCGTTCATGTCAATCATAGTACCTTCACCAATTACAGCACCGATATTAATTGTTGCATTCATCATAATAACAGCGTTGTCGCCGATTTCAACGTGATCACGAATAATCGCGCCTGGCTCAATACGAGCTTTAATACCTTTTAAATCAAGCATTGGAATTGCAGAATTACGACGGTCATTTTCAACAACGTAATCAACAATGTGCTTGCTATTTTCATCAAGAATTGTCTTAATTTCAGACCATTCTCCAAATAATACACCAGACTTTTTATTTACAAATGCTTGTACCGTTTCAGGGAATGTTACTTCTTTTAAATCCCCTTTTATGTATACCTTTACAGGAGTTTTCTTTTCACTTTTTTGAATAAACGAAATAATTTCGTTAGCGTCCATCATTTTCATTCTTGTTGCCTCCTAAATCCATTTATAATGTTACTCTACCAAACGATAGAGCGAGTAGCAAGATAATAATCCTATTTTTCCATTTGAATTTCTTCTATAATTTCTAAAAATGCCCTTACTTGCTTCAATTGTCTGGCCGATTCACTCGTCAATAACCATGTTTCTCTCGTTAATTGAACAGGTGTTTTATACATATTTTCCTGTACTTCTTTTAAAACAGTAGAAGGTAAAAGAGCATAACCTATACCATTTAAAACGAGTTGTTTGCAAGTCTCAATTTGATCAACCACAATTGTTCTCTTAGGTGGATTAGAAAATAAACCATACCACCAATTTTGTATTTGTCCATAATAAGTCGAATCACTTTTAAATTGAATAAAAGGTCTATTTGTTTCTTTTAACATCGTAATATCTTTTATTTCTTTATCCACTAAATAAAGTTCATCTTCAAATAATTGTTGCTTCTGACCTTTATATTCTTGTGTTCCTCTCAATATAGCAACATGAACGTCTCCTTCATAAAATTGCTTTTGCACTTCACTACTCCAGCCAGTAAACAGCGATATTTTCACAGAAGGGTATTTATGTACAAACTTCTTCAAAACAGGAGGAAGCCAATATTGACCAATAACTGATGCAACAGCTATTTTTAATGTTCCGTGAGTTTCTGTTCTAAAAACAGCTAGCTCACTTTTAATATCCTCTTCCTTTTGTAGCATTTCTTTTGCATAATTTGCGACTTTTTCCCCTTCAGGTGTAATTGTCAATCCTTTTTGTGAGCGAATAAAAAACTTCATTCCCCATTGTTTCTCCATAGATTGTAATCGTTGACTAAGCGCAGGTTGTGAAACAAATAAACGTTCCGCCGCTTTTCTCATATTCGATTCCTGAGCTAACACAACCATCATTTGAAAATCATCAATTTGCAACTTTCTCCCTCTTTCCTTAGCTTCCATACACCTTATCTCAATAAGCTTTTCATCCTTAATTTAACTATATACTCTTATATTTTTTATCTTTTTAAATATAATACATACACAACTGATATGCACGAAAAAAAGTGACTTCTCCGCTTCTATGAAGTCACTTTTCTCACATTATCGATTATGTTGCCTTACTTTTTTATTCAACAATTTTAAAATAGCCCGACGTGTTAAAATCCCCTCAAAATACCCATCTTCATTGACAGCGCAAATAAAAGGATGATCAATTGTCATTTCTAAAGCTTTTGCAAACGAATCTTCTAACTTAAGAACCGGAATGTCTTCCTTCATCACCTGTTCTACTTTCATTTCGTCAAGTCTTTCAAACTCAATACGTTCTAACCCTAACATACCATCTAAAATCATAGCAGTACTAATTAACCCATGCAATTTATACATCGGGTCCAAAACAGGTATCGCCGAATATCCAGATTTCACAAGAACGAGTAAAGCATGCTCTAAACCATTCCCCATTTGGACATGTGCTACTTTTTCTGATGAAATCATTAAATCTTTCACAAAAATTTGTTGAAACTCGTCTTTCGGAATACTAATCATATTACATCCCCCATTTTCCCTTTTTCCTACTTTTAATCATCGACTCTATTCACATTTTATGACAGCGTTTTCATATTATTATTTTGTCCTTACTTTATTTCAATAAAAACAAAATTACACAGCTATTTTAGCATACAACACAAAAAAAAGACTACCATCCCGGTAGCGCTTAATACCCCTTATTTTTTAATCTGTAAAATAACCTTGTGATTTTTTTATATTGTGTCACATCTGTCTGTTTTAAGCCATTCTCAATATCTGTAATTTCCACAGATAAAATTTCACTCGCATAATTTTGCTGAAATAGAATATCTAGTAATAAACTCTCTTCTTCTTCTGTTAAAACAAATTCCCTTTTCATATACCCCTCTCCTTATACTCGCATCGTTACTCTTATTATATATAATTTCCAACCTATTTAATAGATGTAATATTCAGTTTTTAGTGAAGGATATATAAAAATTGTTTTTTATTTCGTATATCGATTTGCATAACTAAACGCCGCATAAGCATCTGGCTTAATTTTTGCAGTTAATCCCATCGCTTGAATTTTCGCTGTCATATCTAGAATAAATTCTTTTGTTAAACCATCATTTCCGATATCCAAGTGAATTTCCATTATAAATCCAGCCCCATCTTGAGCATATGGATGCAATAAATCCCATATTGTTTGTATATGATTTGGAGTAAATAGGCATGCGATCTCTTGGCTAAACTGCGTTTCTAAATATATTTTCTCACGTAAAGTTGCTGGCTTATCTTTCACTGATTTATGGTGTAAACACCCCCAGGCACCTTTTCCAACGCGATGAATATGAATTGCCGTAATAAACCTCGTATCCTTTTGATGTGCTTGTGAGTCTGTCCCAATGGATAAGCGATATAAATTTCGTGGATCCTTTTCAATGAAACTACAAATACGGCTAAAGACCATATCAAAATTTAAATGTCTCTCTGAAACATTATAAAATGTATGTTCACCGGCCACATAGTCACGTCCTTTCAATTAGACAGACTTTTCGTATTCTCATTGTATGGGACAAAAATAAAAATTATAACTTCCTATCCTTTATTCGTTTCAATATTTCGAATTACATAATGGCAAACTTGGCACGTATAAATTACATTTTGATTCGATTGAGCTGTTAATACATGAATAATCTCAGCAGAATTATGACATTTAGGACAAATCACAACTGGTAAACGTTCCATACAACACACCTCCTCGTTATTTTTATCTCGCTTTTGCTATCTGTAAACAACCAATTGGTGATGACTAATATTCAGTATAGGACGAAGAAGCCCCACTGATTACAATTTCACTTTATTACCATTGTAGGAAAAATGAAAACTCCCTATACCTATATGCTAAAAAGTAATAGAACTAAAAAAGGTGTTGCCATATGGCAACACCTTTTTTATATGTATCAAGAAATGATATCGTAAATCTCAATTGCAACCATATCGATATTATCGAATTGATACACTTGAGGTTTTTCACCTTGTTGATACACTTCTAACTCATACATTTCACTTTTATCGAAAAATTTCACGCTACATTTGCGCTCACCGTTCACTTCAAAATAGCGTTGTGCTACTTCACCGCTTTCAGCTTGTTCTTGTAGACTAACAAGTCGAGTTAAAATTCCTTGGAGTAGAGACATGAAATCTCTCCTTTCTCTGATCTTCCTACCAATAGGTTTTACAGCTATACTCATTCTATCCGTCATAACAGAAAAAATGTTCCACAGTCTAGGATAAAGGTTATTGGCCAGAAACTCAACTAAAAATTTGTCGAAATGCGAAGGAAAAAACAGAAAGAACATCTTTTCCCTTCTTTATTGCGATTTTTATACTGGAAGAATATAATAAAAAACAGAAAAAAGGAGGAATTACAATGAGAAAAATTGAGGTTTACACACAACCTGATTGTCCGCCATGTGTCATTGTGAAAGAATTTTTAAAGCATAATAACGTTGTATATGAAGAATTTGACGTGAAAAAAGACGCTGCTGCACGCAATCGTCTTTTATACGACTATGATTCGTATTCAACTCCAACAGTTGTAATTGATGGAGAAGTTGTTGCTGGTTTTCAAATTGAAAAATTACAACAGCTACTCAATATTGAATAAGAATAGGTAAAGACCTATTCTTATTTTTATCCCACTATTTGTGGGCAGTAATAGCCCTATTGGTGCGAGCTATTAATCAGTGAGAGATGAACATCCCCACCGATTACAGTTTCACTTTATAATTGTTGTAATCGTTTTATTTCAGTTAAAAGTTCTTGGCTTTCATGATATCCGGCCAATTTCCATTTTCCTTGATCTCTTTGCAATGTTACAATTTGATATTGTCCACTT
Organism: Bacillus sp. BB51/4; assembly: GCF_008368845.1. NCBI lineage: Bacteria > Bacillati > Bacillota > Bacilli > Caryophanales > Bacillaceae > Bacillus > Bacillus sp. BB51/4. Next base: position 299,888 of record NZ_QOSC01000017.1, read on the forward strand.
TTCGCCCGCTCATATACATATAAAATTTTATGTTCTTCATCATATGACATTTTCGTTTCTGAATGAAAAGAAAACGGCGCTTCTTTTGCTGGAAGTAAATATTCACCACTTTGTTTATCACTTCTACTATTTTCATCTGTAAATACTTGAAGGAAATTCTCTGTAAAATATGGTGATAACGTTTCTATCATCTTATTCATCGGCAAATGCTTCCCACGAATTGAAAATTGGGTTTCATAGCCCTTTTGTATCGTTGTAAACACTTCTTCCCGATCGACTTTCACTTCCTCTTTTCCTAAAACAGTTGTGACACTATAACCAACTAGAAAGGCAACGCATACAAATAGAACTAACCATATTCCATATTTCCTCATTTTTTCACCTTCCTTTTAAGAAAACTTGTCTTTGTAGTATTCATTGTAACAATGATTATGCAAAGACAGGGGTGGTTTCGTTCGTAAAATCTTTACAACGATAGACAGCATTTTCATCACCATTTTCACTATTACCAATTTATGATAAAAACAAACAAAAAATGCACGAATCTCTTCGTGCATTAAAATAAAACATCTTCTTCATATAAATATTCATACGATAAATCTATAAATAAAAAGTTTTCATCATCAATTGGGAAGGAAAATGTCCGTACCATCTCACCGGTTTCAATATCAGCATATAAATCTGAAAGTCTTGCCTTATTCTCAAAACGCATTTTCATAATATTTTCTAGAAAATACGGACGCCAACTCCAGTTCTTCATATAATACTCAGGCATCACAATCCATTCCCCATCTTTTTTCATAACGTTTCCTGATTGTTGGAAACCATCTTCGTTACAAATAAATATGCGGAAACTACACTGTGATACACTTTGGCTAAATTGTAATAACCAATCATTTATATCTTCATTCTTTTTCTGTTTGGCTAGAACATCACCAATTCGATCACGTAACAGTTCTGTTAAATTATAAATTTTTTGTAATTTCTTCTTCTCATGTTGAATAAATTGATGACACTCATTACCAAGTCGTTCTTTCAAAACATTCGTTTCAATAAAATCAGGTAAGCACTCTTTCAAATAATTCCCTTGATAATATCTACCACCGTTTTTCCAAGCATATTGTAGTTGATAAAAAGCATCTATTTCTTCATATAACAATGTTGCACCAATTCTTCTAGCAAGTAATGATAAAGAATATAAAATATCTTGATAAGATTGTAAAAGTGCAGTTTGCCTTAAGTTTGTTAAATCTACTTTTAAAATATCCGGTGCTAACACGCTAATACGTTCTAAATTACTTGTACCCGTTCCGACTTTATTAATCGAAATTTGAATACCATATGTACGATAATACATAAGCAAATGATTAAATTGCTCTATATCTTCTTTACATTCATGTTCTGTAATTTCTAAAACAATGTGTTTCAAATTTAAACCTTGCTCTTCATACATCAATAAAAGTTGAAGTAAACTTTCATCATCATCGTTCATTAATACGTTAGCATTCCGATGTATAAATAATAATAGTTTTTGATCACTTTCTAAATAACGATTTAAAGCCTTTTCTACTATAATGTTATCCGCTTCCAGTTGAAACTCACTCGGAATAGAATCATCATGAAAGAAAGAAGCTAAACTTTGTATGCCCTCTTCTGTTTGAATACGTCCTACTACTTCATATCCAATTACAGTATGCTCATCAGCACTAAAAATAGCTTGATAATAAGGAAGGACTTTATCCAAGTTACTCATTACATCTAATGCATCTATCAATGTGCTTCCCTCCCTTTACTTTTCAAAAATTATAACATGATATTTACGGAAAAATAATAAAAAATCCCTTCAGTTTTCCTGAAGGGATTAGAGGGGTAAAATGCTAAGGGGAATTAGCAATTCTACTATGAAGAAAAAAGAGGTCTTAAATATAACGTATATATGACCTCTTGTAAACACTTTTCTTTCACATGTCACAATTCCGTCACATTTAACCGTAAGAATATGAATCAAACATTCATTTTCTTATCCCTTTTAAAATGGATATTGATGTAAATGTTGTCCTCCATCCATTGTCATGCAAGTTCCATTTATGTACGCAGCTTCATCTGAACATAAATAATAAGCTAGACCTGCAATTTCTTCTGGCGTGCCCAGTCTTCCAAGCGGAACACTTTGTATCGTACGCTTAGCCATTTCTTCTGAAATCCATAATTTATCAGCACCGCCCGTACGTTCAATTGGTCCTGGCGCGATAGCGTTAACTCGTATTCCATATTTACGGCCCCACTCAACAGCGAGTGTCTTCGTCATTGCTAATACTCCAGCCTTCGCTGCAGCCGAATGAATAACTCCCGGACCTGCATCCCATGCATATGTTGCTACCATGTTAATGATATTCCCTTTTATACCTTTTTCAATCCAATATTTTCCGACAGCATGGCTGCAGTAAAATGTACCGTTTAATACAATATTAATGACTGAATTCCAGCCATTCACGGATAAATCTTCTGCTGGACAAATAAAGTTTCCAGCTGCATTGTTTATTAAAACATCAATTCGACCAAACTTCTCATCAATCTCTTCAATCATTTTCTGAATGTCATCAGTATTTCTTACATCCATTTGTACGGGTAATACTTGCCCCGGAAATTGTTCAATTTCCAACTTTGTTTCCTCTAGTTTTTCCTTTGTACGTCCTGTAATAACAACTCTTGCCCCTTCTTTTGCAAAACGGGTCGCCATTCCTTTTCCCATTCCGCTCGATCCACCTGTTATAATAACTACCTTTTCTTTCACATACATCCCCTCCCAAAAATGAATACACATTCATTTTATCATTTTATTTGATAGAAATCTTTATATTTTTAAACTTTTCTGATATTTTAACGTAAAGAGGTTTCTTTTTATTCGTTTTTTTCGTAATCCATACTACTTTTTTATTATTTAAAATATATTTGAAATAAACTGAAAGGAGATTTGAGTAACCTATAAATGTAACGAAAACATGTGATATAAGTTAAATAGGTATACTCATATTTTTATGAAGAAAATTACAAGAAGAGATTTTTTTAAAGCTGGAATGCGCACTTGTCTATATTCATTTATAACCACTAGCATCGGATACTATTACGCTAAATATATTGAGCCTCATTTACTCTCTTTTACAGAGCATACACTTAAATCACAACTCATACCCAAAAGTTTTCATGGTATGAAGATTCTTCAATTTAGCGATTTACATCTCGGATACTATTTCTCTCTCCAACATTTATCTCAAATCGTTTCTAAAATTAATGCTGTAAAACCTGACATTGTTCTTTTCACTGGTGATCTCATTGATAATTATCAAACATATACTGACACTCCTTTCGTTCCATCTATTTTAAAAAATATACAAGCACCCTTCGGTAAATTTTCTATTTATGGTAACCATGATCACGGCGGATATGGAACGGAATACTACGAGCACGTCATGCGTGAATCTGGATTTGAACTACTACTAAATAGCGAAAAGAGAATTCGTCTACTGGATAATAGTGAAATTTCAATTTTCGGTCTTGATGATATACTACTAGGCAAACCCAAAATAGAAGAAACACTACAGCACGCGAGGCAAAACACTTATAACATTGTTCTTGTTCACGAGCCAGATATTGCACCACAAATCGCTAAATATCCAGTTAACTTACAACTTTCTGGTCATAGCCATGGCGGACAAGTACAAATTCCTTTTTTAGGTGCTATTATTACCCCATCACTTGCTAAAAACTATGTTGAAGGTTTCTATACGATTCAAGATTTAGCTCTCTATGTCAATCGAGGTCTTGGCAGAACACGCGTCCCATTCCGATTTATGGCAAAACCTGAAATTACAATTTTTACGCTCCAACATTCGTAATAATTCGCCTATTTTCTTACATATCCTTTCTTGTACGCGCTCATCCACGTTTCATTTACCATATGATAAAAATGAGTCCAATAAAGGAGGTTTGTTCATGTATCCATATTATCAACCAATCCCAGTCCGTTCAGCACCTATTGGTCCAGTAGGCGACTCACGCTTCTTTCCGTTTTTTGGTGTTCCATTTCTAGCTGGGATTGCTGGTGGACTGCTCGGTGGAGCATTAGCTTTCGGTCCTAGACCGTATTACCCACCATATCCACCACCTTTCCCACCGCCAACACCTTATCCTTGTTATGGCGGACCTTGTCAACAACCATTCTATTATTAATGTACTCCAACAATTCTACCAATGTTATTCCCTCTCTTAACTGATCCATTAACATGCTTATAATAAAAACTATTCTCTCTACGCATCCTTCTATTTAGAGAATGTATAATAAGTAGAGAACAAATTAAAAAAAGAGGTTTTTTTACTTTGTTCTCATTATTCAGCATCCGTGTTTTGATACGCCATCTTAAACAACTTCACTTGGCTATCAATTTCTTCTGTACTACTATTAATAACATAGTAGTACTCACCAGATTTATTCTGTTCACGTGTTTTCACATTATCAGCTAATATAAGTTGTAAAATCGCCTTAATTCTCGCCTTCATTTCAATATCTAATATCGGGAAAGATATTTCTACTCGCTTCTCCATATTCCGCGTCATCCAGTCAGCTGAAGATAAGTATATTTTCTCTTCTCCATTATGATGGAAATAATAAATTCGGCTATGTTCTAAATATCTCCCGACAACACTAACTACCCGAATATTTTCACTTACATTTGGAATACCAGGCCTTAAACAACACGTTCCTCGAACGATGAGCTCTACCTTTACTCCAGCTTGTGATGCTTCATACATTTTTTTGATTAATGGTTTATCTGTTAATGAATTCATCTTAGCGATAATATATCCATTTCCATATTGCCTATGATAACGGATTTCTTCATCTATTAAATCCATAAATTGCTCTCTTATATCAAATGGTGCAACCGATAAATGATGAAAATGTGGCTTGGTTGTATAACCACTCAAATAATTAAAGAAATTTGTTGCATCGACCCCAAAGTCTTTTCGTGATGTAATATACCCGAAATCAGTATATAACTTTGCTGTTGCGTCATTATAATTTCCAGTCCCGAGATGTACGAACCTTTCGATTTTTCCGTTTTTTCTTCTTACAACTAGCGTAATTTTACTATGTGTTTTCAAGTGGCTTACACCGTAAATAACGTGACAGCCTGCCTTTTCTAATTCTTTAGCCCAATGCACATTATTTTCTTCATCAAATCTTGCCTTCAATTCAACTAATACCGTAACTTGCTTCCCTTTTTCAGCTGCTACCTTTAGCGCCTGAATAATCGGCGAATCCCCACTTACTCGATATAATGTTTGTTTAATTGCAAGTACATTCGGATCGTCTGCCGCATCACGGACAAAATCAACTACTGGCTGAAATGATTCAAAAGGATGATGTAATAAAATATCATGCTCAATTGCTTTTTCAAATACATCTTCCGCATCCCCCAAGTCTTGAGGCCGTTGCGGAATAAGAGCCGGATATACTAGATGTTCATATAAAGGAGCTAGTTTTTTATATAAAGAAAATAGACATGTTAAATCTAATGGTCCATCCATTATATACACATCTTCATCTTTTACTTCCAACACCTCATATAATAATGCTAATACTCTTTCATCAATATGCTCTTTGCCAACTTCTAAACGTACAGCAGCTCCCCACTTACGCTTTTTTAATTCTTTTTCAATTACCTTTAATAAATCCCTCGCACCTTCTTCATGAATCGTTAAATCCGCATTGCGTGTAATACGGAAACGAGTAACAGACGATACTTTATATCCTGTAAATAATTTATGAGTAAAACCACTAATTACATCTTCTAATAAAATAAATTTATGCTTTTGCCCCTCACTCGGTAAAAATATGAAACGTTCAAGTAATGAAGGAACTTGTACAATTCCTAACTTCGTGCGGTTTTCTTCCTCCACTTGTTTCTCATCATATAAAAGAGTAGCTAAATTCAAACTTTTATTTAATAACATCGGAAATGGACGATATGCATCAATAGCTACAGGTGTTAAGACTGGAAAAATCTGCTCATCAAAATACTCTTCTATAAATTCCCTCTGTTCTTTCGTCAAATCGTGGAATGTTAAACGTTCAATCCCCTCTAACTCCAGCGCTGGCAACACATAATTTTTAAACGTATCATATTGTACAGTCATTAATTCATGGGCCTTTATCGCAATTTTATTTAATTGCTTTTTTGGTGTTAAGCCAGCCTTATTTTCTGGTTGGTTAAACCCAGCACTCACTTGATCCTTCAATCCTGCTACGCGTACCATAAAGAATTCATCTAAATTGGAACTGAAAATGCTAATAAACTTTAATCTTTCCAAGAGCGGATTTGTTTCATCCTGTGCTTCTTGTAGTACACGTTCATTAAATGCTAACCAACTTAATTCTCGATTATTGTAATAAGCTGTATCATTTAAATTTACTATATTCCCCATCAACATTTCCATCCTCTTCACACTTCCCCTGAAACTTTTTTACTATAATTTAGTTACTTTTATTTTAGCAAATTACAATATTCCAAGGTGTTAATTTTTTGTAAAGACATCCGTACAACTTAACGTTTTGATTCGAAGGATAAATTAATAGTCGTTTTCAACACTCTTTCCAGCTGCTTTTTTTGTTTTTCAGCTTGCACTTTTTCCGCTAATGCCGATTGCTCACATACAATTTTAAATGTTAATCCTTCTTTACTTTCTGTTATAGATATCGATTCAACAAGCGATCTTTGTCTTATATTCAGAGCTGCTGAAAACTGTAAAACAGCCCCTAATAGACGGATTTTTTTTTGTTCATTTTTATCAAACCATCCTTCAAATGGGGATAAATGTTGTTTGAATAACATTTTTGATTTATAAGACGCAATAAGCGCTAATCTAACTCGCTCTTTATGCATCATCCCATCAATTGTTTTATTCGCTAATAAATAAAACGTATGTAAGCGGCTCGCTTCTTCGTCTATATATTTACCTATATTAAATACTTTCGCTGCTTGATGGAATACTTCCCATTCTTTTACTGACATAGAAATCAGCCCTGTTTCTTCAAGTTGTTGACAAATGAGTCTTCCATGTTTAATAAGCTGCATTACAAATTCCATATCCATTTCATATTCATGTGATAATAAATACAAACTTTCTTCGACTACGTTCGGATAATATGAAATCCCCAAATCTTTTGTCAACTCTTCATAGAAAACACCTTCTCGTAACCCTTTTCTACTTAACACAAATGCTGGTGCCTCTATAACATTAACAAGCATATGAAAAACTTCGACTGCTGGAATAATTGTATCTGCTCGATCTTTTGCCAATCCTTCCAATTTTTGAAGTTCTATGAACGACAATGCTTCCAATTCTTCTTTCACATTTTTAATATCTTCTTCTTTCATTTTATATAAATGTACCCCTGCTATAGGATAACAAATTAAATTTTGATGGATTTTCACTAAGTTCCTCGCACTACCACCAATTGCAATAAGAGGCAATTTCTTATCAATTAACCATGGTAATGTTTGAAATTGATATTCTAAGTACGTTTGAATCTTTTCCAACTCGTCTTCAGTAGGTATATCCTCTTTAATAAATTGTTGCTTTAAAGAAAGTGCTCCAAAAGGAAAGCTATGGTACTCTAGAATCTCTCTATTTCGAAAGTATGTAACTTCTGTACTTCCTCCACCAATATCTACTGTAATTCCTTCAGAGAACGAAGTTGAATTCATAACTGCTAAATAGCCGTAACGTGCTTCCTCATATTCTGATAAGACTCTAAGAGTAAAGTCTGTTTGTCCTTCAACCAGTTTTTTAATTGCCTCTTGATTCTCAGCCTGTCTAATTGTTGCTGTTGCAACACAAAGTACATGATGCAACTGGTGGAATCGCGTACTTTCTTGAAATTGAAATAATGTTTGTAACAATACCTCTATTCCTTCTTCAATCAACACACCATCAATTAAGTAATTCCTTAACCGAGCAACCACTTTCGTATTTTCAATCTCCTTATAAAAACCTCCGTTTTGCTTTTCATAAATAACTAAACGCATTGTATTAGATCCAATATCTATAATGGCATATTGCTGTTTTAATATTTCTTTCAAACTTCTCACTCTTTCATTATCAAATTTCTAAAGCACATTCTATTACTATTATACAAAATAGTTGTTTTTTGTAACAATATTGCTTTAATATTGAAAATATATACAATCACTTTTTGCATATAATAAAAACCTCTTTTATTTATGTTATAATAATGAAAAATTGAAAGGAGATTCAATATGAAACCTTCACAACCACAATCTCAATTACAAAACCAACATTCTATTAATCGACTAGCTCAATCTATTTTCGTTGTGAATCGTCATGCTAAAGCTGCAACTAATCCGAAGTATTTATACTGGTTAAAAAAGACGGCTTTAGAACGCTTAATTGCTGAAAAAAAAGCTATTAAAGAAGGATTACATTTTTCTAGAAATCCACGTTTTAGCCAACAACAATCTGATGTTCTTATACGTTTAGATGATTATTTTTTCCATATTCCTCCTACCAAAGAAGATTTTCGAATCCTACCACATCTTGGTCATCTTGAATCCTCCTATCGAAATCCGAAAACAACCTTATCTTTAACAGTAGCAAAAAAAACACTTCAAGATTATATTGGTCCTGAAGCACTGAAACAAGAAAAAAAATTAAGTGAACCTGTCCCATGGTATAGTCGTACTTATACAAAAAAATAAAACAGTTTGGC
>NZ_QOSC01000018.1:0-133665 GCF_008368845.1 Bacillus sp. BB51/4
TCACAATTTTCCATTCACCAGGTTTTCCATCTGTTAACCAGTACAATTCATCACCATTATCAGTGTATGCCCATGGAAGTATCCCCCCACTTGAAGGGTAAACATCATGTTTATAATATTGCGGAAAATTTTTCTTTGATTGAATATATGAATTTACCATTTCCTTCTGCCTACCAAGATAAATTTCCCGCTATAGTTCGTTCCAGTTCTAGCGACACTTCCATCTGGCAGTATTTCTACACCTTTAACGAATGGGGATACAGAGTCCACACCTTTTGCTAATGTATTTTCAATTATATAATACTAGTAATTTCTGTTAATCTTAATTCATAAAAATAATTTTTAAACATTTATAACATGCCTATCTAATAAAAAAGCGCTTGTTGTCTTTCGTAGACAATCAAGCGCTTTAAGTTCATATGTTTTTAAGTAGCATAAATTTGCAAGTTTTGTAGTAGTTGTCATGATACCTTTTTTATGTTATGACAATTACTACGTTAAACCTTACGAGTTTGTACGAGTTCGTTGGTTTTATACCCATTCTAGGTATTTATATTTATCAACTAATCACTATAAATTGTAATTTCAGATTCTCTTTTACCTAAAATAAAACATCATATCTATTACGCTTCATCAAACAGACATCCCGATTTGTATAATTATTTTCGGATATAAATAAAAATATTAAATAACTAAATCAATTTGGCAGCTGAATAGTTACCTTATTTTCTCCTGAAAACACATTAAAAATCTAGTTTATTTAAATCATTATGTTTTATAAATCGAGCTACTTCCATTTCTAAATCAATTCTATTAATATTTTTATCAAAAATAAATCCCATTTTTCCATTATATTTTTTAAATTTAGTTGGCATATCCCAATACTCCATCTCATTTTCAAACTCATATAATCCAAAAGTAAGGCACATGTTTCTTCCTTTTTTTTCAAAAAAAATAATTATGTTATCTTTATCAAAGTCTTCATAAATAATATTTATTTTAGTGTCATTCATTCTTGCACACCTTCCCAAGTAGTATAAATTACTAGATTATCATTTTTAACCATACAATAAATTATTACTTACTCCCGATTCTATATAAATGATAATATTTATCATATAAACCACAACATGCATCCATTCCTGGGTTTGCACTCATTGACTTTTCGATCACTTTTTCCCATGAACCATACTTATTAAATGAAGAATCTGCCGTTGGACCATGTGGATTACCATATTTAACCTCATTTCTAGCCATTACACGCTCTAGCCCTTTTGGATCATCTATATAATCATTTAATCGATTCTGATTTCTTTGATTATTTACCGCTCTTGCAATTTCTTCAATTGAATTTCCCTCATTCTTCATTTTATTAACTAGTTCTATAATATTATCATTTTTATCATGATAACTCTGCCTTCTTACAGTTGCCTGAGCCACTTGTTCTGGATTTGTCCAGTCTAGTGCATCAGCAAATCCACCTATACTCTCCGATTTTGGATTTGGAGAAAACCCATAAACTGCATCGGGATTTTCATGTATATCTTTTGCCGCCTTTGGATTATCCATAGGATTATTCTTATAAGTAAATCTAGTATCACCCGTACCCTTAGCAACCCCCGCACTCCCAGACGTTGCTTTCTTCACATCTCCAACCTTTTTTAAATCATGAAGTTTATCAACTATTTTTACACCTTTCCCATATGGAGTCATCATCCCAACTGCTAGGAGTTTTTCACCATAGGTAGCTTCTGGGTCAAAGAGTGTGAAAAGATCACCAAATAGAAAATCGAATCCAAACTTCGCCACACCGATTAAAAACGGAATGGATATTATCAATCGTTTGTTGAAAAGCAGCGCAAAATTGTTTCGTGATCTGTAAATTTTGCTGATTTGCTTCTTGTGCTTTAAAGTTCACAGATAGTGTCGTACGCGTTGCCTTATTTATAGAGCGACTAGTGGCACTTTGCATTCTATCTGAAGCATTTCTCATTTTCGTTGCAAGTTGCGTTGCCGTATGCAACTTACTCTGAAATTCTCCCATCACTTACTCCTCTCTACCATTTATTTACAAGGGAATTATACCACGGAAAAATATTCTAATAAACCGAATGTTCGAATTTAACACATAATTAATCACCGTTACTAAAGGTAAGAATAACACTTATCTTTCAACATAACTGTGTCGGAAGTAGGTTCTACTTATACAAAAAAGATGACCTCAGCTATACGCTAAAGTCATCTTTTTCTACCTTATTATTTCACTAACTCTCCATTATAAGCTTTTATATCAAGCGGAGCAGTTAAAAATTGTGTTGCTTTACTAACGAAAGATGTGAAGTGTTCACTCGTATTATGACTCGCAACTGCCGCTTCATCTTTCCATACTTCTACCATCGTATAAACACTTTCTTTTTCTGTATCTTTATATAAGTCATAAGATACATTTCCACTTTCTTCTCTTGAACCGTGAATGAGTGGCTGAATTTCTTCTAAAAATGATTGTTGTTTTGCTGGATCTACTTGAAATATTGCGTGAATTATAATCATGGTGCTTCCCCTCTCATCTTTCACTTATTGAAGTTCTTTTATAAAATTATATCCACTCTGCAACTTTTTCAACTGGAAGACGTACTGATTGGTAACCACTGTCAGCAGCTTTTCCGATTGAAATTAACATTACTGGTACGTGACGTTCTTTATCTAATCCGAAAGCTTCTGCGATTTGGTCTTTTTCAAATCCGCCAATTGGACAAGTGTCATAACCGTGAGCACGAGCTGCTAGCATAAATTGCATTGCTACAAGACCACCGTCAATTAGTACTGTATCTTTCATTACTTCTGGTGTAACCATTGAAAAGTAACCAGAAAGTTTTTTCATTTGATCTTCTTTTACTTCTGCTGGCATTAAACCGCGCTCTACTGCTGTACCGTAAATTTCTTCTGCGTTATCAAAGTTGTTTAAGTCACCAAACACAGCGATCATTGCTGAAGATGTTTCTACTTGAGATTGATTGAATTTCGCAAGTGGCGCAAGTGTTGCTTTGGCTTCGTCACTTTCAATTACTAAGAATCTCCATGGTTGCATGTTTACTGAAGATGGTGCAAGTGTTGCTTCTGTAAGAATTTCTGTCATTTCTTCTTTGCTAATTTTTACTGTTGGGTCGTACTTACGAATTGAACGACGTCCTGTTAAAATTTCGTTAAAATCATTTGTTTTTACTGAGTTAGTCATAGTTGTATTCTCCCTTTTTTATAATTCTTTTATATTTTCTTGAATGTGATTTAACATATTTAAAAGATTATCGCGTTCTTCCTCACTTAATCCTTTAAATGCAGATGCTGCAAAACGTTCTTTTTCCTCTTGAAACGCTTGAATTTTATTTCGTCCCTCTTCTGTAAGAGAAACTAACGTAATTCTGTTATCATCTGGATTTTTACGCCTTACTATCATTTCATTTGCCTCAAGCTGCTTTAAATGCCTCGTTATCGCAGCATTATCAATATTCACTTCTTGCTGAAGTGCTTTTTGACTAATTTCACCTACTTCATATAACTGAAGTATAAGCTCTAATCGAGACTGGCTCATACCCGTACACCCTTCAAACTTCGAACTTACTTCTTTATTTAGAAAGTGTAATTTATATAAAATAATCGCTTCTTTTGAGCATGAACTTGTCAAATTAACCCTCCTTCACAATCAAAATAAAAACATTTGATGTATCAATAGTTGATATGTCAATTAATATAATCTATATCGATTTAGAATGCAAGCATTTTGTTTTCATTTATATTTTTCCAAATTAAGGCGCTTTGTCGCGTTACAAAAAATGTTAATTGCACTATAATAGTACTAATTTAAATGACTGGAGAGTGATTGTAATGCGGCAATACACAAATAGAAATGAGGAAATAAAAATGGAAAATGAAATGAGGATATTCACATATGACAACAATAAATATAGGGATTGTCGCGCACGTAGACGCTGGCAAGACGAGTTTGACTGAGCGTATTCTTTATGAAACGAATGTGATTAAAGAAATTGGCCGAGTAGATAGTGGCAATACGCAAACTGACTCAATGGAATTAGAAAGACAGCGCGGAATTACGATTAAAGCATCTGTCGTTTCTTTTTTTATTGATGATATAAAAGTAAATGTCATTGATACACCTGGACACGCTGATTTTATCGCTGAAGTGGAGCGATCATTCCGCGTTTTAGACGGTGCAATTTTAGTTATTTCTGCCGTTGAAGGTGTGCAAGCACAAACAAAAATTTTAATGCGAACATTACAGAAACTAAATATCCCAACAATATTATTCGTAAATAAAATTGATCGTAGCGGTGCAAATACTGAAAAAGTTATGAAACAAATAAAAGAAATTCTTTCAAATGAAGCATTCCCTTTCTACTCTGCCCTATACGAAGGAACGAAAGAAACCCGGATCATTGAGTACAAATCATATGACGATTGTATGGAACTGTTAGCACCATATAATGAATCATTACTTGAGTCATACGTAAATAACGAAATTGTACCGGACACTCTATTAAAAGAAGAACTCATTAAACAAATAGCGCAAGCAAATGTGTATCCAGTCTTTTTCGGTTCAGCAATGACAGGCATGGGCGTAACTGAACTGCTCGAAAATATTTCAGCCTTACTTCCAGCTAATTCTTCATCTCAAGATGAAAAATTGTCCGGTGTAGTTTTTAAAATTGACCGTGAATATTCTGGAGAAAAGATTGCTTATGTAAGAGTTTTTTCAGGTAGCTTACAAGTTAGAAAATATGTGGATATACAGCGCAATGAATCTCTACCACATAAGGAAAAGATTAAAAAAATGTGCATATTTCATAATGGAGATGCTTTACAAACTTCTACCGTTCCAAGCGGTGAATTTTGTAAAGTGTGGGGACTAAGTGATATAAAAATTGGTGATATTATCGGTGAACGAACTGATTATATAAAGGATATTCACTTTGCCGAACCACAAATGGAAGCTACTATTGATACGGTGCCTACGGAACGAATTCATGATTTGTACGCTGCTCTTATGGAACTATGTGAAGAAGATCCACTCATTAAAGTGTGGAAAGACAATGTTCATAATGAACTATACATTCGCCTTTTCGGTGAGGTGCAAAAAGAAGTCATTGAAACAACACTGTATGAGAAATATAATTTGCAGGTTACTTTTTCAAATACGCGAGTTGTATGCATTGAGAAACCAATTGGCGTAGGTAATAGCATGGAAGTAATGGGTGAAAAAGCGAATCCATTTTACGCAACAATTGGTTTTAAAATTGAACGTGGTGAACTTAACTCTGGCATAACGTATAAATTAGGTGTTGAGCTTGGTTCATTGCCTTTAGCATTTCATAAAGCAATTGAAGATACAGTATTCCAAACGTTAAAACAAGGTTTATACGGATGGGAAGTTACGGATATTTCCGTCACACTTACACATACTGGTTATGCTAGTCCTGTTACAACAGCGAGTGACTTTAGAAATTTAACACCGATCGTATTAATGGATGCTTTAAAGCAAGCTGAAACATATGTATATGAACCAGTAAATGAGTTTGAATTAACTGTACCGGAGCACGCAATTAGTACTGCAATGTATAAGCTCGCTGCCGTTCCAGCAACTTTTGCAGAGCCTATATTATATAATGATTCTTACCAATTAACAGGAGCGTTACCTGTTGCAAAAACAGAGAATTTTAAAAGAATGCTCCATTCCTTTACAGAAGGAGAAGGTATATTTACAACGAAGCCAGCTGGTTTCACAAAGCTGAAACCTCCCTTCCCTACTCGAAAACGTGTTGATTATAATCCATTGAATCGGAAGGATTATTTGCTTCATGTGTTGAAGGCTTATTAAAGTCAAAGAGGTGCAATTCGCACCTCTTTTTGCATGTATTGATAAGTTAGTTTTCCCTAACAACTTCTTTAAGTTTCTCTATTATTTTCGCTATCGCTTCAATTGAATTCTCTGTTTCAAATTCCCCAACATTTACAGAATGATTTGCGTTTTTAACAACATCAATCGTTAAATTTGTTTTATATAACTGATCCATTTGATTTGCATTATAATGGTGATCGTTATCCCCAATTACTAAAAGCCCTTCGTGACTACTATGTAAAATAGAATCAAAAATAGATTCAAAAGTTAGTAAAGGTGTAAGTAGTATCATTTTTGACTGTAAAAACTCTTCTCTCTTCATTACATCATTTGCAATCGGTATTGTTCCGAGTGACTTCCCTAAAAACATCGTATGATTGTATTGCTCACCTTTTAATACTTCCTTCATTACAGGATTAATATCATCCATCATTACTTTCGTTAGTTCTTCTATTGGTTTATTCATTACTTGTTTGTCGTAGGAATAGTGAATATGTACAACATCAATTTTGTTTTCTAGCATTAACATCGTTGCATAATAGAATAACGGCTTATCATAATTATATCCTGAACCTGAAAACATAAAGCAAACCCTACTAGAACCTTTTTCGATATGTGTGTAATGAATTACTTTGTCATTTATATGTATCTCTTTTTTAGTCCCCTTCACCCTTTTCCCCTCCGAATACGTTTATTTTTGCAAAACAATATGTTCTGTATGAACTGCTATATCCTTTACTTTTTCTTTCATAAACGCAGGCTGTAAATTATATACCTCTAAATCTTCTACCGGCACCCACTTAAACAAATACGATCTACCCTCTTCTTCCAAAATATATTGATTCGCTCCATTTGCAGGTAACTCATGTAGCTCTACTTCATAATAAAAACTAATCTCATGAAACTTTCGCTCAGAAAGTATAAAGAAATTTTCTACTGACCATATTAATCTCTTCACTTTAATAGGTACGTCTAGTTCTTCTGCCAGCTCCCGTTTTAACGCATCTTCACTATTTTCTAGCATTTTCACTCGTCCGCCCGGTACGTACCAAAAATCTTCACCGTCCCCTTGCAAAATAAGGATTTTATTATCATGTTTACAAATTGCTCCGACTCGGTAATTAAAACATGTTTCCTCAACTTTAAACGTAAGATCCACACCCATTCCCCCTTACATATTTTTTAAATATCGAACCATTACAAAACTAATATGTATGTGCTGTACAAATAAGATTACTAAATTTCTCTAGTTCGTTCAATAATTTTCGAACTTTCCAAAAACAATACACATCATTTGTCATCACAAGTATAAATACATATGTCACAATTACTGCGCACACTTTGGAAGCATTATGGGGGACGAATGCATCTCTATCAATATACAAAACTGAAAAATCAAATGATTTTCAAGAAATCATTGTAAAAGATAAAGTGAAACATCAATAAGTGGAGTTTTTATCTTTTTCCTGTTGTTTTTCAATATAGTTAAGACATTATTAAAAAGACGCAAGGTCAACTTATGTGCTAATTAATTCTTTTTCTAGAAAAAGCGTCTTTTATTGCACTTGTTACTACATTTAGGAATAATAAAATAGCCATAACTGCCGTTAGTACATTAAATTGCTTTGTTTTATAAGGAGCGAACCATTCCGTAAAGAACTCTGAATTAACGAGACGATCCCCAACTCCTCCTTCCTTGAAGTTCGGTATCCACGAATTCATATCAAGGATGATAAAAATTAGTTGCATAACGAAAAATGCTCCAATAGTTTTCAGCCGATTTCGTATTCGACTAGGACACTCTTTTTTTGATGTCATTTAAACCATCCTCCTTTTAGAACTTGCTATTAAAGAGCCTTGTTCTGATAGATACGAATAGATAATATCCATGAAACCCCATAGCACCCCACTGCTATGACAGCAAATAAAAGAAATAATTTCAAATCTGAAATCTCTTTTAAAAAGGTCAGTACGCCATTAGCATATTTATTTAATAAATATGGAGTATTTCGCATTAAATATATAACTCCAATAGATAAAAATATAAAAACTGGTACAAGTGTTTTCACTTTAAATGCAACAAAAAATGGGATGTAAAATGCTGTTATCAGCATGACTGCCAAGAAACCTAGTATGTAACTTTCTAAGGAAAGTTGAAATTCCATGCTGTCTAAAATAAAATATTTTCCAACTAAACAAAATGGGATGATTACTATTGTAAAAAGTAAGGTTCCAACGTATTTTGAACTTATAATTTCCTTCCTAGTATACGGTAATGAGTTTACTAAAATATTAGCATTATCTTTATCATCAGATTGATATGTGTTAATTACAAAAACGGCACTACAAATGATTATGACATATGCTACATCCATGCCGGCCCACAAATAGGTAACTAGAAATAAGAGATAAGCAGGCAAGAAAGTTTTTTGTAAAATCAAATCCTTTTTAATTAAGTTAAGCATCTTGAATCCCCCTTTTTCATGAAATACATAATATCCTCTAAACTTGGTTTTTCAATCACCACATCCTTATCAAATAAGTTTTCGATAGAATGTGCATTTTCAATCAATCCCTCGAAACCTGTATTTGCCTTACGTACAGAAATAAATTCACGCTCAGTATCAAACTTTAACAAATCTAGTGGTCCTTTGACTAAAACATAATCCTCTGCAATGGCATAAATATCTTTTGTGAAAATATGCTTTCCATTTTGAATTAATGTAATATAATCGGCAATGCGGTCTAAATCCGTTGTAATATGTGATGAGAAAAAGATAGTTTTCTCTCCATCCTGCATAATATTTTGTAGAACATCCAATAATTCTCTTCTGAATACAGGATCAAGTCCAGATGTAGGTTCATCCATAATAATTAGTTCAGCATGATGTGAAAGGGCAATTGCGAGAGAGGCTTTCATTTTCATTCCTTTGGAGAATGTTTTCATTTTTTTATTTAATGGTAATTCGAACAGATCTTTATAATATGTAAATTGGTTAAAATCCCATTTTTTATAAGCAGGCGCAATAATTTTAGTAATTTCCTTTAATGTGAGTTCATCATAAAACACATTATCGTCATAAACGAAGCCAATTCTTTCTTTAATTCGTTTCGCATCAGTCGAATAGTTCATGCCAAATAAGGAGACGTTTCCACTATCCGGGTTTATTAGATTCATAATCATTTTAATCGTTGTAGATTTACCTGATCCATTTCCTCCAATAAAACCCGTAACAAATCCTTTTTTTACTTCCATCGAAAAATTGTTTATTTGAAACCCTTTAAAAGATTTACTGACATTTTGAAGTTCTATTACGTTTTCCAAGAGTTTTCCTCCTCGTATAAAATTGTAAGCATTTCTTTTAGCTCATTTAAAGAAACATCCATTTGCTTAGCATTTTGAATCGCTTCACATAACTTTTCTTCAACTGTTTTTAATTTTTCTTCTTTCATAGTTTCAATGTTTTGTTCTGCTACAAAGGACCCTCTTCCGACAATCGAATTAATAAAACCATCTTTTTCCAGTTCTTCATATGCTCTTTTCGTTGTAATAATACTTACTCTTAAATCTTTTGCTAACTGACGCATTGAAGGAAGAGCATCTCCTTGCTTTAAATCACCTAGTAAAATAAGTTTTTTTATTTGGAGTCCAATTTGTTCGTAAATGGGTTCCTTTGAAGTGTTCTTAATAATGATTTGCATGCAAATACCTCTTTTGAAAAATATTGTATATATACTTTATATACAATATATACTATCGCACATTTCAAATCAACAGAAAATTTCCAAAATATAGTTACAAACACAATCTAATAATGTAATTAATACAACTTATTTATACGGGCCTCCCTTGTATTAGCCGGATTTTGAGGTGGAGGTCTTGCTACTAGCTAATACACGATAAAGACTTCGTTGTGTTTTACAGAAAAATTGGCACAACTGATAGTGTGAAAGAGAAAGAGTTTGAAATAGAAGAAAAATTTGAGGAAGTTGATATCAAGTTAGACTAGGATGAGGATGACGAAGAAGGACTGAAAAATATGTTTTCTAAGCTGTGGGAAATGTACGGGGAAGAACCAATTGAGTTATAAATTTACATACGAAAAACACCTTGTTTCTTTAGTAACAAGGCGTTTTTTCTTAATACTATGTTTAAATTGTTATCTTTCCGCTCTCCCACCACTCCATAAAAATTTCTAACGAAGGAGCAATCCACGTTCTACTATCATTTTCATGGTTCCATACGTATATATCATCGCTTTGCACTATCCCATTCAAAATGGAATAGCCAAACAAATCACCATTTCCGCCATCAGCAAAAAATAATAAACAGTCAAAAGGCATATATAAATCCTTGAAATCAACTATATTTCTCATATTCATATTTTCAGTATTAATTTTTGAAGCATCCCAAATAAAGTCTCCGTATTCACCAGCTATACCGTTTGTTTCCTGTAATAATTGATATAAATCATTCGGTAACTCCAAATGTAAACATTGTTGTATATCAGTAAGTTCCTCCTTCGTAGCCGGATTTTTCAAGCTTAAGTTTGATGAGATACTGTGAATGGATGTTTTTCCACATCACCTTTTCTCCTCCTTATGTGCAATCAAGTATATTCAAAGGACTCATCTAATTTATTGATACCACTTTTCTAACAATTCCTTCTCCCTTTTCCCTGAAATCCCTGCTTTTAATTCCCATTTCTCCACACTCTTCATCCACTTATACACGTCTGTAACTGTATCTTCTAAACTTCTAAAAGTAAGCCCTACTTTAACGGCACTCTCGACACTAATAGAAAATCCACCTTTCCACGGCTTCGTTTCACCTTCTAATGGGAAAGTTTCGGGAATCCACAAAGGCATTTCTGTCCAAGGCTGCACATTATGTTCACTCATAAACGATTCGTCTACCCAAACAAATTCAGCATCGCTATTCGTAACCTTTTTACACGTATTTAATAGCTCTTCCATCGTCAATTTATCATTCGGACCTGTTATATTGAATGTACCTGCTTTATTATTTTCTGCCATGTTGAGTCCAAAGCACGCGACATCTTTTATATCAACCATCTGCACTGGACGGTCTTTTCTTCCTGGAACTAACACTTTACCTCCTTTTGCAACACGCTGAATCCAGTATGTTAGTCGATCTGTATAATCAAACATTCCTGAAAGAAGTCCTGCTCTTACATGTAAAACACGCCCCGGCCAATACTTCTCTGCTTCTTTTTCACATAATACTTTCAGCGCACCATAATGCTCATAAGGAGAAACTTCACCATTCTCTACAGCCTTTATTTGCTCTTCCGTCGGTTCAGGTTGTAATATATAGTCTTCTTTTATGTCATGTGGAATCCAGTCTTTATATACGGAAAGACTTGAGATGAATATATAATGCTTTATATGATTTTTTAATACTTCTCCAACATTCCGAATATGATGCGGAGAAAAGCCACACGTGTCTATGACAACATCCCACTTTCGATTCTCTAAGCTTAATACATTACCATTTCTGTCACCGATTAAATGTTCCACTTCAGGGAAAATCTCTTTGTTTGTTCCACGATTAAATACTGTAACCTCGTGCCCCCTGTTCAAAACTTCTTCTACAAATGCTCTTCCTAAAAATCGTGTACCGCCTAGTATTAGAATTTTCATGGTTCTCCCCCATTCGTGATAAAAAATCTATTCTTTTGTTTAACGATTTTTTGTTGTGAAAAGTTACGGGGGATAATTTAATTTTTTCTACAAGTTCAATATATGCAATTCCGACAATTTTTCTATCTTAAAAACAATAATATGGAAATATTCATTCTGTCGATTTCCATTTCATATATAATTAAAATATCGGATATTCGATTAACCACTTATACATACTTAGGCAGGTGAAAAATATTAATAAACACATAGTTTATCATTCAACATTATGTATTTATTTTCTTACATCACTTGTATATATCATCTTGCTGAACATAGAAAATGGTCGTAATTATTTGGGGTTTACAATGGTTGTTCCGCTTTTAGCGGTTATTTCATATCAAACATTATATAAGAAACAAAAAATAGTTCATACATTTGGAATTTCACGCCCAATAATAAAAACACTAATTTTCTCCATATTATTTCCACTACTTCTAGGGCTATGTCTCCATTTTTATTTTTATATTTATGATATAAAGTTCTTATATCATCATTGGAATGAATTAGGATTTCTCTTGTTCGTTGGTCTTACAATTGGATCTTTATCTGCATTATTAGAAGAGATTATATGGCGAGGGAATTTTCATTTCTATTTACGAAAAAAATATTCATTTATGCAAACAGCTATTATTATAGCTTTGCTTTGGTCTTCATGGCATTTACCAGTAGCTATCTTTTATAAAAATTATGAGTTTCAGTTTGTAGGAATATTAAGTTATCTCTCTTTATTATTTATATTGTCTTTAATTTTGACGTACACGAGAGAATATGGTGGTTCTGTAATATCACCCGCAATTTTACATGGTATGTTTAATGTATTTTATTTAACAGATGGAGTAGAAACAAAATGGGATATTAGCCTAATGGAATTAATTAAATTTATCTTGCTGGTAATTGTGTTTGGCATGATGTATCTAATACATCGAAAAGTTAAAAAATAGTTAAAAGTACCTAAACAAATTATAAAGTACTTCAACACCTATTCAATAATCGTATAGGTGTTGAAGTTTTATAATCTTAGTTGCACAACTTGGTTAATACAACACTTTTTTCTATCGTAGAGAACAAAACAAGTTTAACTAAACCTTTTATTCTTATTTTTATAAAAATAACCATATTAATCTTTTAAATAAGGAAGTATGCACTCTTTAATTAACTCCCATCTATCCTCTGCATTTCGTATAACCTCAGTAGCAATCACTACCACCAGTTCCTTCTCTGGTACGCAGCAAATCATATTCCCACCATCACCCATAGCACAGTATGAAAAGATTCCATCTTCTTCTCGTAACCACCATAAATAACCATATTGATTTTGGTTCATTTCTGTCGATTCTTTTATCCATGATTTTGATAGTATTTGTTTTCCATTATGAATACCTTCATTCAAATACATCTGTCCAAACTTAGCCATATCCCTAACCGTTAACGTTAGTCCCCATCCGCCCGTCGAAATACCATTTGGATCGTGAACCCATCCTTTCACATCTTTTCCAAATAAGTCATCAAATCCAAATGCTTTCATTTTATAGTTTGGAATTTCTCTCATGCCGAGTGGCTGAAATAAGTATTCATTCGCAAATTCACGCGCATTTTTTCCTGTTGCGTTCGTTATAATCGCTGATAGTATATGAGCTCCTGCAGATGAATATTTAAAAGATCCAATTTCTCCGCCGTTTCCTATCCTATTTAACGTATACTGTATCCAATCTTGTTGTGTACATAGTTCTTCTAACGGTTCCTGCCAGTCTACGAATGGATGTGGAGCTGTCATCGTAAGAAGATGTCGTACTGTTATTTCAGGTGAATTAACGTTATATTCCGGGAAAAATTCTATTACTCTTTGATCAACGCTTTTTATATACCCTTTATCTACACATAGTCCAATTAACGCAGAAGTAATCGTTTTTGTGACTGACGCTATATGAAATGCATCATCTGAACCGTGACCGTTATAATATTTTTCAAAAATAACATTACCTTTCCGCACTACTAACATACCATTCATATTTTCATATTCTTCTTGTATAATCTGATCTAACTTTTCAGCAGTTTTCATTATTCTTTCCCCTTTAACCTATGATTAAAAAGGTTCGATAGGTACATATATATCAACTATATGTTTATCTTCGGGATGCTGCTTTGGATCATTTCTATATACTTCAAAAGGATATGAGTCCCTCGGCTTATATCCGCTATTTGGAAGCCACTCACCGTATAAGAAATCCCATGCTCCTTTATATTCATCCTGAAATATTTCAAAATGCCCTACTGCATACTTTCCAGAAGGTATTACCATTATTCCAATATCACTCGTTTTTACTGCGGACGCATCCGGAATTGTTATACATAAACTTGTTCTTAAATGATAGTCCTCAGTAAATTCATGATGATCGTGGTAAATGGTTAATACTTTCGTATCCTCAAATACATGATAGTTTTGCTTAGCTGCGTAATAAAATAATTTCTCTATCATTTCTGGAAAAGCTATAGTTAACTCCTCATATGTACCAATATGTCTTATGTATGCGACGTTTATATCATCCGCTGTTACAATTTCAACATTACCTCGAACCTTCTTATATTCATTGTATTGAGGAATTCCCCTTACGTCTTTGCAATTCTTGCTATTGTCGTTTCGATATTGAGATGGACTTACGCCGTAATAATTTTTAAATGTCCGAGAGAAAACTGCTGAATCTGTGAAACCGAAGTGATACGCAATATGTGTAATCGTCATGTCTGTGCGATATGTAAGTAGATGTGTTGCCCTTTCTAACTTCAAGCGATTCACATACCGAGATAACGGCTCGTCTACTATTCCTTTAAAAATTCTATGAAAATGAAACTTTGAAAATCCTGCTACATCGGCTAGCTCTTCAATTGAAAGTGAATTATTTATATGCGATTCTATATAATCTTGCACTTTATAAATGCGTCGTAAATATTCATTTCTACTTTGTTTACTCTCCATACTTCTAACCCCTCACAACAAAAAGGCTAACTTTATGCTAGCCTACTGTTACACATGTTTCAAAAACAAAACTCTACTCCCGCCGTTTCCATCATAATTTGTATGTACCGATACACCCTCTATCTCATCATCCCCAGCCTCAATTCGAAAACCAATCTCCTTATGAAACTGTATCGATTTTTTATTAACTGGTGATGTGATTGCTTTTACAACTTTACGGTTATTTGCACGAGCAACATCAAAGAAATAAGAATACAATGTCGATGCGATTCCTCTTCTTCTATACTTAGGATTTACACCGATAAAATGAACGTATGCTTCATCTTTATGCGTTTGGGAAAAGAATCCGCATAAAAAACCTAACGTTTCTCCCTCTTCTTCAATGATAAAACTCGTTTCTTGAAAGTGAACGAAGAACAATTTTGGCAACATGTCCGCCATGTCTCTCCCGCCCCACCAATTATTTAAAACAGAATGAATCTTTACATAATCTTCCCCTTGTATGTTTCTTACTCGCATGTATTTCTCCCTCTCACTCACTTCATTTTTTCATAAATTTTAATGACTGTTTCTACTAATAGGATGAATACCCAAATACCGCAAAATACAAGTACAGACTGGAATATGGATCCAATAATAAAAATAACACCAACTGCACCTGATCCTGAAATTGATACTTCCCCAAATCCTGGGTCATATATAAGAGATCCAGCAGAAAAAGCCATTAAAATAGATCCTATTAAATAAATCACACTCATTATTTTTAATATCTTTATAGAAAGATAAGAAGTTTGTTTTTCTTCCACTTGTGATAATTCGATTTCTCCACTCGCAATTCCTTTTTGCAAACAGTCTTCACATAAAAATTCTTCCTTAATTTTTTTACCACCGTGTAACGTACCTGTTATCTCTTTACACCTTGAACATTTTCGATTTATCATTTTGGTATCACTCCAATCTCATAAGATTATACTTATATAATTCTGCACTTACCTTAATATTCCTTTTATGTATTTTATAGGGAAATTAGGTGTTTTATGATGTCTAAACTTACTTTTGGTTATAAAAAGCCTACTGAACAATATGTATTAAGACCTAGTTGTTATGCGATTATTTTTAATTCCTCTTCAAAGATTGCTGCTATCCAAAAAGGAAACCATTATTTTTTACCTGGTGGCGGTATGGAAGGTAATGAAACAAAAGAAGAATGTATACATCGTGAATTACTAGAGGAATTAGGATGGGCAATTGAAATTGAACAGTATATCGGTAATGCAATGCGATATTTTTATGCTAAAAAGGAAGATACATATTATTTAAATGATGGGTTCTTCTACATTGCGAACATGGTGCAGAAACAAACTGAAAACTGTGAGGAGGATCATGTTCTAAGGTGGATGTCTCCTTTACATGCTGTAGAGCTTCTCATTCACGATCATCAAAAATGAGCGGTTGAACAAGCGCTTTTATTACGAAATAAAAAATGATCTCCTTCTATATGAAAGAGATCATTTTTACTGTTAACTTACTTTTTTCAAATTGAGAGCTGGCTTTTTGATTCCGCCTTTTTTTACAACATATAGACCCACAAAGATAATAAGTCCGCCAACAAGTTGCATCATATTGATTTGCTCCCCTATTGTTACTGCTGCAAAAATAACTGCGAACAATGGCACAAGATACATATAAACCATTACTTTCGTTGAGCCTATTTGACTAATACCGACATACCACATTGCTAACCCAAAGATGGTCGCAAAGACAATTGAATATGCAAGAGATCCCCAGCTTGGCGTATCTACTGGCCACGTTAATGTATTTACGTTAAATAAACAGTATATAACGAGAGGTACAATTCCAATTAACGTAGACCATGATGTGACTCTCATTGCAGAGTATTTTGTAATAAGAGGTTGTGCTAAAATTGGATACCATCCCCAAGCAATTGCTGCGACTAATCCAATTATATTTCCGAGCCACGCATACTCGTAAGTAGCTCCTCCTGTATGCCCTGTTAATAAAACGAATGCTGCACCAATAAACGCTACTATTGAACCAATTTGAACTTTCATCGAAAAACGTTCTTGTTTGTGTAATACTGCTAATATCCCTGTAAAAATAGGTGACATCGCAATTAATAATGAGGCCTTCGTTGCTGAAGTATATTTCACAGATAGCATAAACATCGTTTGATACATTGCCGTACCAACGATACCGACTGCTATTAATCGTAACCAATCTTTTCTTTCAATACGTAATGAGCGTTCCATCATAAATGTAATAAGTAATAATACCGGAGATGCTACTAAAAATCGTAAACTATTAAATTGAATGGATGACATATATGCCACGCCATACTTTCCAATTGTATAATTTGCTCCCCATACTAATGCTACTGATACTAGGAGCCACTCCATTTGCCATCGTTTCATCCGAATCTCCCCTTCCCTATTTAGCATAGTAAAATTGGCTGGATATAGCACCGTCCAATTGGCTGTTTTTTTCCCCAGCCAATTTGTTATACTGAATGTATATAAGAGATACGGAGGCGTTTGTATGGAATGGAAGCTAGATAACGATAGTAAAATCCCTATTTATCAGCAAGTTGTTGACTTTATTGAAAAACGTATTACATTCGGAGAACTTCCTCCAGGTAGCTTCCTCCCTTCCGAACGGAAATTAGCTACGCAATTAAATATAAACCGAAGTACAGTAACAACTGCTTATAATGAACTTCGTGCTATGGGAATTGTAGAAAGTACGACTGGTAAAGGTACACGTGTAAGTACACATATGTGGGGCGTTTCTCCAACATTAACTCCGAATTGGAGAAATTTCGTAGAAGGTGGTACTTTTTTACCAAACTTACCGTTACTTCGCCATATTCGGGCAGAAGTACAACAAAATGAAAATATTATAGATTTTGCAAACGGAGAGCTCGGTTGTAATCTCTATCCTCACGAGCAACTACAAACGATTTTACGAGAACAACCGTTAACGCATTCATTAAGTTATGATCATCCGCAAGGCTATCTCCCGCTAAGACAAGCGGTCGTAAAATATATGAAAGAATATTTAAAAGTTGAAGCGACTGAACAATCCATTATGATTACATCTGGCGCACAGCAAGCACTTCACCTTATCGTTCAATGTTTATTAAATCCCGGTGATGCTGTCGCTTTCGAAAGTCCATCGCACTGTTATTCCTTACCGTTATTCCAATCAGCAGGTATTCGTATTTTCCCATTACCTGTCGATGAACACGGTATTAATCCAGACGATGTACAAGAGTTATATAGAAAACATCGTATTAAAATGATTTTTTTAAATCCAAATTTCCAAAATCCTACGGGAACAATGCTTCATCCAAACCGTAGAAAAAAATTGTTATCACTTTGCGCAGACTTACGAATTGCGATTGTGGAAGATGATCCGTCCAGTCTACTTACGCTAGAAAAGAAACAACCTTGCCCTACTTTAAAATCAATAGATGAAAATGGGACAGTCATTTATGTACATTCCTTATCAAAAATGATTGCACCAGGCTTACGAGTTGGCTGGCTTGTCGCTCCGCAGTCTGTAGTAGAAAGGTTATCCGACGCAAGGCACCAAATGGAATTAGGAATGAGCATTTTCCCACAGTGGCTTATGCAACAATTTTTCGAAACTGTACCATTTCAGTCTCATATCGTACCGTTACGAAAACAATTAGCAGAAAAAAGAGACGTTATCGTTCGCGCCTTAAATGAGCAACTTCACGACAAAATCTCTTTTTCAAACCCGACCGGCGGTATATACATATGGGGAAAACTAAAAGAACCGATAAACGAAAAACAACTTATTATGCAAAGTTTAAAACAAGAAATCGCATTTATGCCAGGTAGTATTTTCGGTGCGAAAGATGGTTATATTCGTTTATCTTATGGAAAAGTGAATATTGATCAAATTGAGGAAGGTATTTCTCGTTTGCGTGAGGCTATTTTGGTTTGTGGAAAATAACTTTAAATAAAGCTTTCTCGTTTGACAAAAGAAAAATCTACCATTATTATCAACACGAGCCTAGTTATAGGAGTGATAAAAATGAAAATTTACGTTGATGCAGATGCTTGTCCTGTAAAAGATGTGATTATTTCCGAAGCTACGAACGTAGAAATCCCTGTTACCCTCGTTACTAGCTTTTCTCATTATTCTAATGCAGAACAGCCAACAGGCGTAGAAACAATTTATGTTGATTCTGGAGCAGATGCTGCAGATTACCGGATTATGCAGTTAGCAAAAAAAGAAGATTTAATCGTAACACAAGATTACGGTCTTGCTTCGCTTGCTTTAGCAAAAGGGTGTATCGTTCTACACCATAAAGGGTATAAGTATACGAATGAAAACATTGAACAATTGTTACAAACTCGGTATTTAAGTGCAATGGTTCGAAAAAGCGGTAAGCGTACAAAGGGACCAAAACCATTTACAGCAGAAGATAAAGAGAAATTTAGAGCGCTCTTTAAAAGTATGATTGCACTTTAGAAATGAATCTTCTATTTGTAGGGAAAGCTTTATAAAAAAGAAGAGAATATCGGAATGAACATTCTCTTCTTGGGGTTTACCCTTTTAAAATGAAGGTAAATTATCTAAGTTATTTTCTTTTATGCCATCCGGTTCACTACGTATAATATCTCTACCATACTTATGAAATACGTCCACATGAGCTAACTTCCCTGATTTTGCTTCACTAAGAGCGGTCATATAATCTAACTCTCTCCCGCTACTTGTTTTAAAAGCTATTAAATCCCCATCATCATTTTTACGAACGGCAACAATTTGTTCTTCTCCTGAATTGACTTCATGGTCTACTTCAAATTGAGCTTCCGCTTCTCCTTGATGTAAGTAATCATTATAAACTTTTTCAAAGTCTTTTTTGTCCATAAAACTCACCTCCAGCACATTTCATTAGTATGGTTGGGAGGTGTTGGTTTTATGTACCTTTTTATTACCGTAACAAGTCTTTACTACTCCAAATAAAGAATACTGGTCATTTTTTGTAGCCTAATACAAATCTATTTATAGTTCCTTACCTTCTTAATTTAAGCTAAATTTAAGTGTTAATATTTTCCTGACAACTTTATAATTGATTATGTCGAAACGAAATTTGAAATGGAGAATGGCTAAGATGAATATAGATATTAATCGTTTAACTGATATTTGTTTAGAGTATCAGCAATCTAGATTTTATGTTACTAGAATCCCTAAAGATTTCTTATCAATTGCCCAAAAACGTTTTTCTATACCAACGAATGATCAAATTATTGCTTTTTTAAGTTGTAATTTATTTGGATCAGGCAAGTATGGTGTTTACTTTACGAGTTCGGGTTTATACTGGAAAAATTGGTTATTAGGTAAAGGAAAATTGAAATGGGATCAATTAATTGAAGTGCAACAAATTGAAATTGATAAAGATGGTTTCTTATCTTTTGATGCACAAAAAAGCTTTAATATTAACGGGAGTGATTATCCACCACTGTTATTTAAAGAATTACTTATAGCTCTTACAAATTCATTCCAAAATTCTAAACAACATGATATACATCCAGTTATAAAAATTAATGAGATAAAATCAATTTGCTCATTATTTGAAACATACAATGAATTATTAGAACCTGATAACGGATTATTTGTAGACACTCATATTTCAGATAAAAAATTAAAATCAATTGAGGCACGATTTATCGTTTCAAAAGAAGAACAAATCATCGCTTTTTTAGATACATCTGTCCTTGGGAATATGGGGAAAGGATCTGATGGAGTATTAATTTGTGAATCAGGTATATATTTTAGAGAAACCTTTGTACACTTATATTTCCCATGGCATGTCTTTAAAAATATCCCTATTACTTTAACTTCAGATGAATTTGAAATTGGAAAAAGAAATATTTTTCATCTTCAACATGCTAGAATGGCTAGTCAAGATATTTTATTGTTTATCAAGAATTTAAAACAGTATATGAATAGTTTATATGAAGAACATCCACAATTACATATTTAATACATTTCTTATTACATACAAGCACATGTATAGTTAAGTCGAAAATTTCAATTCAACTAAAAAACCGATTATTTTTGTAGAGAGCCTACATGTATAATCGGTTTTTTAATCTTATTCTTTTCTTACGTACTCATTTATAATGGCATCTAGTGATTTTTTAATACCTCCGCAAATCCTTCAAAGTCTCCAATATATCATCTGTAAAGGCTGTACTACCTTCTGCCTCTAAAACTCTGAAATAAAAACTTCTTAGGAAAGTTCTAATATTTTGTACTAAAATAGCATGCTGCGGATGTCGGATGTCTTCAACAGTTGCTATACTATGTAGCCAGTTGCCCCACTCTTCTTCTGTTAAAAGATTTTGGTTACGTAACGACATAATTGGCGTTACTAATCTCTCATCCTCAAAGTGTATATATACGTAATCATGTAAGCGAACCTTCTGACGAACAGCAGCTAGTATTGCATATGAAAACTCACGATTTTGTATTGTACGTGCTAACGCATCTAGTGCATCAGCCGCATGCGCCGTAGAGTGTGCCCAACCTTTTCCTTCTACGTAGCCTCTTACATCTTCTTCTAAATATACATATTCCAGCACTTGTTCTGCTACACTGTACAGTTGTTCTTCGGATAATAACGGTTCTCTTTCATGAACAGATAAAATAAGTGGTGGAATTAATACGGAGAATGCACGTTTAAAAACAGAGTCTGTGCCCTTTTCACCAATTTTATAAAATAAATAATCAGGACTAATTGCTTGTAACATTAATCCTCTTAACTCTTTTTGTCTAAACACATCATTTGTAATCCATGTATGAAGCGTACTATAAATTAAATCATCGCGTAATTCAGCATCTGGTGATCCGATATAATCTAGCATCCACTGTGCATACGGATATGCATCTACATCTTCTGGTACAGCATAATTATTATTTTTAATTTGTAGTAGTTCTTCTTTTAATTCTAGTACTTCATTCATTATATTTCCTGTCCCCTTTTTACTTTATTAACATATTTTCGTCTTATCCCCTGTAATTACCTATCCTTATATGAACTTGATTCAATTATATATAATTTATCCTGATAAATAAAAGGAAATACATTAGAACATCGCAGTCTCTCACTTTGTTTACATGCATTTCATGTAAGTTTAAGTTATAAAATAAAGGATGTTTTTTCTTTTGTATTCACACATAGTTACAATCAAAAATTTAATCATTTTAGAACTTGTTTAATAAATTCTGTTTTAGCTTTTGTGTATGCTTCTCTATCTTGGTTAAATCTTTTAGCTAAATCTTGTTTAAGATTTGAATACTCATAAACTAATTGTGGATTTTCTCGTAAGCGGTTACGAAATAAAAGTTGTTGCTCCCATCGCTCAGTTCCTTTAACCATTAAATGCAAGTGAGCTACACGCCTATTATTATTAACTTTCACAAAGAACCTTCTCCAAGGTCTCTCATCTAATTCTGGGCTTACATAATGCCAATTATATATGGCCAATGCAGCTGAAATATCTAGTACTCTATCAAATGAGTCTATTTCAGCCATTAGATCAATGATAGGTTTTGCAGGTAAACCAGGTATGGATGTACTTCCTATATGTATTACTTTTCTTATACCTAGAGGAGCAAGCAGTTCATATAATTGCTGCTCTTCACATCGGCCTTTATCTTGCCAATCAGGATTTGCATTAACTATCTCTACTGACTCATTCGCCCATACAGGCCAATCGTTCGGATTCTCTTTTTTATCCATCCAAAACATCACCCTTTCACAAATTTTTTGCTATATAAACGATATTAAATTCCTTTACATATAACTAACGGATCGTCAAAATTGCTATTCTGAAAAACAACATCCGCACACTCTTTCGGATTATGCTCATTCGTTTGCGAATGTTGTTTTTCCTGACGCTGTAATACCACTTACTCCAACCCTTGTTGGATGGGTTACGTTTAATTTTAAAATATGATCTACAATTTCTTTCATACGTTGTTTTCGGTTCATGATATTTCCTCCACACAAACAGTTTACATAATATTATTATGAGTGAGATTTTGTGTCACTATTTGTCGGTAAGTCGATATCCTTTGTCGAATCGTTGATATATTTTAAGTTACGATAGATATATTTGAAAAATCGTTGATATATTATGATTGGCTTACTTTCCCTTAAATCCTCGATATAAAGCAGTGCGTAACTCTTGTTTGTATTCTTCAATCTCTGGCATATTGAGTTCTTCTGCTAGCCTGATGGCCAATTCAATATCATACGGTACACGTACGAGTTGAATGGAAAAGCTCGCTGCTTCTTTTTTATCGTAAGTTCCTTCAAATATTAAATAGGACGCTTGTGTAATTTCAAGAGGATTACCTACACTACCAGCATTACATAACGTTTTCCCTCTGAAATTTTGAACGAATGCTTGGTGAACGTCACCGTAGCAAACGACATCTGGTTTTCTTTCTCCTTCTATATTCTCTGTGAGCTCACTGTTTTCGAACATACTAATACGCTCTTCTCTTGAGGCATGTGGTTGTATTCTTTCATATAAACTTCTTGGTGAGGCGTGGAACATACGAATCAGTTTGCCGCTCATAAAAAATTCGATTGAAAATGGTAAGCTTCTTAAATAGTCATTTTGTTCTTCCGACAGTTGTTTTTGATGCCATTTTAACGCCTCAAATTCAGTCGGTTTTGTAATGAAATCATCCCAGTTCCCCATTACAACTCCTTCACATTCTTTACGAATGATTTCAATCACTTCGCTAGAATGAGGACCTTTCCCGACTAGATCTCCAAGACAAATGATGCGCTCGATTCCTCTTACTTTAATATCTTTCAGTACAGAATCTAATGCTGGAATATTACCGTGAATATCTGAAATTACCGCTATTTTATCCATATGAATCCCTCCATTACTTATTGTTTATTATATCCTCATGTTGTGATTGATACCATTTTGGAATATAGGATGAAAAATTGTTATGATCTTCGATAATTCGGTTTAATCTCTCTTTCATATCATTAACTAAATGTGGCGTACTTCGGTTTGTCCATACGATATCAGCTGGGAATGTCATTGCTGCATATAATGAGTACAGTTGCCAAAAATGAAGCGATGGTTCGCCTCCGCAATAACCTTGAACTTGTCCAACCGCAAATGGTTTGCTTATTCTTGTAGTAAAAATCGCTACGTTATAAAAATCGTGTATTGGATCGCCAAAATCATATCCACCAAAATCGATAACGATAAATTCCTTATTATGAATCATACTATTTGCTGGATGGAAGTCATCGTGTAAAAATGTGATTGGGCGATTTTTCAATAATTGTTTATGCTCCCCTACAAAACTTAATACTGGCTTCAAATCAAGGAAGTCTATTTCATAGTTTGCTAACGCTTCTACGTATCTTTCGTATTTATTCCATCGAACCGTTTCCCATTTATTACTTGCACTTTCTCTTTCAATTGAGTGGATTCTCTTTAATACTTCCCCTGCTTTTCTTCCTGCATAATACTGTTCTTCCACCGATAGCTTCCCTAAACCTTCTTCACCATTTACACCTTGGGCCCATTCAAATACTTGAACACATTTATTTAAATCCTCCAGCTTTATAAAATGAATTAACTGAGGCGTAGGAATATGTAATAACTCTAATTGTTTCATATACGTATATTCTTCTTGTTTACGTTCAAAATGAACAGCATCACATACTTTTACAAAATAAGTTTCTTCGTTCTTTAATTCAATTTTATATTTCTCTTCATGTGAAAAACCTTTTGAAATAGCTGTACACTTTACAATACGAGGCCATTCTAGTTTTCTCTCTATCTCTCTAAGTATTTCCTTCACAACGTTCACCTCTATCAATATATGTACAAACTACCTAACACTTCATGCTCTCGTTTATTTTCTCCTTTAAATTCCACTGCAAATGGATATTCGCCATGATTCTTTATGTATTCTTGCACTAGACCTTCTCCAACCGGTTCACAAAACTGTACTTGAATGTCACCAAACGATACACTTTGACACTCCGTATTCCATTCTTCATTTTTCACGACTGGGCTTGCAGCTAGCCCCATGACTGCTTTCCATTTCCGCACTGTTTCTCGAACATTTTTCACTGCGTAATGAATCGTTTCAATTTGTTGTACTTTGTTTTTATGTTCAGTGATCGTCCCAATGTTACGTAAATCGTTTCTTCTTTCTTCGTCTGTTTCATTCCACTGTATAAAGAAGGGGAATTTCGGTCCGTTTTCCTCTTGCTTTACAAATAACATTTTCCATTCTAAAAGGCGGCCATCTTTCCTCATACGTTTTCCTTCAAATGGTCCTATCGTATGTAAACCGTGCTTACTAAACTTAACTGCTAGCTCTTCAATGGCATCTGTTCGAATTGCGATTTGTAGCATCCCTTCTCCACCTTGTAATTTCACTACTGTTTCTTGTACTAATGGATTGTCTGCTTCTTTCGCTTTTTCTTCATGCTGAACTGCTAAAAACTCTATATACGATAAATCAAAATAACATAAACTATTCCAAGTACCCCAGTTCGTATGTTCTCCACCTATTGCAGTATGGAATCCATGCGCCTGCATTTGTTTTGCCGCTTCCTTCGGTGTACAATTCACTGCGTGTACGAGATGATCAAATCGTAACATGTCTTTCTCCCCTTTCTCTCCATCCTTTTATTGTATATTTTATTTTTCTTTCATTCAATTCAAAAAACTTTAAAACCCAGTTGATTTATACGATTAATATGTATTATAATGAAACAAATTTAATTATTGCTGATTGGAAAAACCAAAGGCACTTTTCTCATACGGGAAAAGTGCTTTTTTCATTTATTATTACAGGGGGATTATTTATGCAGAAATTAATTGTCTTTGCTATTATTGGATTTTTCGCTCAATTGATTGATGGAGCACTTGGAATGGCGTACGGGGTAACATCTACCTCACTATTACTAATGTTTGGTATCGCACCGGCTGTAGCTTCCGCTTCTGTTCATTTAGCTGAAGTCGTTACAACCGCCGCTTCTGGTGCATCTCATATCAAATTTGGAAACGTTGATAAATATACCGTTTCCAGGCTTACATTGCCAGGAGCAGTTGGTGCATTTATTGGGGCATGTTTTTTAAGTAATTTACCTGGCGATGTCATTAAACCGTACATTTCCGTATTTTTATTTACTTTAGGGGTTTATATTTTATTACGATTCCTCATTCAAAAACAAATTGTCACTTCAAAGAAACGTATGTCTGCAAAACAACTTGTTCCGCTTGGCTTATTCGCTGGATTCGTTGATTCAACTGGTGGCGGTGGCTGGGGACCGATTACGACACCTGTACTTTTAGCAAGAGGAAATGAAGCTAGAAAAGTTATCGGATCTGTAGATACGAGTGAATTTCCTGTTTCACTTGCTGCAACAATTGGTTTCTTCATATCACTTGGCTGGGAACAAGTAAGTTGGGTTTGGGTATTTTCTCTCATGCTCGGTGGTATCGTTGCGGCACCAATCGCTGCATGGTTAGTACGCATCGTTCCTTCTCATTTACTTGGCGTATTAGTTGGTGGCCTTATTATCTTTACAAACATTCGTACATTGCTTACTACATTTAAAGTGGATCCAACGATTATTTCACTTTCTTACGTGGCAGTTGGTCTTGTCGTTATTATTTCTATTTTTATTGCTGTTCGTAATCATTCCAAACGTTCTAACGCATCGACAGCCGGATATCCGAATGATCAAAAACAAATGCTTCCATAACGATAAAAATACCGCCCGATATACTTCGAGCGGTATTTTTCATTTTTCTATTTTCCAATTAATCATCGTTTCTGTAGTGCCAGTTCTCTTCATATGTAATTTCTCTAATACACGAATCGATCCCTCATTTTCAAGAAGTGTCTCTGCAATAATTGTTTCTACCTCTCCTGTTTGAAAAGCCCAATTTATTAGTTCTCTTACAGCTTCTGTCGCATACCCTTTATTCCAATATTTCTCAATAAATCCGTAACCAATTTCTACTGTATGTTCCTCATTTGGTTTCCCTTTAAACCCAATATCACCTAGAACGATGTCATCTTCTTTGCGAATGACATACCACGCACCCCAAGGTAATACATTCTCATCTTTTTTTACTTTTTCTACATGCCCTACAATATGTGGACCACTATTATATCCTTGCTCGTTAGCAACGTGAATACTCTCTTCTCTACACGGCACTATATAGAGCCTTTCTGTTTCTAATTTCATGTTGATTTCCCCTTTTCAATTAAACAATACCTCAATTTTATCAGAAATAAAAAGAATATTCATTCTACTTATCAGATTTATACTTATTCTTTGAAACGAATTTAAGGAATAATCCTCTTTTAATAGTTATGTCGAATTATATTTTCAGAATTTTCTTTTATTTTTAAAGGGTTTTCCAATATTTTTTGCGAAACATTTGTATAACAATTTCTTTCTTTATTTTTTGTTACATAACAGTAGGTTCGGGTGGAGTTTTGCAAGCGTTTCCTATACAATAACCGATATTTTTTGACTTTTCCTAACAAAATATCTTGCAATATATTCAGAAACTCATTACAATTGCCATATATTAAATATCTTAGCAATATATAAATCCTCATCAATCCGATGAGGTAGAGGTTGCGACTTTTAAGAGTAAAACGGACGAGACACAGAGAATGTCACTGACTCCGTTTGAAAGGAAAAGTTGCCGAAGTTTATATTTCTTCTCTGGAAATATGAGCTGGGGCTGTCTCCGAAAGGAACAGAACTGTCACGTTTACAAAATTACCGTGTAAACGTGGGGTGCTATCTTAACGGAAGGGTATGATGGGGTGGTTATTTGTGAAACGTTCCGCCTAATTCCTGTGGCGGTTTTTTGTATTTTTCTCCCCCGCTCCTTCCTAACCTACAAGAAAAGGAGTGTTGAACATGAATAGCGCAACAAATCAATCTACCTCTAAAACGCAAACTACACAAGGACAAGGTGAATTAAAACGCGGATTAAAATCTCGTCACCTTACGATGATTTCTCTCGGTGGTACAATCGGTACCGGACTATTTCTTGCCAGCGGTGGTGTCATCCATTCAGCTGGTCCTGGCGGTGCACTAATCGCATACGCCGCAATTGGAATTATGGTGTATTTCTTAATGACAAGCTTAGCTGAACTTGCAGCTTACATGCCTGTTACTGGATCTTTTAGCACGTATGCAACAAAATTTGTTGATCCATCACTTGGCTTTGCACTTGGATGGAACTATTGGTATAACTGGGCCATTACAATTGCTGCTGAACTCGCTGCTGTAACATTAATTATGAAATTTTGGTTCCCAGATACCCCTTCCCTCATTTGGAGCGGATTATGTTTAGCTATTATTTTCCTTTTAAACTATTTATCTGTTAAAGGGTTTGGTGAATCTGAATATTGGTTCGCACTTATTAAAGTAGTTACTATTATTATCTTTTTAATTGTCGGCTTCATGATGATTTTTGGAATTATGGGCGGCGAATCTGTTGGCTTTAAAAACTTCACTGTTGCAGATGCACCATTTAACGGCGGCATTATGGCAATTATCGGTGTATTTATGGCTGCTGGGTTCTCATTCCAAGGAACTGAATTATTAGGTGTAGCTGCTGGTGAAACTGCTGATCCAGAGCGTAACATTCCGAAAGCAATTCGTTCAATCTTTTGGCGTATTCTTTTATTCTATATCCTTGCGATTCTCGTTATCGGTTTATTAATTCCTTATACAACTGAAAGCCTTGCCGCAAGTGATGTAACAGTAAGTCCATTTACACTTATTTTTGAAAAAGCGGGCGTTGCCTTTGCTGCTTCTGTTATGAACGCTGTTATTTTAACGGCAGTACTATCTGCTGGTAACTCTGGAATGTATGCATCAACTCGTATGCTTTGGGATTTAGCTCGCCAAGGGAAAGCACCAAAGTTTCTTGGTAAATTAGATAGCCGCGGTGTACCTGTTAACGCATTAATCGTAACATCGATTGTCGGTAGTATCGCTTTCATTGCTTCTTTATTCGGTGACGGTGTTGTATACATTTGGTTATTAAACGCATCAGGAATGTCTGGCTTTATCGCATGGGTCGGCATTGCAATTAGTCATTATCGCTTCCGTAAAGCATATATCGCACAAGGAAAAGATTTAAAAGACTTACCATATAGAGCAAAATGGTTCCCGTTCGGTCCAATCTTTGCATTTGCACTTTGTGTCATCGTAATTTTAGGACAAAACTACGGCGCATTTATGGGCGAAGCAATCGATTGGAACGGTGTACTCGTTTCTTACATCGGTTTACCACTCTTCTTAGTACTATGGTTAGGATATAAATTTACGAAGAAAACGAAAGTGATTCCACTTGATAAATGTGAATTGAAATAAAGTGAAACGAGCAAACAAATATGTTTGCTCGTTTTTTATTCCAATGCTTCTCCCTTCCCTATTGCTCCTGTTTTTGCAATAATAAAGGAAATATAAATAAAGGTTGGGATACCATGAACATTCGCATTACTGATGAAGCAAAAGCAGCTATACATAGATTAGAACGTGAAGACAAAAAAATCATTCGCATTAGAGGAACAATGACAAACTCTTGTAGTATTTTCGTTGATGTTGATTTAATTTGGGATACATATGATGCAGATGATGTTGTATATGAAGGTGCTGATTTTATTGTACAAATGGATTCATTTACGAAAGACTACACTGGTGATACGGTGAAACTTGATTATAAGACGACAGGTTTTAGTATTACGACTCCGAGTGAGACTTTAGTTTATGGATTGTCGATAAAAAAATAAAACTTGTTCTCAACTGACCACTGAGGTGAAAAAAATGGGTAAATATGTTCCATTAAAATTTTTATTTAACGAAGAATTGGCAGAAAAAATGGCTGATTCTATTTGTAAACACGATCCTACTTTCTCTAAAAGAAACTTTGTATCTTCCGTAACATGTAAAGTTGAAAATTTAGAGTTAAAGCAGCGTATTGAAGTAATAGCAGATGAATTACACAATGCTTTACAAAAAGATTTTCATGCAGCAATACATATTTTACTGAAAACATTGGGGCCAGAAAATACAACAGAAGTAGGCACATTTACAAACGGATATATGTACATGCCTATCGCAAAATACGTTGAAAAATATGGACTTAACGATTTTGACTCCTCTTTCAACGCCATGTATGAAATAACAAAAAGGAATACTGCTGAATATGCCATTCGGCCTTTTCTTGAAACATATCATGAAGATACACTAGACATATTACAACAGTGGATTCATGACGAAAACAGCCACATTAGAAGATTAGTTTCTGAAGGTACAAGACCAAGACTTCCTTGGGCTAAAAAAATTGGAGCTCTAAAAGGTGACTTTAAGAACAATTTACAACTTCTTGAACCTTTAATGAATGACCCTTCTAAATATGTTCAAAAATCTGTAGCCAATCATATCAATGACATTACGAAAGAAAATAAAGAACTCGTTTTTCAATGGTTGCAACAATTGCGTGATAAACAGCATCCAGTTAATCCTTGGATTATAAAACATGGGTTACGAACGGTTATTAAAAATGGTACTTTACCAAAAGATTTTTCTTTTTGAGTATTTTAAACAAAACCGCTTATGCTTCAAGAATGAAGTATAAGCGGTTTTTCCTTTTGAATAAAGCAATAATAAACGTAAAAAGTGCTTTAAAATTCTTCTTTATACCTTTATTTTACTAGCTCTTCTATGTTATCATTTTTCTTGATTTTTTCTGATGATAGCCAGAGTGAATAACTTGTTCCATCCTTGTTCCTTAAAAATATGTTAAATTCCTTATTATATAGTTCTTCTTTAAGAATAGTGACTACCTTTCTCAAATCCTCTATTACATAGGAATCATTTCTATATTTTATCTCACTGTCATTGAAAACTAAAGTCAATTCATACTCTAGACAGTTGCCGTCTTTCGGCTGTGAACAAGTAATATCTTCAATTACAAAACGATCATTTTGAATTTCATTTAACCTTTCGCCTACTTTTGTTTCAGTTTGAATCAAATATGTCCAATAACCTCTTACAGTGTTTTTCATTGTTAAAAGCAGTTCTTCTTTCGTTATAGCTTTTTGCACATTATCAAAAGGTAAGCCTATAGATTCACCATTATGATCCTCAATTTCAAGTTTTGTTATCTTTTTATTACTCTTCTGAATGAATTGGAATAGAGCATATAAACGATCTAATTCTTTTGATTCAAATTGACTGTAATCAATCTTGTCACTCGTTTTTAAAGTTAATAATAACTTATCAGTTGGTTTCTCCTCTATATAATCATCATCCACTATATATTGAAAAACATTTTTATTTTCAGGTTCCACGTAACCTAATTTTTTAATTTCTTCTAGCATGGGTTTGAATTTCTTATATTCCTCATATGTTTTTTTCCCGTATTGATATTCATCCCCTTTTATTCTTGAATATAAGAAACCATCTACCTCTACTCTAAATTGAATATTTTTATTATTTTTTGCTTGAACAGTATGATATGTATGTCCCATATTCCCTTCATGTATAGCACCCCAATCTGTTACAATCACATCAATTCCGTGCTTTTTTTTCACATATTTTTTCACCTGATCTTCATCTTCATAATTACAACCACTTAAACATAAGAAACATAACAATAGCAACATTACATTTTTCATTCTTTTCATATAGCACCTTGCCCTCTTCCTTGCATAAGAAATGTTCGCTAATTAAAGACTGTATAAAAAAGAGAATAATAACACCTATACATTATTATTCTCTTTTTTATAGAAGCGGGTCGAATCACAGGCAATAACCCATCCTATAACGATTAATGTTACAGATAATAACTTAAGGCCCGTCTTATATATATAATCCAAATCTTTAAGGTAAACAAAGGATATTACTCCTAATACAGCACCCACTATCCCTAGAATCAAACCCTTATACTTTTGTAAAAACATCTTATTCCCCCTTTCGTACAAACTAAATATTCCATATATAAACAATACTAAATTATGGAATATTTTCAAAGAATAAAATTTTTATATTCAGTATATATATATCAATTTCTTATATAAATAAAAACATCCCCATAGATAAGTAAATCTAAAGGGAGTGAACGGTTCCACTTTTTTATAAACAGTACGACTTTATTGTTATGTAACAGAAATGTGAAATATCATATTTCACAAAATATCTTGGCACAATGCAGTTTCACTATATAGCCCATCCAAAATTTAGTTGTACTCTCACCTTGCCTTATAACTTCAAAGGATTTCCACTCGATTATCCCGAATATACAAATAATCACTCTAACAAGGAGCGAATTTATATGAATCTATTCGAACATGAAACGTAAAAACGTTCCACTTTAATAAGAGGTCCTCCTTTTTTCTTTTCTCATCATATCATTTACTTACAAAATAGGAGGATACAATTATGAAACGTGATCCATTATTTTTAACTTTATTAGAAAGTGCAAATACACATTTTAGCGGCTGGGATTTTTCTTTCATTTCAGAAACGGGTCGAATGAATAGCGAGCCTTTATCGTGGTCGTACGGCAGCACTGCTTTCCAGCTTATGCAGCGTGCAAAATCAATGCTTGATATGGGGACTGGCGGCGGAGAATTTTTATCTATGTTACAACCGTTCCCATCAACTATTTTTGCGACTGAGGGCTATGCTCCAAACGTGCCAATTGCTCGAAACAAATTAGAACCTTTAGGGGTTACAGTTATAGAGGTAACGGATGATACTGCTTTACCATTTCAAGATGGTCAGTTTGATTTAATGATAAATCAGCATGAATCATATGCTGCCTCTGAGGTAAACAGAATCCTTTCTCCAAATGGAATTTTCCTTACACAACAAGTTGGTGGTCTCGATTGTGCGGAACTAAATGAGCAGTTTAGCGCACCGCTAAATAGCGAATTTGCAAGTTGGTCGCTTGAAACGGCATGTAGTCAGTTAGAGGAAAATGGATTTACTATTTTAGAAGCAAAAGAAGAGTTCCCTTTTCAACGTTTTTATGACATTGGTGCGATCGTCTATTATTTAAAAGCAGTTCCGTGGCAAATTCCTGATTTTACTGTCGAAGGTTACTATGAGGAATTATATCGTATACATGAGATCATCTTGCAAAAAGGATATTTTGATGTGAAGCAACATCGTTTTATGATTAAAGCGATTCGCGGTTAATCATGGAGCATATGAAAAAGAGATGGATCTACCATCTCTTTTTTTATTTTCACTCAATATTTTCTATATTTAAACACTTCGTTTCACAGTAATAGCCTTTGCCACCAACATAAACTTTTTCTATTTTATTCTCGCTATCGGTTGCTAATTTAACTAATATTTCGGAAGGCGAGTGTAAAGAATAACCTTGTTCAAATACATAAACTTCTTTTTGTAAGTAGCGCTGTTCATAAAGGTAGCAAGCTAATGCACCGTTTGAAGTTCCAGTCGCTGCTTCTTCATTGATATCGTATAGCGGAGCAAAGTTTCTGCATATAATTCGATTGTCATTAAAAGTATATAGATGCATCCCGACAACATTATAATACTTGCTGATTTCTTTAATTTTTTCAAAATTAGGTTGCATTGTATGTAATTGTGTTTCGCTTTTTATAGGAATTAAAATATCTTTTAAGCCCGTGGAGACAATTTGAATTGGGTATGCATTGTCTATATCTTTAATGTCAAAGCAGTCGATAAACTCATTTGGAGATATAACATCATAGAATATCGGTTCGTTTTGTTCCATGAATATGATGTCATCTTTTATGGTAATAGTAAGAACACCGCTGTTCGTTTCAATCGTATAGCGATTCTTGAAAAGTTTATTTACATGCATCAGTATCGCGAAAGAGCCAATTGTGGCATGACCACATAAATCAACTTCCTCTTTTGGTGTAAAATACTCAAATTTATAATCAGCAATTTCGGACTCTGATATAAATGCAGTTTCCGCATAGCCCAGTTGTTTGGCTATTGCCATTTTTTGAGTAGTGGTCAATGTATTCTCCATAAATACTACTCCTGCTTTATTTCCGCCTTTATGATCCTTGCTAAATGCACTTGCAACATAAACAGATATTTTCATAAGACACCTTCCTTCCTCACTTATAGTAAATTGTAGCATAGAACGTACTACGTATATATATTGTTGGATAAATTTTCTATAAAGCAAGAGACAAACTATTTTTTTAGTATCTGAACTCTCCAAAAATAGTTTGTAGCGCCTCTAGTTCGTTAAGTAAGTTCGCTTCTCGCAATCGCATCAGCTAATGTAATAAGTTGCTCGTGCGTTATCTTTCCGGCTAACTTTTCTTTTATAACTTTTTCCATTTCTTTTGTAATGGTCATACCTTCTAGTTCTAGGCTCGCTTTAGCTGCCTCGAAAGCTTTATTCAGTTCTTCCTCGCTTTTGAATGCCATAGTTTAAGTTATCTCCTTCACATCATTTTCATTTCCTTTTCTAATGAAGCAAATTGTATACTTATACATACGTCCATTTCCTTCCCTTTACACATGAGTTATTTAGCTTATTTTTAAGTGAAAACACTCGCCTTACAATTCCTTATCACATAATATATAGTACAACTTTCATACGTAAGCACTTTACGTAAAGCGAAAGAATCCTTTTTAGAAAGGAGAATTAACATCGATACTATAAGCAATGAATTTCTAAAACTTTATTACGACAGCAACGTTTGGTTACATGATACACACTGGCTTGGGGTCCCCATTTTCAAACTTCCCTCTGATCTTTTTTTGTATCAAGAAATTATTTACGAATTAAAACCCGATTTAATTATTGAATGTGGCACTTGTTATGGTGGTAGCGCATTGTATTTAGCTTCTATATTAGATTTAATTGGAAAGGGTCACGTTGTTACTATTGATATATTCCCTCAACCAAATCGTCCATCCCATGACCGAATTACGTATGTAACAGCTTCTTCTGTTTCTGTACATGCCGTTCAAACTATATTAAATATGCGCAAACCTGATGATGTGATTTTAGTTATTTTAGATTCTGATCATAGTAAAGAGCATGTATCAAAAGAACTTTTACTTTATAAATCTATCGTTACTACTGGTAGTTATATTATTGTAGAGGATACATCTATTAATGGAAATCCTGTTTCTCCCGATTGGGGCCCTGGCCCAATGGAAGCTGTAGAAGAGTTTTTAGCTAAAAACAACAACTTCATAATTGATGAATCTAAACATAAGTTTTTCATATCATTTAATCCAAAAGGTTTTTTAAAGAAGATAAAGTGAAACTTTAATAAGTGGGGGGGTCATCCCCACTTATTATTAGTTGAACCAATCGGGCTGTTACGGGCAGTTGATCTCCCACCTAACTCCTTTGTACAGCTGAATTTTGAGGTGGGGGGCTTACTGCCCGTTAATGCGGGGTAAAGTGAAACTTTAATAAGTGGGGTTGTGTATAACCCCACTTATTCTATAATCTTCATTTTTGAAAAAGGATAATATACAAATTCCACTTTGCCTATTATATTATCTTCTTCAATATATCCTAAGCCATTTCGACTATCTCTACTAAGTTCACGGTTATCTCCCATTACAAATAATTTATTTGGCGGGATTTTCGTCTTTTGAAAGTTATAAAACACTTGCGTATTATTGAATAAATCTTTATTTGTATACGGTTCTTCTTGCTTTTTATCATTCAAATATACTGATCCATTCTTTATGTTAATTACGTCACCAGGAAGTCCTATTACTCGTTTTACATAATATTTCGACTCATCCTCTTCCTTTATAATGACAATTTCTCCGTGCTCTAAATTTGAAAAATGTACTGCTGCTTTATTTACAAATACGTAGTCTTCTTCATATAAAGTCGGTTGCATCGATTTCCCTTCCACTTTACATAAAGTAAAAGAATGATAGGCTACTACCAAAACAAACACGAAGAGTATGTATTTCCCCCAGCCTCTTTTAATCTCCTGTTTCATATCCATTCCCACCTTATTTAAACGCTTTTTAACTCAAAAAATATATCACTGCA
Source organism: Bacillus sp. BB51/4 (assembly GCF_008368845.1). NCBI lineage: Bacteria > Bacillati > Bacillota > Bacilli > Caryophanales > Bacillaceae > Bacillus > Bacillus sp. BB51/4. Next base: position 35,738 of record NZ_QOSC01000018.1, read on the forward strand.
CAATATGTCTCCATGCAGTGATACTATTTTTACTGGGCCTTGTTCGGCTGTTCTACTGGGACTGGATTTCCACCCGCTCTTTTCGTTTTCAATTCAAAATACGCATCCAAAATCTCTTTACCAATCGCGGAATTAATTCCTGATTTGTCATCATTCACCCAAGGTACAACAACTGAAAAAGCTACTTCCGGATCAGCATCATATGGTGCATAACCGGCAAGAGTTAAATTATAACATTTTTTCCGGTTATTGTTTTCATCTCTTCCAATATCACTTTCTCCACCGTATACAGTTTCAGCTGTTCCTGTTTTTCCAGCTGGTTTATATGGTAATCCTTTAAACGTTGCCGTACCTGTTCCGTCAGTTTCTTGAAAAACTCTTCTAAATCCTTCTTTTACATGATTAATGTATGAAGTGTCCATATCCACTCGATTTAAAATAACTGGTTCAATAGACCGAACAACTTTTCCAACATCCTCTGGTCTATGTGGTTGCTCTCTCACTTCTTGCACAATTTGTGGTTTCATTCGGTATCCGCCGTTTGCAATTGTTGACATATATTGAGCAAGCTGAAGCGGCGTATATGTATCGTACTGTCCAATCGCATAATCAAGTAAAAAGCCAGGTATGTTATCCGTTCTACCCATTTGACCAATCGATTCATTCGGCAAGTCAATACCAGTTGGTACACCTAAGCCAAACTGTCTAAAGTAGTAACGCATTTTATTAAATGTCTCTTTTTTAATATCTAACGGATTGTTTGGCACATAATTAATACCTGCCATTTTTAATGCTGTATTAAACATATAAACGTTTGATGAAACTTGTAAAGCTCTTAAATCATCAATATCACCAAAATCTTTCCACGATTTCTTTGGCTTAGTACTTCCTTTAAAATACATTGGTGCATCAAAGAAATGCGTATACGGCTTAATTGTTTCAGTTTGATATCCGGCTAATAACGTAGCCCCTTTCACAGTTGATCCTAACTCATAAGAACTTGTCATCGTTCCTAAAGCGAAGTCTTCTATTTGCATTCCGCCATCTTTATTTACAATTTTCTTTCCTGCCATTGATAAAATTTGGCCGTTTTTCGGGTTCATCATTACAACGAACGCGCGATCCATCATCGGCTCTGCAGAATGAAATGCTCGTAAATTCTTTTCAAGACTTTCCTCTACTTTTTTCTGTAACTCCATATCTACTGTTAACATTAAATTATTTCCACTTTTTCCTTCAGTCACCTTTTCTGTCCGAATAATATTTCCCGCTTTATCCGTAATATTTTTAGACTGTTCTTTCGTTCCATGTAATGCATCTTCGTACTGTTTCTCGATGTAACTCTTACCAATGCGATCATTTCGGTTATAATCACGCACTAAATAATAATCTAACTGTTCTCTCGGCAAGCCCTCATTTTCAGTCGAAACGCTACCAAGTATGGAACGAAGTATTTTATCATTTGGGTATTCACGTTCCCAATCCACTGTCGTATCTACTCCTGGCAAACTTGCCAATCTTTCACTTACGATTGCATATTCATTTTGACTTACATCTTTTTTAACAATTTGCGGCGTCATTTTATATCCCGCATTCATCCTACTTTTAATTGCTAGTACTTCTAAATCCTCTTTTGATAGTTCGCTTAATTCTTCTAGCGTAATTCTTTCACGGCGCAACTCTTCAACTTTTTTATCTAATTCTTTCCCTTCTATCTCTTGCTTCCTAAATGCACTCTCATCTTCTTTCGTTACTTTTTCTGCTGCTCGTTTTTCATTTAACTGCATCCAAAAATCTTTTTTATCTGTTTCTGTCAACTTATTTATATCTTCTGGCGACATTTCAATTAGCTGTGCTAAGTTTCTTGCTACTTGTAAAACTTCTTTCGAATCTACTCCTTTCATTTTCGTATATGTAACGGTTCGTAGCGGTTTATTATTTACAATCAATTGACCTTGCCGATCAAACATTTTCCCTCTAGGAACAGGCGTGCTTACCGTTACATCTTCCTTTTTGTTCACTTCATTTCTATACGTTTCGCCATCAATGATTTGTACTTTACCTAATTGAATTATAATAGCTGAAAATAAAAGAAAGACGATAAAAAATAGTACATTTAATCGAAAAGGAATATGAGTCTTTTTCTTTTTCGATTGTTTCTTCTGCTCCTTTTTCTGTCTCATTTCGCTCCCTCGCTTCATTCTATTAACATTTCTACATAGAACCATTATGTATCAAATTTATTTATATGATATATATAGAATTTTATATTAATTACTAAAGAAATAAAAGATTTAATTTTCAGTTTTTTAATTTTATGTCCTATTTATTACCATTCCCCTTAATTCGTCATAACATGAATTTTATTCAAACAAAAAACTGAGGTGTTCTCTATACACCTCAGTTTTTCATAAAAATAATAACTTATTTAACCGACGATACACCTTCAACAAACTCACCAATCTTATTTTGAAAAACAAAATCAAAGTTATATTCTTGCCCTGTTAACTCTTCATTTACTAAAATGGTCGTTGCCCCTATTTCCCTCTTTGCGATTTGCGGGAATGAAGCGACGGGTTGTACTTTTAATGACGTTCCCATAACGATAAGTACATCTGTTTCATATAAACGTGTTATCGCATTTTGATATTGCGGCAATGTATCTCCGTATAAAACAACGTCTGGATTTAAAATGAAATTACATTTCTGACAGCGAGGCACTTCATGATCAATCATATACTGCAAGTCATATCCCGCTTTACATTTTGGACAATGCGCTGTTTGCAGTGTTCCATGTAGATCAATAACATGTTTACTACCACCTAATTGATGTAAACCATCAATATTTTGCGTTAAAATTGTAATATCTTTCCCTTGCTCTTCTAATTCAGCTAAAAAACGATGCCCACGATTTGGTTTATATTGATGAAACGTATTAATTTGAAATATTTCTTTATAATGCTTCCAAAACTCTTTCGGACTTCTGTTATAATACCCTCTTGATAAGTACATCTCCACATTCGCATCAGCATACAATCCATTTGCTGAACGAAAATCTGGGATACCACTTTCCGTACTTGCACCAGCGCCTGTTAATACTGTCATTTTCTTCGCTTTTTCTAAAATTGAACGTACTTCTTCAAATTGTTGCACAACAATCACCTCTATGTATTTTCCTATTCTTATTATACCAGTTGTTTACAGGAGGTGTTGTATGATTCGTTTTGTTTAGTGCGTCGCGCCCCCAACCTCTACAATATCCACCTCAACTGTCGTCGTTACTTCAACTGCCAATTCTATCCCTTTACGAATAGTAGTAAGTGACATACTCGGTTGGCCTGGATAGTTACTCGCTTGCTCTGGTAAAAACGGAATATGAATAAATCCGCCTTTCATTTTTGTATCATGTTTCTCTAGTTCATGCATAAGACCATAAAAGATGTGATTACAAACGAATGTACCTGCTGTTTGTGAAACGGAGGCCGGTATGCCTTCTTCTTGTAGTTTTTTTACAATTGCTTTCATCGGAAGTGTAGACCAATAAGCAGCTGGTCCTTCTTCTATAACCGGTACATCTACCGGCTGATTCCCTTCGTTGTCAGCAATTCTTGCATCATCAATGTTAATTGCGACACGCTCTACCGTAATATCTGGTCTACCCCCAGCTTGTCCGATACATATAATTATTTCAGGGGTTAGTTCTTCTATATATTCTTTTAAAACTTGTATTGATTTATGAAATACGGTCGGTACTTGTTTACTAATAATCTTGTACTCTCCGATTGTTTTTTCATGCAAACTTTTTGCGACTTCCCAAGCTGGGTTGATACTTTCTCCGCCGAACGGATCGAACCCTGTTAATAATACTGTTTTCATAGTTTTATCCTCCTAGTTAGAAACGATATACAAGGCCATACATAATAAACATATTTATGATAAAGATTGAAAGAGCAATTGGTACTTGCGCTTTAATAACTGCATTTTTATCTTTTAGCTCTAAAAGCATTGCCGGAACGATATTAAAGTTTGCTGCCATTGGTGTAAGTAGCGTTCCGCAATATCCAGCAAACATCCCGAGTGCTGCCATAATTGCTGGGTTCCCCCCGTGCATTTGAACAATTAAAGGTAAGCCAATTCCGCCAGTAATAACGGCAAACGCCGCGAAAGCATTTCCCATTACGACTGTAAAGAGCATCATTCCTAAACAATACGCCATAACAGCAACAAACGGATACTCTGTCGGTAACACTTGGCCGACTAAATCAGAAACGACTTGGCCAACGCCAGATTTTGCGAAAATACCGCCAAGTGCTGCTAGCATTTGTGGTAAAATAACAGCCCAGCCGACAGCTTGTAATAGTCTACTTCCTTCTTGCACAGGCGTTGTTATTTTCGATTTTGTAATACGCATAGCCGCAACGAATGCAAGTAATGCTCCTAGTGCTAAAGCTACTAGCGTTACTTTATCCGGATCAACAAGGGAGACATTCCCCCATTTAATTTTCCCTAACGTTAACGTACCGATAATTGTAAAAATAGGAATTAATAGTGCAGGCATAAAAATTTTATTTTTTAATTTCTCAGCATGTTTTACACGTTCTTGTACTGGAACTTCTTTCTCCTGAGACTTTGTTACTTTATTTAGTGAAGCTAAAATAACCATTGCGAGCACAATACAGCCAACGTAAAACGAAGGGATTACATTTCCGAATAAAAATGTAACTGCAAATAACGCCCAAAATAAGCTAGAACCAAATCGATTTGGATGCTCACGATCAAACGCAATACGAACAGCGATAAAGGCAACGATTATACCTAATACATAATAGATTGTATCCATAGTTATGATGTTCATATTATATTGCCTCCTTCTCTTCTTTTCCTTCTGTCTTCATTGTTTTCTCTATATATTTATCAAACCTTCTAAACCTAATCCAGCTCACGATAAGTGCAGATATTGCAGTTGGAATACCCCAAAGTGCCATATCCCATACACCGACATGCATACCTACTGAATCGAAGAATCCTTTCATTAATAAAATGGCACCAGTTGCGATAAAAATGTCTTCTCCGAAAAACCAAGCTGTATTTTCCGCAGCCGCTGCGTTTGCTTTAATCTTCTCTCTTAATTTTTCAGGAAGTTTACCGTATTTACCTTGCGCAGCCCCTTCTGCCATCGGTGCAACAAGCGGTCTTACTGTTTGCGCATGACCACCAATATTAAGCCCTAGTGCTGCTGATGATTCTCTTATCGTAAAATATGACATTAATACTCTTCCAGTTGTTGCACCTTTTGATTTCGTTATAAGTGCTTCTGCTCTTTCTTTTAAACCGTAACGCTCTAAAATTCCGATTACCGGTAAAGTTAATATAATTGGCATAGACATATATCTATTTTCTATGAAAAATTTACCGAACATGCTGATCACATCATAAAAACTTAATCCTGAAACCATACCAGTAACAATACCTGCAACCATAACGACTAACAGTGTATTTAATCTAAATAAAAAGCCAACTGCAACAAGTAGTATCCCGATTAATTTAATCATTCCAGCACTTCCCCCTATTTTTTATTTTGGTGCACAAATAGAAATACCATTAAGTACGAATGTTCTGTATATTTTCCCCGCAAATTGAACTGCTTTTTCCCCATCACCATGTAAACAAATCGTTTTCGCCTGAACCGCTACTTTCTCGCCATTCACCGAATTTACATATCCTTCTTTCACCATTTGAAGCACTTGTTTTATCGCTTCGTCTTCATCTTTTATTAGCGCATTTTCTTCTGTACGGCTTGTCAGCGTTCCATCTTGCTTATACGTACGATCTGCAAAGGCTTCTTGTACGAGAGTTACATTGTACTTTTCTGCAGCCTGTATAAACGCCTCGCTATTTGCTAATCCGTAAAGTAATAGACTTGGATTCACATGAGAAATTGCCTTTGCAATTGCATCTGCAATTTCCGGATCAGTCGCCGCCATATTATATAAGGCACCGTGTGGCTTTACATGCTGCATTTTCCCGCCTGCCGCTTTCACAAAAGCGTCTAATGCGCCAATTTGATATAAAACATAGTCGTATACTTCACTTGCTGAAACATTCATGTTCCTTCTACCAAATCCAATTAAATCTGGAAACCCAGGGTGTGCGCCTATTGCTACATTGTGCTGCAGTGCCTTTTCGACCGTTTTCCTCATTACGGCCGGATCACCCGCATGAAAACCACAAGCAACATTTATAGAGGAAACGAACGGAAGAATTTCATCATCATTCCCCATTTTATAAGCTCCAAAACTTTCTCCTAAATCACAATTTAAATCGATTGTCGTCACGATATTTCCCTCCTAATGTCAACTTCGTAAAGTGATGAATTTCTTTAATAGATTCATATTTACTTCTTGTTCTATGTACAATTGTTCCGCTTCCTCAAGCGTAATTTTCTCAAAAGAAACATAGTCCCCCGGTTTTAACTGAGCAAGAAGTGGTAAATCTACTGAAATAATATTTCCCATTCTCGGATAGCCACCTGTCGTTTGCCTATCTGCCATTAATATAATCGGCTGTCCTCCATTAGGAACTTGAATAGTCCCAAATGTAACGGGACTCGATAAAATTTCTTTTTCTTCCACTCTATTTAAAACTTCTCCTTCAACTCTATAGCCCATACGGTCAGCGTAATTAGATACTTTATACTCTTTCGTAAAAAATGCTTGTATACTTTCTTCTGTAAATTGATCATATTCAAAATCAGTTATGATGCGAAGCTTAGAGTACTTCTTATACTGTGGCAGTATGCTGCTGCTAATTGCCCATTTCGTTTTGTTTCGCTCATCGTTTTGTAAGTTTTGAATGCAATGACTCGCCATTTCTGTGTGCGTTCCAATTTGAAAATAATCTCCCTTTTTCAGCATTCTTCCTTCAATACCACCAATTGCAGCACGTATGTAAGTACTTTTGCTTCCCATCGTACGATCAATATGTATACCACCTGCAAAAGTCACATACGCTCTGCAACCGCTTTTCACTTTCCCAAAACAAAGCATACTACCTTCTTCCGCTAAAATGGGACGCCATAATGGAATACGCTTCCCATTCAGTAACGGCTCCATATTTGCTCCGCCAATCGCAAGTAAAGTCGTTTTCTTTATTAACAATTTAGGCCCCCTGATCGTCATTTCGAGTCCCGCTTCATTCTCTTCATTACCGACTAACATATTGATCATCCGGAGTGCACTTTGATCCATGGCCCCGCCAACTGGTACACCGTATTGTTGATAATGAGCTCGCCCTAAATCTTGGACTGTTGTAAACATTCCTGCATGTAAAACCTCTACATCCATTCTTTAGCCCCCTCAAGTGATACATACTCTTCCTTCGTTATTGGGATAAATCGTAAATACATACCACTTTGAATATAGGTCGGTGTTTCTTGTTCTGGATTAAATAATGAAATAGGAGTTCGGCCAATAATATTCCATCCTCCTGGTGTTTCAAGCGGATATATACCTGTTTGATTTCCGCCAATACCTACCGAACCAGGAGAGATTTGTAACCGTGGTATTTCTTTTCTAGGTGTTTCTAGTTCTTTTGATAGTCCTCCTAAATACGGGAACCCTGGTGTAAAACCTAGCATATACACAAAATATGTTGTTTCACTATGTATTCGAATTACATCTTCTACTTGCAAACCGTGATAATGTGCGAGCTCTTCTAAATCAGGTCCATATTCTCCTCCGTAGCAAACTGGTATAGAAATATGTTTCACATCTCGTTTCAACTCTTCCTTATACGTATCGAACATTCCTGTTATGTATTGGCATACGTAATCATACGGTCTTATCTTTCTATCATTTCCCTTCCATACTTCATATAAATTGTAGTAAACAGCTAATGAAGTAAACGACGGAACGCATTCAATCATTCCTGCAAACTGATGTTGCTGCAATGCTTGAAATAATCGTTGCACTTGTTCGTACGTATCCATCCCAATTTCTTCACCAAATGTAACAATAATTGCTTGATCCCCTAACGCAGAAAATTTCATCCCACTCCCTCTTTCTATGCCAAAAAGCCGAGTTCTTTCGAAATGCGATGTGCTGTTTCTTTCACCTTCGCGATAAAATATGAAATATTACTTTCGCTATACTCAATTGCTAATCCCGAAATACTAATACCTGCTACAACCGTTCCATCGCTTGCAAAAATAGGCGCTGCTATAGCCGCAGTATGATTTTCTAACTCAGAGTAGCTAATGGTATGTCCTTCCTTTTTCGCCATTTGTAACACTTCTAGCAATTGCTTCTTATCCACGATTGTTCCATCTGCAAACTGCTTTAAATCCGTTTCCTCTATGTATTTCCGTTTCTCTTCCTCAGAGAAATACGATAGTAAAATTCTCGGACATGCACCAGCATAAAGTGGTGCTCTTCTTCCAACCGCCGTATACACGCGTACAGGCTGAACGCCTTCCATCTTTTCCACATAAATCGCGTCATTACCATCTTGAATAATTAAATTAACTGCCTGTCCTAAACTATTTCTAAGCTCTTTCATATATGGAATCGCAATATTTCTTACGGATAATCTTTGTGAAACAAGTTGACCGAACCGTAAAAAAACGACTCCGAGACGATATTTCCCCTTCTCATTTTTTTGTAAAAACTCCATTTCTTCTAACGAGCCAATTAAACGATAAACAGATGTTTTCGGCATACTCGTAAGCTGAACCATATCTGTTAAACTTAGCTCTTCATGCTCATAAAACAACTCTAAAATATCCATTGTCTTAACTGCCGTTTTATTTATACTCATTCTATCTCCCTTTTGTTCCGAATTTCGGAACTTAAATTCCGTTTTTTGAAACGAACATATAATTTAAAATTATAAAATATTCTTTCAATTCTATCAATATTTTTTTCACGTACATAATCCGATATATTTTGTCCGCTATTAAAAAAACACATATAATATGTGATTTATATAAAATGAAAATCTCTTGGATGATTGATAGAACTTTAACACCTGAAGAACGAACTATTAGTGAATGTAATTTATATTGGAGTGATTCGCTTCCTGACAGTGAATATAAAATTAACTTTAGAAATCACGACGGTTCACTTTCCAAAGTACATATTGCCACAAAACTATTAGAATAAAAATTACAATAAAAAAGTACGGAAGTTTAGATTTGAAATAAAATTTGATTACCTTTCATTCATAACACCGATAGAAAAGAAAATATAAAAAGCATGTATTAATCAATACATGCTCTTCTCATAGTTATTCGAAATATTTTTTTAACATAATTGATTGTTCCTTCGTACAACTAACAAGTCTATTAGTTACATATTACTTATTTTTCAAAATCGTTCTTTTAGCTTTTTTAATAATTCTACTAGTTGATTTTATGTCAGTATCCTTTGCCCATTCTTCACACAGGTTCATTACCCAATCCGGTTTCGTTTTACTTGCATCATTTAACCAGTTTCCAACCGAATCTTGTACATATTTTGATGGATCTGATTTAAGTAAACTAAGAATGGGAAGTGCTTTTTCAGGTTCTTGTTTTAATATTTCAATATGTTTACTCCATACACCTCGAGGACGAATAGATTCTACAGAGAACCTGCGAATATTCTCATCTTCACTTTTTGCCCATTCTACTAACAATTCCACACTTTCTTCTATATTTTGTGAAAGACCTTCTCTAATAGACATCCAAGCGATTTCTCGAACACCAAAATGATGATCCGCCGCAAAAGGTTGAATATACGTTAATATATCTTTTAATGTGTTATTTGATTTTTTATTCATAAACGCTGCCCAACATCGTACACTATCTGAAATATGATTAGATAATTTTAACAGTACGTCTTCCTTGTTTCCTTCATTCTCTTTGAGTATAATTTCATCCAATAAAGTTCCTGTTATTCGTATGACTTTCATTCCTGTTTCAACGTTTTGTTTTTCTAATTCAGCTACTATACATTCCAAACTATTCTCGAGTCCTATTGAAGGTAAGACATTTTTAAGTAATTCAATATGATTTATAGCTAACCATTCTGTTAGATTAACACTTTCTATTTTCCCTTGCTGTAGTAATTGTAAGACCTCTTTAGGAATTTCGTTTACTTTCCTGGCTCCTTTCCTGTTTAAGATAACTTCTGCTTCTTTCGTTATCATTTAAATTCCCACCTTGCAATACTATCTTCAAATAAACAGAGGCCATTCTGAAAAATAATAATCAAAATGACCTCTGTCTTTCTTAAATGAACATTCAGTTTTACAAAAAATGTGATTTAAATCCACTGGAAGAATATTTCTCCCATACTTCTTTATAACGCTCTTACTTGTTTCAACGGCCAGAAAACAGCTTGGCCTTTTCCGACAATTTCATCTTCTGAAATAAATCCGAACATTCGACCGTCTTTCGAAACTTCACGATTATCTCCTAAAACAAACACTTGGCCTTCTGGCACTTTCGTTTTTCCAGTGATTTGTTCTAACGTAAAGTCTGGAGTTAATACACGGCCTGCTGCTTTTTCTTTAAACTCTTTTAAATATGGTTCTTCCATCGCTTTTCCGTTTACATATAAAACATCGTTTTTATACTCCACTGTATCGCCTGGTAAACCAATTACTCGTTTTACTAAATCGTATCCTTCTTTTCCGTGGAAGACAATAATATCAAAGCGCTCTAATCCACTTATACTATAACCAATCTTATTTACGAGAACTCGCTCGTTATTTTCTAAAGTGGGCATCATCGATTCACCTTGTACTAATGAAGGTGTAAATAAAACACCGCGAATAATAGCGATTAATACTAGTGTAAATCCTATCGTTTTAGCCCATGAGAATAATTCTTTCTTCGTATTTTCCTTCATCGTTTCTCCTCTTTCTTACGTGTTTATTGTATGATTTGAACTAATTCTTGCGCTAAATTAAGATCAATTTCAGAAAAACATGATTTCCCTTCTCTTACCGCTGTACCGACATGAGCTTGCGAAATTCCAGTTTCATCTAGTAATTTCTTTATATTTTCTTTCGTCACACCAGCTCCAACTACAAGCTGAATTTGGCCATCACTTACCTTTTGCATATCTGTAAGCACCGGAATATTATCAACTATATTTCCTTGTCCACCTGAAGTTAAAACGTGAGTCACTTTATGAAACTTCTTTAAAGTTCTCATCGCTTCTACTGGATTTTCTATATCATCTATCGCACGGTGGTACGTTACATTTATTCCATCTACAACAGATAGTAAATCTGCTAGTTTCTCTTCATCCACTTCATTTTTTTCATTTAATACACCTAATACAACACCAGCTACTCCAAGATTTTGAGCAACTACAATATCCTCTTTCATCATTTCAATTTCTTCTTCCGTATATGTAAAAGACTTCGCATGCGGACGAATCATAACGTGAATCGGTATATGTACTGCTTCTACCGCTTTTTTAATAAAAGCATAACTCGGTGTTAAACCGCCTTCTGTATAAGATGAAATTAATTCAATTCGGTTCCCGCCAGCTCGTTCAATTCGTTTCACATCTTCTAAACATGTTGCAATAACTTCTAGCATGAGATGACCTCTTTTCTTGCTTTTTTCTTATTATACAGTAGGTGAAATAAGAAGCATAGCATTCTCCTATAAAACGATAAAAAGAAGAATGAAAAGAAAGATTTTTTCAATTGATAACGTGTATTGGTAGTGTTATATTTCTCATATTCTACAAAAAAGGAGTAACCCCCTAGAACGCCTGACTAGGTGTCACTCCTTTTTATTTTACAAAAATACTAGTTTTCCCTATACATTTAGTTATTTTTCTTTGTTACTTCATTATAATAGTGGCTAAATGCTTCTACTAATGCGTCAACTGAAGCATACAGTTCTTCTGGTGTATTATCTACCCCTCCCATTTCAATAAGTAAAGCATTTGGAGAAAGGTCTTGATTATATACTCCGTTCCCGCTTTTACGATCTTTAATAAAAATCCCTCGGCTTAAACCGTAATACTTCTCATCTAAATATGAATTTATTGCCGTTACTATTTTTTTATTTTGTTCAAAGTTAGGATTCTCTCGTCCTAATATAAAATAGAGACGAGCATAATTCTTTCCATTAATCTTTTTTGTTGTAATATTTTTTCGTGCATCATCTCTATGAAGGTCCATTGGAAACATAATATTTTTATCTTGCGCCAATTTATCTTGTAATATTTGACGGGATCCCTTGTAAGATTGTGCCCAATTTAAATTTTTATTTCGCAGAAAATCCCTCATATTTGTCGTATCATGTGAAACGCCTATTCCTTTTTCTTCTAACTTTTGTTTTAAATAGTTTCCAACAAACGTAATATTCACTTCATTATTTGTACTAGAGGCATCATCTGGTATAGTAGCACCTGGAATGAGAGGAATAAATGACTCCCAACTATGTGTATGATAAATAAAAACTTTATTTTCACCGTTATTTTGTGTATTTGAATTGTTTTCTTTCTCACTCTTTGGGTGCTCAATAGCAGAACCTTTATCCTTAATATTCTCTAAAGGAATGCTGGATTCTTCAGGAATGTTCGTATAATCTGTTCCTTCCCCAGCAATTAATATTTCCGAATAAAATTGATTCATATTTGGAAGTTCTCGAGTTAATAAGCTTCGAAGGTCATTTACATTAATATTTGTAGAAAGTGAAAGTAAAAAAGATTCCAAAGACGCTCGTCCTTTTTCTTTATGAAATTCTTCTGCAAAATAACGATTCTCACTGCCTATCATATACATAAGGCCTTTAGTAGAATTCGTTCCTAATAATTGGTTAATATAATAAGATTTAAATACGTTTGAATTACTAGAAATGAAGAATGAAGTGAGAATACATATAATCGTGAATAAAAGACATATCATGACATACTTTATATTAAATACTTTCAGTTTCACTTTATTCATTTTATATCTCCCTTCATTTACTATATTCTTACGCATAATTTTTAAGTAATATGATTAATAATTTAATAGAATTGCTTCAACTACTATGTTTTCATTTAAGCTCTTTCCGTAAAGCGAATGAGGTTAAAGTTGCCTTGCGCAGATACCCTCAAAAATTTTAAAAGAAATTAAATAACCTGAGTCTATATAAATATAGAACTCAGGTTATTTAATACTGTTTACTCGACAGGAGGCACTGCATTGATATGGACTTTTTTATTGTCCATATCAATGCCTAATTGGTCTTTCAATAACTTCATACCTTTTTTTGTAAGATGAACAGCCCGATTCTTATCCGTTTTTGTAATCCATTCCTGTTCAAAAAATAGTTTTGCTATTGCAGATCCTAACCAACCAGAAATATGGTAGCGTCGTTCACTCCAATCAAGACAAGGTTTTGCAAATACCCTTCTCTTTATATCTGCCGTTTCAACATTTATTCCAAAATTCAGAAACCACCGCTTACCTTGTTCCGTTACAATGTATTCTCCTTCCTTTAAAATTATAAATTCCCTATGTAGTAATTTTTCAGTTATCTCTACACCGAGTCTGCCTGCAAGATGATCATAGCAAGTTCGAGCATAACGAATTTGTTTTAACTGATCCGATTGTTTTAAAGACCGAACTTGGACTGTTGGTGCAATTGTTCCTAACTTTTCAAGAACTTCTGCTACCTCTTGATTAGCAAGTCGATAGTAACGATGTCTACCATGTTGTTCAACTGTAAGTAGATTCCCCTCTACTAATTTAGAAAGATGAGAACTAATCGTTGGATGTGACACTTTTGCATTATAAGCCAATTCGCTAGCAGGTAGTGCTTGATTATTCATTAAACAATCCAAGATGATTGCTCTTGTAGGTTCAGCAATTAGTTTAGCTATATATGAGATATTCGGATATACATTCATATTTCGATGATACCCTAACTATTAAATTGATACAATTATTTTAAGTTTAATAGTAAAGGAGAATGTATTATGAATGCAATTGATCTTAGTATATTAAATTTAAAAGAAACGAGAAGGCGCTCAGAAAAATTATGGAATTCTCTTCCCAATAATTTTCTTAATTGGAAGCCTGATCATGAGGCTATGTCCTTTGGTGAAATGATTCGTCATGTATGGAGCTCAACTTTTTACTATCATATGATTTTAAAAAACAACGGCTCAATAAATGATATACATTTCCCGTATGATGACGAGCCGATTACTTGTGTAAAAAAAGAAACTGAATTGGCACAAGTATACTTTACTGACTTCATAGAATATGTACAATCCATAAGCATAGCTGAGCTAGATTCAACCCTTATTGATCGAAGCGATGTTGGCTATCAAAGATATTTAGGCGACATGCTATTACGAATTGCCTATCATGATGCGGTCCATGCAGGGCAATTTTTACAATATTTACGCATGATAAACTTGGAAAGACCTTTAATTTGGGATTAAAAGTTTCCCAACTAACATTGCAATAAATATTTTTTCAGCCAATAACAATCCAAAATCACGATAACCATTTATATTAAAAATCTACATCTCAATTTGGTACGTCGTACACATAAAAAGCACGTGTTTGATTAATAATCAAACACGTGCTTTCAAAATAACTATATTGTCCATAAACAATAAAATGCAAGTTAAAAAAACTACGACCGAAACGCCGCATCCGCTAATATAGATAGTGTTGCATCATCCATCGGCGGATTGTGCAATCCTGCTCTGACATTTAAATAGTAACGGTGAAGTGGATTTTTTTCTGATAAACTTTTTGCTCCTACGATGCGCATTGCTTTATCAACAATAGATATCGCTGCATTCGTTACGGCATATTTCACTGCTGCTAGTTCTGCTTGCAGTGATAATTTATCTTCTGCCTCATCGTACTTTTTCGAAATTTGATATAAAAAGACGCGAGCTTGCATAAGCTCGAGTTCTAATTCTCCAACTAATCTTCTAATATTCGGTAATAAACTAATAGAATGGTTTAAACTATTTGGCTTGTATGATCCCGCAAACTGAACTGCATAATTTCTTGCTGATTGTGCAATTCCTAAATAACATGCTGGTATATGTAGCAACCAGCCAATACCCTTTTGTTTCACTTTCCCGCCCTTTACATCTGTAAAAAAGCGACTTTCTATCTCTACATTTTGTAAGACAAGGTCGTGACTAGCAGTCCCTCGCATCGCAACGCTATCCCACGTTTCTTCAATGGATACACCGAGCGTATTTCTTGGAATGACAAACTCACCAACTTCTTCACGGCCTTCCATACTTGCTGAAATAATAAAATAATCAAGTACTGGCGCCATCGTTGTAAAAATTTTTCTTCCATTTATAATCCACTTCTCGCCTTGTTGAACCGCTATTGTTTCTGGTTTTCCACCACGCGTCGGACTCCCTGTTTTCGGCTCTGTTGCCGCCCTGTTAAAGAGCGCCCCGTTACGTACTTCTTCGCAAAACCATTTGAACATCTCATCATTCCAAGAGCGATTTTCCGCTAGCTCTTTCACAATGCCAAGATGCCAGCCAATCGATAATGCAGTAGCTCCGCAGCCTTCCGCGATTTTCTCTTGAAATAAAACGAAGTCATATAAAGAAATCGCACTACCACCAAATTCCTTCGGTAACGTTAATTTCGTATATCCAATATCTTTCAAATCATTTATATTTTCATACGGAAATGATCCTAATTCACTTAATTGATGCTCTCTTTCCATGAACTTCGGAATCAATGTATTTATTTGCTCAATAATGAAAGATTGTTTTTCTGTTTCAACAAATGAGAGTGCCATACTATAATCTCCTTTATGTTCGATTCATAAACCGTTCATTTTGTCATTATGATTATATGAAGCTACCTCTCTATTGTTTCACTATTCCGATAAAAATACAATGTTTTTGACTAATAAGAAAAGTTCCTATTGAAAGATAGGTTCTTTTCTTATTAGTCTCCCTTCAATGCCTTTAACGGCAAAGAGGTTACATATCCAATATACGAGAATAATTCTTTAAAGAAGAATGGTATTTCTGTATCTAACGTTTTATATGCTGATGTCGGCGTTGGTGAAGCATACGCTTCAATATTAATATGTTTTGCGATTCTCATTGCGCGTTTCATATGAAGTGGATCACTTACAATCGTGTATGTGCGTATTCCGTTCTCTATTCCAACTTCCTTCGCATTCTTTAAATTTTCTTCAGTGAAAAGTGATTTTGTTTCAATTAAAATATCTTCCTCTTTTACACCTTGTTTCATTGCATATACTCTTGCAGTACGCGCTTCCTCAAGCTCTGCCTCAAACTTTGTACCACCTGTAAAAATAATCTTTTTAATATTTCCGTTCTTATATAAAGAAATCGCATGATTAATTCTTTCTTTAAATACAGGAGATGGTTTTCCATTCCATGAAGCTGCTCCTAGTACGATACCAGCATCCGTTCTCACGCTATCATCTGTTTTAAAACGATAGCTCCAAATATCGTAAGCTGCGTAACTTACATATAAAATAGCAGAACAAATCATTAGTAAAAATACTTGAAAGATTCGTCTTTTCTTACTCTTCTTATTTTCTTTCATTTGTAATTGCCTCCGTACATCATCCATACTTCTATAAAAAAACATTTATATCAAATCGTTTTGTTTGAATTTATTTAAAAGAAGGAACTTTACTTGTTATTTATATATAAAAGGGTTTTCATTTAAAATTGAGGATTATCAATTCATTTTCATTTGCGGTTTTCATTACATTTTAAAATTCATAAGTTTATTACCATACAACTACATTGTAACGAATTTTTTCTCAGAAGGGAACGATGAAACAAAAGGAATTAAAATAAAGTAGCATTTTGTAAGAAAAAAGGTATATTTTTCATACCTCACGAACAATATACCTTTCAAAACACGAATTATAACTTTTCTTTATACAACTCTAATTTTTCTAACAATTGTTCTTTTACGCCTGGCCATTCACTCGAGATGATACTATACACAACCGCATCTCTCACATAGCCATTCGGCAATTTTCTTTCATTTCTAAGCACACCCTCTTTAACTGCACCTAACCTTTCAATTGCTCGCTGTGCTTTTTCATTTCTTACATCTGTCTTAATTTGTACCCTCAGCATATGCAATTTTTCAAAAGCATACTGGAGAAGCAAATACTTACACTCAGTATTTATACTCGTACGTTGCACACTTGGATGATACCACGTTTGTCCTAACTCGATTGTTTTATCTTCTACTGAAATATTATATAGACGTGTACTTCCTACAATCGTATTCGTCTGTTGATCCACTACAACGAAAGGTATTTGAGTCCCCTTCCCATAACCTTGTATCGCTTTTTGAACATATTGCTGCATATCTTGCGCAGTATCCATTTTAGAAATTAAATACGCCCAAATATCTCGATTTCCTTCTACAATCGAAAACAAAGTTTCGACATCATCACTATCTATTAACTGTAACTTTGCTCTTTCATGAATTATTTCCATTTGTTCCCCTCCTCTTTTTTAACTATATCATACAAAAAAACATCTTATAATCTACATATCGTAAACTAACAAACATAAAAAAACTCGCTTTTCTTTAAAGCGAGTTCATTCTTTATAGAAGTATGTAAGCAATCGGCGTAATAATAAGTAACGTTAATATCGTTCTTTGTACATAGAGAATAATAAGTTCCGATACTTTTAACGGAATGTCTGTCGATAAAATACAAGGAATGGAAGCTGAGAAGAACAATATAGATGATACCGAAACAACCGCAATGACAAACTTTGTCACAAGTGGTGCACTTACTACTAATAATGATGGCAAAAACATTTCCGCAATACCAACGGATACCGCTTTAGCAGCTAAGTCTGCTTCTGGTAATTGTAATAGCCATGTAAATGGATAAAAAATATAGCTGATCCAATCAAATATTGGTGTAAACTTTGCTAAGATGATACCCATTAACCCTACTGACATAATTGATGGTAAAATTCCCATCGTCATGATAAAACCGTCTTTTAAGTTCACTGCAATATTTTTCATAATACTCGGTGCAGACTTTGATACTTCTAACGCATCTTCCCAAGCTCGTTCTAGCATTTTTTCTTTATAAACAGGCTCTGGGAACCCTTCTTCTGTTACATATGTATCTGGTTTTCTACTAAGGGGTGGGATTCTTACGGTGATAGCAGTTACGATGAATGTGACAACAAGAGTAGTCCAAAAATAAACATTCCATAAATGCATAATGTCTAATGTTTTTGCGATGATGATCATAAATGTTGCGGATACTGTAGAAAAACCTGTAGCGATAATGGCTGCTTCTTTTGTCGTATATTTTCCTTCTTTATACACGCGGTTCGTAATTAATAACGCCAATGAATAGCTCCCTACAAAGGAAGCAACCGCATCGATTGCTGATCTTCCCGGTGTTTTCCATAACGGTCTCATAATCGGACGGCAAAATGTACCGATAAATTCTAGTAATCCGTACCCGACTAATAACGCTAAAAAAGCTGAGCCAATTGGAACGAGTAAACTTACCGATATTACTAGTTTCTCATACAAAAACGGCCCTACATCTGGCGCAAAGAACCAGGCTGGTCCCACTTTAAAACAATATAGTACACCGAAAACGACGCCAACTACTTTTAAAATAGAAAAACAAATGTCTACGATAGAAGCATTCCATTTCTTCGTATAAAACGGATAAATCGCACCCATTACCATAACAAGTAGTGCGTAATAAGGTACTACTCCTGGAACCGAAGCCCGGACCCAAGATACGATATGATCAATCATAATGGACGAAGCACCATTTATCGTAACCGGTACGAAAAACATAAACACCCCAACGAGACTAGCGAGTATAAACCGAAGAATGATCCTCTTCTCACTCCCTGTCTTAATTACATTCCTTTTTAATTCAATTTCACTCAAAATTCGACACCTCCTATTTTTCTAAATATTCTGTATAATCATGTTAGATTCCTTCTTTTGATTTCTAATATTTAATCATATGAAAAAGCCTATTTTGAAATAGGCTTTTTCTATTACCTCTCATAATCATCCACAATCACTTGAATGACACGATACGATTCTTCCGCCACTATCTTATTACTAATCTTATTCGCATCATACGTAATTAACGCCTTCCAAAGTGTCCATCCTCTCGCCCTATTCCACGTTTCTTCATCTATGCGCAATACTTCTTTAAATACATTTCTACTATTCTTATCAAAAAACGTCCAAGCCATCGCCGCATCACAAGCAGGATCCCCTACTCCTAAAATACCAAAATCAATTACGGCACAAAGCTTTCCATCCTTAACGAGTAGATTTCCTGGTGCAACATCTCCATGAACCCAAACTGGTTTACGCTCCCACGTTGACTGAAGTGCTAAATCCCAAAGATGCTTTAATACTATTTCATCAAAAACATCCTTATTATTTTCGATAGCACCTCTCGCCTCTTCATCATATACAGATATAAGCCCGCCTCGGTAAAAATTATGTGCTCCAGCTATCGGTCCGTTAGTCGCATCAATGGATTGCAATTCTATTAAAAATGCTCCTAAGTCCGCCGCAAATTCATTTAGGTCACGGACATTTTGTTTCGTAACAGTATCTCCTTCTATCCACTTATTAATAGACCAAGGCCAGGGATACTCCTCAGATGGATTTCCTTTCGCAAGTGGTGTAGAAATCGGTAAAGAAAGCTCCTTACTTAATATAGGTAGCCACTTATTTTCTTTCTCTACTTGTGGTGCATATGCCACGTCACTTGGCAATCTTACACTCATCTCATCCCCTAAGTGAAATGTTCTGTTATCATGCCCACTAAACTTTACAGGTTTCACTTCTAAATGTGCCCATTCAGGAAACTGTTCCCCTATTAACCTTTTAACTAAATCGGTATTAATTTGATCCATTCACTATCCCCTTTTCTTTTGAAACTTACTAAGTCCATCTATACTCCCAACATATTCAAAACCATTTCTCTTATAAAAATCATTCAATATGCGATTATGCCCTACACAATCTAGTTTCAAAAACTCTTTGTCATGTTTTACATTCTCTTCTACCCACCGTAAAATCCATTCTCCTATTCCGTTGCTCTTATACTTCCGTTTCACCGCAAATCTATGAATATATAATGAATTAGAAACTTCCTCTTTACCAAAAATATATTCATCCCATTCATTTTGTTTAGGAGATACTGTCACTGTACCGATAATTTCATCTTCCTTTGTAATCACATATGTATATTTCTCCCTTATCCCTTCTAATATTTCAGCTGTAGCTTCCCCGCCTAACAAATACTGCCACTGATCAACTCCTTTATGTTGTAACCACTTTGCTACTTCTTTTAATAGAGCAATAATGCTATCGCTTTCATTTTCAGTAGCAGTTCGAATCTTATATTCTTTTGTTATTGTATTGCTCTTCATATTTTCATGTCTCCTTTCAAATTACTACTATACTGATAATCGCGTTCTACCGTCATTTTCGTCTGTCACGTATTCAACGTAAAAATCTTGATTCAGTGCGTTTTCATACATCAACTCAATCGCTTTTTGATCTTTAGCGTAAATTGTGACGTATGTACAATCCGCAACTAGTAAAACTAATTCACACTTGCTCTCTTTAAATTCTTCATATGTTTCAATATCTCCTAGTACTTCCCTTTTTGGATACGCTTTTAAATCTGCAAAAATAACATAATATATATTGTCTTTAAATAATTTTTTCAAACCTGATCCTTCCACTATACTTGGTTCTTCTGGAAATAATGCCTCATCCAATCCACCACGTGCTACTAAGTATGACTCCTCACTCCCCACCCACCAATCAAATGAAGAAATATCAATTCGCTTTAACACTCTCCAAAGTAAATTATCATATTCATTTGGAATATCTACTGTAATTCCTCTTTTCATTTATTTGCTCCTAGTTTATTTGTTTTCGTTTTCATTCCATACATTATATACCAAATTCAACTACTATATTTTGTCGATACCTATGTAACTTGTATTTCACCGCGAAAAAACCGTCCCACTACTTATGAAACGGTTTTTTTCTGCTTATATTTAAGTTTTCCATTCAATTGTTGCACTGCGCTTTAAAATAATTTCTAATATATTCATCACATCAGCCATTCATTCTTTATACTCACTTCGTCTTCACAAAATAATATAAAAACCACACTGCATGATTTTGTTCATCGGCAGCTATTCTACGCAGTAACTCTTTCAAATGTGCATCTGATGCTTCATCTGAAATTTCCAAGTAAAAATCTACTGTCTTCTGTTCATCTTGTATTGCAAATTCTAATCCTTGTAAGTACGTATTCGGACATTCTTCTGTAATTTGTGGTTTTGGCTGCTGACCAGTTAAATTTGTATAGATCTGTACAAACTGATGAAAATGCTTTATTTCATCATTACGAATTTCAAGAATTTGATTTCTTTCCGCCACATTTGGAGCCATATTAGCTAATTTCGCATAGCAACTTATAGCACTAAACTCTCCATTAATTGCTTTCTCAATATCACGAATCAACTTATCATTTTGCCTATACCAATCATAATAATTCGAATTATACATCTTATCCCCTCCATTATTTCGCATTACATTTTATGCAATTTGAAATAGTAGGAGCATGTATACAAAAAGCACCGCAAATCCGAACTCTTCTATTCCCCTTAAAATATAGAAAAACCTATCTTGCTTGATTTCTCTATAGGTTAATAAAAATCAAAAAACGCTTCACTCCTAGTGAAACGTTTTTATCCTTTATGCGTGTAATTCTGTTTTATGTTCCTTTATTGCACTACGTTTGAAAGCAGTCGCTAAAATAATAGCCATACTTACCGCACCAATCCAAACGAGCACAGTAACAGGTGTACCCCAGCTTAACCCTTTTCCGAAGAAGAATATTTCTCGAAGTCCCTCAATCATAAATCGCATTGGCAACCATGCGTACACCCAGTCTTGGTAAAATGGTGACAACATTTCAGGTGCTAATGATAATAACGGTGCACCGAAGAATAGTAAGAGAGCGAATACACCGATTCCCTTTAATCCAACTAATGAAAGTACCGCTGATATCATTAAGAAGAAACTAAAGGACGTAATAGATAAAAATAGTGCCGTATCTGTAAAGTTCGAAATATTTAACCCTACCGCACCATCTGCGATCCATGTAAGACCAAACCCAATTACAATTGTCGCAACTGCTCCAGCTACTATTTGTTTTAGTTTTAATACAAAGTTCTCGTTTCTTGTACGAATCGGCATTTTACTTATTGCAATAAAGATAAGTGCTGCGCTCGCTAAACTTGCAATCCATAATGGCTGGAACAATGAAATTGGTGAGTTACCGTTCGCACTATTTTTTCCGACCTCATTCACATTTGTCACTTTCTTCGTAATAGGTGTTACTACATTTGAAACTTGATCTGCTGTTAATGTAGCTCCTTTTGCCTTCACTCCTTCTAATAGTTGTGTACGAGCAGTATTGTTCATATTATCAACTACAGCATTTAACATTTGCCCCGCCATAGTTGATGCCGCTGTATTCATTCCTTGATTTATGAATATTTCTACCTCTGACGAAGATGGCTGTGGTGTTTGTAGTGATGCCTGTTTTGTACTAAAATCTTTCGGAATGACTAATGCCGCGTAATACTCTTGATTATTTAAACCTTTTTGCACGGATTCCTTATTTTTTACTTCTACCCATTTTACCGCAGGTTCTTCGTCTGATTTTGATGTCTTTTTCATATTATCAACAATCGTTTGCCCCATATTCATCTTCGGTTGATTCGGAATTTCCACTCCTTGATCCTCATTTACAATTGCGATTGGCAAATTTTTCGGCTGTGGTTGAACGGTTGGAAATAACGTTAATGAAAAAAGAAAAACAACAAGTAGTGCAATAACCGGTGATAACAATAAAAGTTTATTTTTAAACATTTTCTTTTCTCCTCCTATAATTTGATTTATAATAACCAACAACGTGTTGTTTATTTATATTTTGAATTATATGTTCGAGTTGAACCTTATACAATAATCAAAAATCGTGAATGTGTCGGTTATCATACACATTCTTGAAAAGTGTTGGCTAAAATTAAGGAGGGACATACTTTGCGTGATAATAATTTAGATTTACGTGTTGTTCGTACGAAAACTGCCATACGAAATGCATTGGTGGAATTAATTGAAGAAAAAGGTTTTGACGCCCTTACAGTGAAAGATATTACAACGAAAGCGAACATAAATCGCGGTACTTTCTATGCGCACTATCAAGATAAATTTGATTTAATGACGAAATGTCAAGAACAGATTATGTATGAATTTTCTAGCATTGCAAAACGGAAGTTTCCAGAAGTTATTGCGGATCTTGGATCAAATCCTTCCCCAACAATGCCGTTTATACTTATCACTTCTATTCTTGAATTTCTAAATGAAAATAGTGATTTTATGAAAGCTGTGCTAAGCCCAAAAGGAGATTTATCTTTCCAAACAAAACTGAAAGATTTTATGTGGAAAACACTATTTGAAGATACGAATGGTGCTCTCATTAATAAAGAGAACTTACTTGTCCCAAGCCAATACTTAGCCTCTTACATGGCTTCTGCTCATATTGGTGTCATTCAGCAATGGTTAAATAATGGCCAAAAAGAAACACCTGAGGAAATTGCTCGTATTTTATCAACAATTGCAGTTCATGGCCCTTTTTATGCAGCTGGCTTAAAACAATAAGTCAGCTATATAATAAAGGATCATCCACTATAATAGCGGATGATCTTTTATTTCATTACAACACTTCAATATACCCTTCTGTTCCATGTACCCGAATTCGTTGCCCATCTTTGATTCGTTTCGTAGCATTCTCTACTCCGACGACTGCTGGCAATCCGTATTCACGTGCAATCACTGCCCCGTGCGTCATAAGTCCTCCAACTTCGGTGACTAACCCTTTTATAGACACAAACAATGGTGTCCAGCCAGGATCAGTAAAAGCAGTAATTAATATATCCCCTTCTTCTAAATTCGCTTCTTCCATGTTTAAAATAATGCGAGCTCTTCCCTCAACTACTCCAGAAGAAACAGGCAGACCAACAATCGCATCAGCCGGAAGATTTTCTCGTTTATATTTACCTGTAATGATTTCTCCATCAGACGTCATAACGCGGGGAGGCGTTAGTTTTTCATATAATTTGTACTCATTTTTTTGTTTATGAATAAGCTCGTAATCTAGTTTATTCGTGCGAACAACTTCGTGAAGTTCTTCAAAGGTTAGATAGTATATATCATCGATTTCATGAATGACACCGCTCTGTACAAGTTGCTCAGCTTCTTTCAATAATGCCTGCTTATATATGAAGTAACGATTAATCATGCCGTATTTTGGATATTCACGATAACCGATACAATTACGGATGTTACGAATCATTCGCTTCGTTTCTTCTACTTTTTGTGTACCATCCGGCAAATGTTGCAATCGCTCTAATAACTCTTCTTCTTTGTTCAAAGCTTCCTGCAGCCCTTTTTCAAACTTCCGCTTACTAGCACCAGCTTCAAAGTCTCTTATGTTATTTAAAATCATCGGGATAATGGTTGTTGGTTTTTCACTCCAGCGCGTTTTCGTAATGTCGATTTCTCCGCTGCATCTCATTCCGTATTTATTTAGAAAAGTTCGAATGGCATCTCGAGCTTTTTCTCCGCCTTTACACTGAACTAATTCATCTAAAAAGTTATCATTTTCTACATGTTGTAAATATGCAATAACTTCTGGATATGGTCGAATTACATCTGCAACATCCATTAATGCTAAACCCATTTCTGACGTAATATTGTTTTGTACTGATTGAGAAAGCGTGTCTGCTGCATTCTTTTCGCCTAACCATTGCCCCATCTTTTCATTGATCCATGTTGAAGCATCCATACCTGCCATAATGACAGCCATACTTTGCGGATGAAATAATATTTTCTTTAATTGCTGGATATCTTCCAAAATAAAATCAAGTACATCCACCCCTGATTTCGTTTGCATGTTTCGTTTTAACTCTTCAATTGATGCTTGATTCATTTCTATTAAATCCGTAACGATTGCTGGATTGTTTTCGACTTGTGGTTGCGAACTTGCAGGTGGTCCACTTTTACCAACACTCTTTTCTTTTTCATCATCTCGTAACAATGTAATAAAATCATCTCGCTCGACTACAGTCGTTAATGCATCTTTAATAAGCGGTTCCGAATTCCCTATCATATTTAATAAAAGTTCTCTACTAGTAGGCGAAGCCAATCTTTGTGCAACATCAACAAACAACCTTCCTCCAGCTTGAAACCGCTGTCCAAAGGATGTTAACTGGAATAAAGACATTCCTAATGGTTTCAAAGGATCAGTCATCATTTGCTGGTGACCAACCGATACATACACATGATTTTCCCCATCATTTACTTCTGGTATTGGATATAAAGTCGTGATCGGGCGACTTTGGACAATATAAAATGTATCATCCACTACACACCATTCAATATCTTGCGGACAACCAAAATAAGATTCAATCTGCCTTCCGATCTGTGCTAGTTGTAAAATTTGTTGTTCAGACAACGTTTGAAGCTTTTGCTGAGCCGGATCAATCTGTTTCGTCTCCGTTCCGCCCTCTTTTAAAGCATAAATAGCTAATTTTTTAGTTGCTATCATCTTTCCGGTAATTTTTCCTTCTTTTACTTTATAATTATCGGCAGAGACCAGTCCTGATACTAATGCCTCACCAAGTCCAAAACTGGCATCGATTGATACTACCTTTCGGTTAGAAGTAACCGGATCAGCAGTAAATAAAATGCCCGAAGCCTCAGGGAAAACCATTTTTTGAACGACAACACATATAGAAACTTGATTATGTTCAAAATCATTTTGCATGCGGTACATAACTGCTCGCTCTGTAAATAAAGAAGCCCAGCACCTTCTTACATGCTGCAAAATCGCTTCTTTACCGATAATATTTAAATACGTATCTTGTTGACCAGCGAACGAGGCATATGGTAAATCTTCAGCCGTAGCACTAGAACGCACGGCATACGCATGTTCATTTCCAAAACGTGAGAGATAATGAGCTACCGCTTCCACTACTTCAGAAGGGATTTCTACTGCCATAATGACTTCTCTAATCTTCTTACTAATTCCACCAATTTGAGTTCGGTCTTCACGTTTCAACTTTGTTAGCTGCTGCAACAAAGTTTGAAGCTCGTCATTTTGCTCGATGGCCTTTTCATATCCTACCGTTGTAACACAAAATCCTTCTGGCACTTGTATCCCTTGAACGCTTGATAACTCCCCTAAATTCAATCCTTTTCCACCAACGAGTGCAAGCTGCGTGTTTTCTATTTCCTGAAAATCGAGAACGAAAGAACTCATTTACCATCTCTCCTTACTATGCATGTGTTCTTGATTGTAGCAGTAGTAAATACGAATAAACAGTCTATTTCGAACGTGATTTACATGATATAATTAAGTTAGGAAGAGATAATTTTTTTATTTCTCCCCCTCTAATTCACTTCAATTATATCTCCAAACTTAAACATTCTTTGATTACAAATGACAAAATTTATCCGTTTTCCTTTTTGCCTACTTGCTAAATTCAGCAAGTAAAATGTTTTTAAAAAATTCCGGATTATTAATGTTTAAACTGTTCGAATTGATAGCAAATGTACGTTTGCCTCCAAGTGTTCCACCAGCAAAAGTAGAAAACCCTGGAACGGCACCCCTGTGTCCCCATATCGAGACACCGTTCGGAAGTTTAATTTCAAGAATTCCAAGACCATATCCAGTTCCCTCTCTTTCTGTAGGAACTGTAGTAAGCATTTGTTTTAGTTGCTGTTCCTTCAGTAATTTGCCACTGAGTAAGTAAGAGAAGAATTTGTTTAAGTCGTCAGCAGTAGAAATCATATCTCCATCCGAGCTACCTGGGTTAATATAAGTAACGTCTTTTAGCTCACTTGCTCCGTCTAGTTGCAAATAGCCACGAGCATGCTTGGTGCCTGGAATCACGCTTGAATTGCCAGGTAGGAATGTATTTGACAAATCAAGCGGTTCAATAATCCGATTTTCAACCTCTTCCGCATAGCTGTTTCCTGTTACTTTTTCGATAAGGATCCCTAGTATTACGTATCCTGTGTTTGAATAAGACCAACCCTTCCCTGGAGCAAAGTCTGGAGGAAGAGAAATCCCCATCTTTACAAATTCTTCAGCCGTATACGATTTTTTTATATCCGTAATATCAAAGTCTTTTGAATTTATATAGTCAGCAATACCACTTGTATGATTCAATATTTGCCGGATCGTAATCTGGTTACCATCATATCCGTTTCCTTGAATGACACCAGGCAACCATTTTTCAATGGAGTCATCTAGATTCAAACGGTTCTCTCCAGATAATTGAAGTAGAACTGTTGCAATGAACGTTTTCGTCACACTGCCAATACGAAAGCGAAAATCTGCTTTCATTGGTTTCTTAGTTCTCAGATCTGCTACCCCAGCGGTATAACTCCAAGTTTTACCACCCTTAGAAATTTGAGCGAGTATTCCCGGGTATCCAAGTTGCAGTGTATCCCGCATTGCTTTCTTAACGGAAGTACGATCGCTTTGAGTACTTGTTTGTAACGAACTAAATACATTTTGCGCGGGTTCTGCTTTTACAATTGAGCCTGGTGTTATGTATAACAGGGAACTTCCAGCTATTAAAAGTGCTAGACTTGCACATGTAATTTTACTGCGTGTTTTCATAAAGAATTCCTCTCTTCTATTAAAATTGTATAGATAGTTGATAGCAGTGTCATATACGAACCACACAGCTATCAATTCTCCCAATGATGAAAAGGCAACAATGCATTTGCAATCATTGTACTCATTATTTTCACAAAACACTCTTGTTACTGATTGTTTTATATGTAGGCCGTACTTATTCCCCCCTTTCACGCCTCCTCATATTTTTATCCTACATATTGAAAATCTCTTTTTCCTTACCTATCCCTTACAAATTTCTTACATTCGAAATCGCTTCTATAATAATAGGATTGAAGTAGCATCTGTGCCCGAAAGCGCAAAAAAATAGATTACCTGCACACTAAAAAGTATAGCGCACAGGTAATCTATTTGTTTTTGAGATTAATAAAAAACTAATTTATTCTTTGAATTCTTCCATCAATAACAGACTGAATTGGTTCTTTTGATTTTTTTATATAATCTACTAATGCTTCAAAATCAGTTGGTCCTGTTTCAGCATCTTTACCGTTTTTAAAGGATACAAATCCATCTCCAGCTGAAGCTAGAAATGCGTTAGCAACGACGCTGTAAGTTTTAGAAGGAATGATTTCTTCTCCATTTGTTAAGCGAATACTTGTTACTTTTTCTCCATTAGACTTGTTCGCATCCCAAGTGTATTGGATCCCTGAAATTTGAAGCATTCTTGTTATGTCTTTTTGCCATTGTTGATTTAAAATATCACGAATGTCTTGGCCTGTTAAATTTACTTTTATTAATTGATTTCCGAATGGTTGAATACCATATATCTCTCCCCATGTAATATCACCAGCATCTAAGTCATTACGAATACCACCAGGATTCATAAGTGCAATTTGGGATTGCATTGTTGTACGCTGGGCATCAGCAACTAAATTTCCAAGAGTAGATTCACCAGCCGTATTGAGTTTGCGATCTAGTGGAGCAATAGACTTACCTACAACTTCATTAACAAGAGGTGCGATTTTTGCTTGATATTTCTCCATCTTCTTCTTTATTTTTTTATCAGGCTCCATGCCTTCATGGTAAGTTGTAACAATTTCTGCTTTTTTCTCAACAATATCTTTTGTTTTACGATCAATCTTTACATCAACATCAGCAAAAGCCATACCATAAGAATTTGCTTGTACGACAAGTTTATTATTAACAGTTCCATTTACATAGGTGTGGCTATGCCCACCAAAAATAACATCGACTTCTGGATCAGTCTCATTTGCTAATCGGACGATATCACCATTTGTTACGCCGTTCCCATCTGTTGTACCTCCGTTATGCGCAAGAACAACGATAGATTTAACGCCTAGTTTTTTTAATTGCTTTACTGATTTGTTAATAGCTTCAACTTCATCTGTAATTTCTACATTCTTTAGCATAGTAGGCATAACAAGGTTAGGAACATCCGTTGTTACGACTCCGATAAATCCAACAGGAACTCCTTGTACCTTTTTTATAGTAAATGGTGGTAAAAATAAACGACCGGTGGATTTATTATAGAAATTTGCAGCAACATATGGGAATTTTGCTCCTTTAAAATCCCCTGTTTTCTCATGGTATCCACCATAAATAAGGCGGTTCATTTCCGCAACACCTTCATCAAATTCATGATTTCCTATAGTTCCAACATCGAATTTCAAATCATTTAGAAATTCAATCGTAGGTTCGTCTTGTAATAATGCTGAAACAGGAGTACTTGCTCCAACAACATCGCCAGCATGTACCTTTAATGTATTCGGATTTTGTTTTTCACGATCACGTAAATAAGCCCCTAAGTACTCAATTCCCCCTGCATCTTTATTGTTAATTTTTTTTACAGTGTCTAGTTGCCCATGAAAATCGTTAATACCGAGCATTTGCACATCTATGTAGCGGTTTGGTTCTGTACTTGCTTGGGCTGAAGGCGCAGCAAATACACTAGTAAAAGTAACTGTACTTATTGCTAAAGCAACTGGAATAATTTTTTTCAACATAAAATTTCTCTCCCCTAATTAAAATCAGACATAATACGATGTTATTTTAATATATTAAGAGGATTATTTCTATAAAAATTCAACTAATTATAAAAATTAATAAGATTTTATTTTTTTCTGACAAAACTTTTCTTTGTTTTGAGGATTATTCAAAATATTATCTTGATAGTAATATAACAATCCACCTAAGAGACCTAAAAAAAGCTAATCCATACATTTTAGCTGGTAAGAAGAATATTCAATTCGAAACTAATAGAGGTTTATCAACCTAACATCTCAATATCACCATTTAAAAATGAATAAAAATTTCGTTATGGAAGATTTCGATTCTTTAAATTGATTACAGTGGTGCACTACTCCGCATTTAAAAAGATGCTCCTGGATTTATCCAAGAGCATCTTTTTAAATGCGGGGACATCAAAACTTTAACTTGATGGGGATATGGCACTACCCCCATTAATAAATATTACTAACCTTATATCTAGGTTAATATTTATCATATTTTTTATAAACAGGATTAATTAGATTTAAAAAAAGATTTCTTTTTCTTTACTCGTAATAAATCACCTGTCCATCCTTTAAATCGCATATACATATACATACCTCCCGTTGTAAAAATAATAAATAAGAGAGCAATTAAATAGCTATATTTCCATTCTAGTTCAGGCATGTATTTAAAATTCATCCCCCACAATGCTCCTAAGGCTGTCAAAGGCGTACTCACAGCGGTTAATACAGTAAGAGCTTTCATAATTTCATTCCCACGATGAGAAGAAACAACTTCTTGTAAATGAATCATCGTGTCTAATTCTTCTTGGTACTCTTTAACAAGTTGTAATCCACGCTCTAATTTCAAGTGTGTTTGTTTATAACAAAGAGTTTTTGTTATATTTTCTAACCAAGCTTCCTCCAAGCCTTGTAACACTTCTTGTATTAAGCGAAACACATGTGTGTTCATAAATAATTCATGACGAATATGATAAATTCTTTCTAAAACTGCTATGTTATTATGATGATAAAAATCCCATAATACATTTCTGAAATTGTTTTCAAAATAGTCAACCTCTCGCAAATAGTGAGAAATAAACATTGATAAGATAGTACATACTCCTTCAGCGGAACTATTACAATTTTTTGTACCCACCGGGAAATTATGTATTAATTCTTGAAAATCCTCTTCCTCTTTTTCCTGGACCGTTATCAGTACTTCATGAGCTACGAAATAATGAAGAAATTTTTGAATTTTGGCGTCTTTTTTATCTTGATCATATAAAAAAGAACCATATACACAAGTTTGACTTGGTGATAACGTATAAACATATAAGCCATTTTCACAAGGAGAACTTATTTTCTTTACAAATTGAGAGAAATAAGATATTACATCACGAGGGATTATAGAAGAAAGTTTTTCAAGCTCACTAGTTTTCACATGATACCAATTCCATTTCGGCATTTTTATGCATTCCATATTATTCTTCCTTTCTGAATAGTTTTATGTTTGATCGAATAATATCCGTAATATGAAATTTGTATGTAGGTATTCATGTCTTCGAGGAAAAGTTTTTAAATCACCTAAATTACAAGCTAAATGGCATAGGAGGTCTTCTTCTATTACAAGGAAGACCCCCTATATACTAGTTATTTTTATTCTCAATTTTAAACATTTCCTCTATACAAGCACTTTTCATCTTTTCTTATTTATATGTGGAAAAGAAGCCACATAATTTGGCACGTCTATTCAACGAACTCTATTTCGGTCGTTATTATAATTTAGATTCATATGCAGATTGATTGGTGATGTCCTCAAATACTTGACTTCCAATCATATAGTATCCATGAAGTGCAGCCTCTTTCGAAGCGTCTACCATACGGAAAGAAGAAATTTCACCTTGCATTTTTTCAATTCGTTTTTTGTGGATATCTACTATTCCTCCTGTCCAAATAATAGTTTCATACTGGTCTAACTTAAATTGTTCTTGTAATACACGCATAACGTCTTGGAAGTGTGCATCCAACTCTTTTTGAATCAAAGTATCAACCTGACTTGTCTCATGATTTTCTTCTCGACCTCCATATCCTTTTTCTAATATTTTTGGCATGTCGTTAATATGCAATTGATTACTTTCACCCGCATGATTCTGCAGGATATTCTTAATATTTTTCAAAGGCTTGCTACATCCTAGTTCTGTCTCATAATGATTTAAAATGACATTCTGTTTCATATCTGTCATTTCTAATGTACGAAATCCACCATCAATAATTAAGATACGATCTCGTTCCTGAATGATTCCCTCTTTTAAGAAATAGGCATGTAAAGCGACCGGTTGCTGAAGAATCAAAGCATTTTCCACCGTAATATTAATAAATTTCCCATCAATTTGCACGGAAGTTTCTTTTTTTAATACATTTTGTAATTGCTCATGCTGACTACCAAAACAAGTAACGGGAAGCCCGGTAACAACTAAAGGTAACACGACATTTTTTTTATAATCCTTTGCAATGCAACCAAATATTTGTTGTTTAAACTGTTCGCTTTCATAATAATTTTCTATTTCTTCGTCAAATGGAGGAAGAAATGAAGCGTCAGATTGATGCGCTTCATTTCCCATGTAGTATGCAAAGTCTAAGTCTATAAAACTCACCTTTGTTAAATCTTCACTTTCAGCATGGTTAGGTACAGGGGCTAGTGTGGAAACTTCACTCTTAATCGTCACCTCAGAATCTACATCCTGTCGATATGCCCGCTTGGTAAAGCCAATTCCTACATCAATTGCATACAGAGATTTCATACTTTTTCCTCACTTTCTCTTTTTAGAATTCAATCTAGGCACTCTCTTCTTTCTCTTCTTTCATATATTTCTTTTCATTTTTCGTTTTTTCTCCGTCTATGTCCTTACTATTTTGATTTATTTCGTTATCCTTTTCATCTTTTTTCTTTTTGTTATTTTCGTTTTCTGTTAAATCTTTAATAGTAGAAATGACAACCGGTGTGGCTGTAAGCAGTTGTGGTAATGTTTGTTTTGCAACATTAGCTGCAGTTACAGAGAATTGTTTACTTGTCTCAGTTACTTTCTCTAATGTTTCCTTTATGTTTCCTTCTTGTAGTTTGTCTTTTACTCTTTTTCCTTTTGTTTGTATAGCTTTCCGATTTTCTTTTTTTAACAGGGAGACCATGACTCCGGTCGTAATCCCAATCACAGTATATTTAAATATTGTATGTTTCATTTTTCTCACCCTTCTCTACTTTTATTTTCTTCCATGCTACAACCTAAAATAATTAACTTATCTATTTATCAGATGTTGCAATCTATTAGAGAGAATGATAGTTTTGCGGCTGCCTATCACTTGCCGTTGGTGTTTCAGCTGTTACTAGGAGTAAAATTCTCCCTTGATCTAGTTTTTCTTCATATAAGTTAGCTTCCTCCTTCGACAACCCCATTTCCTCCATTTGATTTCGGAGTTCGTCCCCTTTTTTGGAGAAAAAGTTGATAATACTTGTACCCAATCCTTGTTCTTTTACTCCAATCGTATTTGTGTTTGTATCATCCGCAATCTTTTTTGTTAGATGTTTTTCATGTGTTAAGACGTAAATGTCATCTTGGCGAATCCCTTGCAATTCTAGCTCTTTTACTTTCATAACTACTTCCTGTTCATTTTCATATTCATGAACTACCGGTTTTCTTTCATTCTTATGCATTATATTTTTCCTCCCTTAGATTTTTTATTTTCTTATTTAGTTGTTATGTAATATGTAATACACCTATTTTAAAGATGTTAAACCTAAATTTTCAAAAAACTTCACACAATAGGTTATTAATGTTTTTGAATATCAAAGAAATGTCACGAGAAATTTGCTTTGATAAAAGTGTTACAAATAACGATTTGTTTGGAAGGCAAGCCCCTTATTTTATAGAAAATTTCTATTTAGAAAAAGTTACAAAAGAAGTACAAGATACTTTTTTCGTTAATTAAATCAAAATCAAAAAACACTCCTTTTCAAAGAGTGCTTTTAAAAAACATATAACCTAATAAAAATGTTTCTATTTTGATTACAGAAAGAAAGTCTTTATTAAAACATATGGTTGCTAATTTAATTGCAATCTTCCTTGCATCCAAGCAGCAATATCATTTATAACATACTCAGAGATATTAGCAGAATTATAATATTCATCCGGTTTACTTATTTCTCCATAATCTTCTGTAAATAAGGAATTTAACTTTGGATATAGTCGATAATCAATGTTATGTCGTTCTTTTAATTGTTCTTTCCAAAGAGGGATTTCGATTTTCGATTGAACTTGATAGTCTCTTTCTCCTTGAATAATAAAAAGCGGTGTCTTTTGTTCTTTTGACATTTCCACCGCTTTAATTTTACGGATAGAATCCTTACTTCACAGGATTTCTTTGCTGTTTTCACTATATCCTTACTATACAAATGAAAATATACAAACTTTGCATAAAAAAATGATTTTATAGTATCTTTTTAATATCCATGTCCACTTTGCCAACCACCGTGTCCACACCACCATGTCCGCCTTGCCAGCCACCATGTCCACCTTGCCAACCACCGTGTCCACCTTGCCAACCACCACCACGCCCGCCCCGCCAACCGCCGTGTCCACCTTGCCAACCACCGTGTCCGCCTTGCCAACCACCATGTCCATCTTGCCAACCACCGTGTCCACCCGGCCAACCACCGTGTCCGCCTTGCCACCAGCCTGCATAGCCTTGTCTCTGTGAGTTCATTCCTTCGCATCCCTTCTTATTAAAAATTCAAATACTGTAACTGGGTATTCTCTAAATATAATTATGTATCCCAAAAATAAATGTATCCGCAAACATCTCGATTATTGGTAAAGTAATTATCTAATGAAAAAACATTTATCATTGCAAATCTAAGCTCATAACACGATTTGCACAAGAGAATAACCATACAATGTTATCCCTCCTTTAAAAACCTATTTAAGAAAAACTTAAGAAATTCACTTCTAAATTCATAAGAATTTTTTTCTATACTGAATCATGTAAATGAACAAAAGGAGAAACAATTATGAAGAAATTTATACTTTGCATAATAGGAATAGGCCTTCTTATATACTTACTCCCATTCATGTTACGCGGGGATCTAGACATATTAAATCCACTTGCTGAAGAGAAAAATGTATATGCCGTTGCGGAAAGATATGGTGTTCCCGATTATCATACGAACGGTAGAGCTATATACTCGTTAAAAGGCATTGATGAATCTGGAAATGAAGAAGAGTATACAGTAGGAACGAATACTCCTAATGATTTTATAAGAAAAACTTACTTAAAAATCCATGTAAAAGGTAAGTATGTCTATTCTTACGAAGTTATTTCTGAAAAAGACATTCCGGAGAAAATAAGAAAACTAGTAGAAGATAGTATATAAACAAAGAGCCCACTCTTATGAGTTGGCTCTTTGTTTCCAGTTTTTCTCTCCCTTACCTACTCTACCGTTGGGCTATCGCTTGAGGAAGGAGAATTCTTTCGATCAATTTATTACATTCGCTATCACTGTTTTAATAGCCATTCTTCCATTACCTTTACTGTTTCATCTCGTTGTGCTTTTGGCGTAATTAAGCTTGCATTATCACCTTTTTGCTCACCATACATGCCAAAATGAGCATGGTTTCCGCCTTTTATCATGTGCATAGTTGTATTCTTTGACATTAACTTTTTATTGTTCTCTATTTTTTCTACAGTTGCTAAAGCATCTACTTCCCCATAAATTGATAACATCGGAATCGATTTTGTAGAGAAGTCATCTGCAGGATACGAACCTAAGAAAATGATCCCGTCTACCTTGTCTTCATGTTGAAAGGCATACTTAGAAATCATAGCTCCCCCCATTGAATGCCCTGCGACATACCATTTTTGAACTGCAGGATACTGTTCCATTACACTGTCTACCGCATTGATTCCAAATATCGCTAAATTTAATGGTAACTTAGGCATTACTACAAAATGCCCATCTTTTGCAAGAGCTTCCCCTAAGTAACTATAAGCCTCAGCTTCTACTTTAGCACCTTGATAAAAAATAACCCCTACTTTAGCACCTTTCTCTCCAAAAACTATATGATCTTCATCATTTTTACCATCTACTAACGACAAAGCCTCTTTCGTCGGTTTATAAGTAAACTGTGACCAAGTCAAAAACGTAATACTTCCTATAAGTAAAATACCTAGTAAAGAGTACAGAATAATTTTTATCCATTTCTTCAAAAAGATGACCTCCCTAAGATGTATATATTCTATATTTTAGATTACCATTAATAAACATAAAAACTCGAGCATTTTTATTATGCTCAAGTTTTTATTTACGTCTTTAATTTATACTATAAATTATCCAAGATAAATATGTAGCAAATGCGGACCATAAAAAATATGGAATTAGCAACCATGTCGATACTTTAGATAATTTGGAAGAAACCGCTATGAGAAGTAACGTAGTAATAGCGACTAGTAAACAATCTACTGTTGCTAAAAATAAATTTTTTTGACTGAATTGAAAGTAGCTGAACGCTTGATTACACATATAATTTAAAAGGAATACAAACCAAAATGTTTTTGGCTTACATCCATATTTGTTGTAAATAATTGCAACTGATAATGCAATAAGTCCATATAATACAGCCCAAATTATTCCGATTGTCATACCAGAAGGTGTCCAAGACGGCTTTTCTAGCACATCGTACCAAGTGCGATCAATAGGAAATAAAATACTAGAAACATAAAACAAACCATATGTTAGTAAAAATACTAGAATACTAGACTTTTTCATAAACATTCTCCTTTTTACTAGAAGATTATAGAAACTTTATATGATTAGTATGTCCTTGTAATGGATAAAATTCTAATATTTAAATTTCAAATACATATTGTTTAATCTATTTTATACGAACTCTTTCATACTTTTATATGCACAAAGGGCTCTCTCCCGTGCGGCCTTATGATCAACAACTGGCAAAGGATATGTATGACCAAGCTTTATATTGGCCTTTTGTAAAATATGCTCAGGTGCTTCCCAAGGTTTATGTATATATTTATTCGGCATATCTTTTAATTCTGGTACCCATTTTCTTATATACTCTCCATTTTTATCAAACTTTTCTCCTTGTGTGATGGGGTTAAAAATACGAAAGTACGGTGATGCATCTGCTCCACTTCCAGCAACCCATTGCCACCCCATTGTATTATTTGCAATATCAGCATCTAGTAATGTATCCAAAAACCATTTTGCTCCTTCTTGCCACGGAATTAACAAATGCTTTACAAGAAAAGAGGCTACAGCCATTCTTGCTCGATTATGCATAAAACCTGTTTGCCATAGTTCCCGCATTCCCGCATCAATAAACGGATAACCAGTTTCACCCTTCTGCCATACTGTTAATAACTCCTCTTCATTATTCCATGGAAAATGTTCAAAGCTCTTATTAAGAGGTTTATATACTGTAAATGGATAATGATATAGTAAATAATAAGAAAACTCTCGCCAAATGAATTGACGTATAAAACTATTCACTTGTTTTTCAAAAAGACTACATTGTCTTTCGGTACTTTTATTGATTAAGTAATGATACATCCACCTCACTGATATTTGGCCAAATGAAAGATATGGTGCCAACATCGAATGAGCATTTTGATTTGGAAAGTCTCTTCCTTCACTATAAGAGGCTAATTTGCTAGAGAAAAATTTCTTACATGCTTTGTATGCCCCTTCTTCTGTAGGCTCCCATATTGATTCAATATGGGATGTCCACGGTATAGTCGGCAGCAAATGTAATTCTGAAACAGATAAGCTTGCTGGTAAAGAGCTTCCTCCCTTTATACGCTGCACTTTACTAATAGGCTTAGGTATTTCCTGCTTTTGAAATGCATTGTAAAAAGGCGTAAACACCTTATATTCAGTGTTATCTTTCTTTTTAATAATCCACGGTTCTAATAATAAATGCGAATTAAATTCCTTACAAATAATACCTTTCTCTTCTAACATCATTTTCATTTTTTGATTACATTGTAATCTATCTGGATCATAACAAATATTCCAATATACAGCCGTTATACCTAATTGTTCTATGAGAGAAAGTATTTCTTCCAGCGTATTTCCTTTGCGAATTATTAAAGTAGATCCCAATGCCTCAAGTTGCTTTTTGACATCTATTATAGCATGGTGTAACCACCACTTTGATGCACTTCCTATTGAAAAAGTTTCATCTTGTACATATACCGGAAGAACCTCACCAGACTGAACAGCCTCAAATAAAGCTGGGTTATCATATAAACGAAAATCTTTTTGAAACATAACGATAATTTTATTTTGCATAACTATCCCTTCTAATTCTTAAAACATATTAAATTTCATTATATAACAGTAATTTATACATAAGAATTTATTTGTCTTTAATAGTTTAATTGACTTTTTCAACTATTTTATTAGTAGGAATTTTAACAACCATTTCTTTTTCACCTGTTCTATCAATCATGAAACCATGAACTTTAATATCAGAAGGTATTAACGGATGATGACGAATCATATCTATACTCTTCTCAATATTTTCACTAACATTTTCTTGTCCACTTAGCCATGCATTAAGGCTACCACTTGAAAATTCAGGCATGCAATTTTTAAAGAGATATTCTATTTCTCTGTTATTTTTTATGAAGTCACGTTGAATTTGTAGATTAACTACATCAGTTTCTTTATCCTCTATTCCTACAACAAAAATCTCTTCAACATTTTCTTGATAAATAGCAATAATAACAGATCTCATTATATCTCCATAAGGATGTACAATTACAGAATCATAGCTGTGTATAGTCAACATGTTTTCTTGTTGAATGTTGGTTACTTGTTGGATAATAGGCTCTATTCCGTGTTCAATGTCCGTTAATAATAATACTTTTTTATTCTTTGAATTCATATGGAGCACTCCTTCTTCACGATTGTATTTATGGAACTTTTAAACTAGTAATGATAGTTGATTATTTATGACATGATTGTTACCAATTTTTCCATTGTCCTTCTGGATCAACACTTGCCAGTCTAACCCATCCATTTTGAACTTTTTCTCGAAATGTGAGATTGGCATTTAACAAACGCTCTATATATTCAATAGGTGCTTGAATTACAATTAGTAAACGCAGTGGTGAATGATATGTCTCACTATCTGACTGCATAACGGATTGCCAAGGTAAGCCTGGCAACAAGTCACTTCCATTTCCTTGCATAACACCGAGACCTGCCGTTACAGTTTGGGTTGTTTTGTTTCCACTACCATAATAATGAGGAGCTACAGTTGAAGCGTAATATTGTAAATTTATCCACTGAGCTACTGTTCCTGGTCCCGCAATGATGTTAGCTAATATATCGCCACTTTCATCCTGTTTCCAATCATAATTATGAAGGAAAGCCCTACCTTCTAAGTCGCAATCCTGAGTTAATTCACGCTGTCCGATAATAAAAGATGCATTACGGGCTAATCCCCATTCTGGACGTATTTCACTCCAATCTTCTGCAAATCGCTGTGCTTCTTTACCTGGATTTTTTATTTTCTTTTTAAAATTAGGTAATTGCGTTAAGCGCTCTCTATTTGCATCTTGGCTCACATTTGGCATAACCGACTCAATACAATCAAATGCTTCTTGCGCAGTTTCCGAAAGTTCTGGGACATAAATCCATTCCAATTCATCCACTGTTGTCTTATGTTCAGCTGCCGCAAAAATGGTATCCTCAGGAATTTTAATGCCTTCAGCAGACAACGCCTCTCTTACTTCTGGAAGATTACATAAAGTAGCGAAAACTCTTGCATTGAATCCCCCTGCTGCTCCGCCACAAGCACCACACTCAAGCGCTGCTGCATAAGGGTTGTTCGTACTTTGACTACTATGTCCGCACATTACAACTAAAGGCGCGAATTTTTCTGTCAATCCCACCATCTTTAAAGCTTGACGCACATAGTTCACTTTTTCTTCTTTCGTAAAACCGATAGGTATCTCACATTTTGTATTATGAACATGATTAAGTGAGAATGTTGTATCAGGCTTTTGTAACATCGTTTTACGGAGATTACGAATGAAACCACCTACTCTTCTTGGCACAAAACTCCTTGTCACCATTTGTAAACCAAGTAAAGGACCACTTACTTCAGGTAGCAACATACTTGTCAATACGTTCTGTTTCATCGTTTTAAATGTATAACGTAACGAACTGCCT
Organism: Bacillus sp. BB51/4; assembly: GCF_008368845.1. NCBI lineage: Bacteria > Bacillati > Bacillota > Bacilli > Caryophanales > Bacillaceae > Bacillus > Bacillus sp. BB51/4. Next base: position 75,744 of record NZ_QOSC01000018.1, read on the forward strand.
ACCATCTTACGTTGTTCATAAGATTTACATTCATTTTCATCCGTGAGCTCTTTTATTTGATGTTTCGGTTTTAATATAACTGGCAAAGAAGGATGACTGTCATTACTACCTAGTTCACTAGTCGCAATTGGTAACCCAAAGAAACCGGCTATTCCAAACGTTTCGAACGGACCTAATTTTTCTAGGTGGCGACGAAACGGTTCTGAACGTACATCAATACAAAATGCTAATTGAGCTAATACACGTTTTTTATCATTAGTTGCACGTTGCTTAGAAACAATCTTTTCCCTTAATTGCTCTGCATGCGTCTGTTCCCAAGCTTCTAACCAAAGTTTCCTGCGAATATTTTCATCAAAACGATAGGCAAATGCTAATAATTCGCTTTGTTCAGCTGCAGACATTTGTGACCATTCCAGAGTTGAAATATTCCCCCAATAGATCCAAGAAGCTATAAGTGGGACAATCGAAACTTTTTTCTCAACCTTTTGATTTTTTAAAGGTAAATAAGGTTTTACAATGGCCAGTTCCATAGAAATTCGAACTGCTAAATATTCAATCATAAGTTCCTGTTCCTGAGTTGATTGTTGGGAACGCCATAGTATCATTCCTGCCCATCCAGGCAAAGCAAGCAAGTGCCCTTCAAGGTATGCTTGCATGTTAGATTCAGAAATTCCTAATTCAGATAAAGCTTTTGTTAAAGCTATCTGGGCATCCTCTGGCCAATCTTTTAACACTCTACGCTCATTTTTACTGAGCGCTGAATCAAATTTAATAAGGTGATGCCATGCGCGATACAAACCTTTCTCTCGATTTGGCATCGTCCAACTTGACCCGGAGTCATCCAAATATAATTTACACCATTTAATAATATGATAATTAAGAATATCAGATAGATTTTCACTATTTTCATTCTCTATAAGCGAACCTATTGATTGCATAGAAGAGTCTTTCATATTTCCTGTATTTATATAACTCATTTCTTCTGCCAGTTTATTTAATTGTGGCGATGATAATAAACTAAAAGGTAATTCCTCTAATTTTAAAGCTGCTTGGCAAAACTGCTCCGCTTTTTTTCGCGGGATATGAAAAGATTGTGAATCAAGCCAACGAGACAAGCCACTTTGTAAAAATGATTCCTCAATTTCACCTTTCGCCTTTGCCGAATGAATCATAGAATCACTAGGATATATATCCACATTACGAATTTCTTTTAACCAATCTGCAACTTGTTCAAATGATTGTTTTTCAAGTCCCATCCAAGGGTGATGAGCTGCAAATGTAGCAATCGGCCAAAGTGGTGCAATCACTCGGCTAGCAGATTCAACTAAATCATTTATATTCTTTTCTTGTATTTCAATGTTTGTATCTTTCTTTTTTAAAGTCTCTTTCGTTACGATTGACGATATGCTCATCACTGATTACCTCCCTTTGATACATAATGTTTAAGATAGCTTGGATGACTTTCTACTGACTTTTGTCTCGCCTCACCTACTCGAACGAACCAAAGATACATTACAGCAAATATAGTAGAAGATTGATTACGAGTAACGAGAGTACTAATAGCACTACCAAATAATAAGAGACATATAACAAAAATAACGGCTGGAGCTGAAGGTTGAACATTTTGATACATGTCAGTATGCAACCATTTATAAAGAGAATTATGAACGGTAAAGTAAATGAGAGAAAATCCAACTAAAATAAATACGCCAACAATTCGTCCCATTCTTCCCTCTCCAAAAACAACAAGTTGTTTCCATGAAAAGTATAATGACCACCCTAAGATGAACGCACTAACTAATTCATACCCTTCTCCAGAAGTCGTAAACCAAAAAGCAATCGCTATAAATAATCCGAAAACACGTCCGACCATAATCCATAAATTAGATATTTTTTCATTAGACTGCTTCACTGCCCCAAAACGTTGTACGGAAGAACCAGCTTGTAAAAACAATGTAGCTTTAAACAAACCATGTAAAATTAAATGAATAACAGCCGCCAAATAAGCTCCTAATGCGCATTGAATAAGCATAAACCCCATTTGTGCAATAGTTGACCCCACTAGCTGACGTTTATAATCAACCTGAACTAGGCTAATTCCTGTTCCTATTAAGACAGAAATACTAGAGAAAATTAGTAAAATGATTTGTGCAATATCATCATGAAAAAGAGGTGAAAATCTAGTTAACATAATACCGCCAGCATTTACTAACCCCGCATGCATAATAGCAGAAACAGGAGTTGGAGCAACAGCAGACTCAATTAACCATGTTTGAAAAGGCCATTGTGCTGCTGGAATCATCACAGCTAATATAATGAATAAGTTAATTCCTGTTTTCTCCAATGTTCCAAATTGAGCTACATTTTCATTCGTTAAAACTGATGTTAACTGCCACTGTCCAGTGACTTGAAAAAGCCAAATGATAGCTGCTAGTAAGGCAATCCAGCTTATTGTAAATAAATAACTAGAAATTTTTGTTGCTTCACTAACTACTTTCCACCCTTTATTTAGCCCTATGAGTAGAACCAATCCTATAAAAGTTGCTCCCCAACAAATAATCATGAAACGAAGATCATCACTTAACCATGCAACCGAAGATACACCTGTAGTAAATGTAAAAAGTGCAAAGTATTTTCGATATGAGCGATCTCCCAGTAAGTAACGTATAGAAAAACGCTGAATGATTAAACCGATTGTAAGAACAAAGAAAGCCATGAACCAAGCTAAAGTATCTAGATGCCAAGGCCCCACAACTCTATCTCCATTGTGATTAACAAGTGCGAGTAAAGAAACCAATGAAGGCAAAGCAGCGATACCAATGTGGATATGAACAAAACGCAAAGGCATCCTTGCATGTAAAAACAATAATCCACTTAGCCAAGAAGCACTAAGCGCCATAAAAAATAATGTTAACAGTGTTGATGAACTCAGCGAAATTAACATGTATAATACTCCCTTCTAAACGAAAATAACCTATAAAAATTCCTTTTAAGTAAGATAGTTTTTTAATTTCAATTTTCATTCACTCTTTTTCGTACATCGTTTTTTCCCATAAAAAAAACCGACAACTTCCATAATTCAATGATTTTATATCATCATTGAATTATGGAGATTGTCGGTTTCACTTCAACTAACTTCAATAAAGTTTTTTGAAGAGCTCCCATTTTATAGAGGATAATAATGTATGTATTACTCCTGTTAAAAAGAAAAGTATATTTCTGATCTCCTAGATTATGCAATCAATATATCAATTTATGTTATGTGCTATCTTTCAATTAAGAAACTTTTTCATTTAATCAATATTACATATTAAAAAAATGCTAAAGCCTTAATTATAGCAAACTGTTAAAATGAGCATCTATCAATTTTTTAAAACAATTATAAGATAAACCATATTAAGCAGTTTGTCAATTTCTTTATCAGTTTTTTCGAGTGTTATTTCAATGGAAATTCATTATACGTAAATAATTTTAAGTTTACTTCCTTTTTACTTATTACCATGTTAATAAGATGAAATAAAGTACACAACTTGTAGATTTCTTAATTATCTCACTGCATTTTTAGTGTATCACCCTACGGTGGTTTTAATTTTTAAAATTTCTCTTCAAGATTATGAAGCAATTTAAAAATCATTACTCGTTCACCTGTACGGGAGCTTATATCCGTATGAAAACTTTTCACTTTCTCTCCAGTTAATTCTAATATAATCTCTTTTAGATCTTCAATTCCAGATTCAACTAACTCTGAACGATTTTTCTTTATCGTTAGCATACCGTCTTTTGTTTCGCAAACAGTATATTCAGCTGGTGTTAAAATACCTTGTAAATTTACGATAATCATATCCCGTAATATATCTGTCTTAACGGATATAGACCCGCGTCCTAGATAGTCCTTTTCCCAATGAGTAATTGCTTTGCTTATCTCTGATTCAATAGAGCCTTTTGAGCTTTTCATCAATGTATCCTCCTTCAATAAAATAAATTTACAATAACAATATAATAATCTGGATTGATTTTATTTTCAATTATTGAGAAGAATTTATTGGAATTGTTGTAAGGTATCCTTTCATATCATAGTGATTTTTTATATTACAATATAGAATTTTTGATCATTCCCAACAAGATACTCTTACTATAAAGGCTCTGTTGCATAGATTGCTAAAAAGGTCATTGTGGGGCGAGTTGTGTTTTCTTAGCTTGATAGCGATGGGGCAGGACCCCTGTACGTTAAGAGATTAGGTTGTATATTTGAGGAGATGTACGAGACAGGTGTGAATTTAGGGTAATCTAATATTTTCCATTCAAATATGATAGAATAGAAGTATATCCAAAACGGAGGAATAACAAATGAACTCAAACACAAAACAGTTTATTTATGATATCCAGCAACGAAAGAACAATTATATAGAAAATGCTTTAATAGCAATACAACACCCTAAAAAAGAGCAATCTGAACAGGTCATTCAAAATATAGTAGAGAAAATGGATATGATGATTAGTCTAGTTACTACGTACATGAGGATTGAATCTGGATCTACGAAAGAATTAAAAGAACTTCAGAAAGAAATTATCCATGCTCAAGCATATATCCAAAAACGAAAATTTGAAGAAACACAGAGATAAAACCCTGTGTTTTTATTTGATGTTCTATGACGCTAATCTGTTATAAATCAAATTACATGTAATTTGATTATTGTTTTGGCATAATCCATACAATTTGTTGAATGCGTACAATATATGGCACCGTATCTTCAATGAGCAAATGATCGGGTTTCAGATCCTTTAATTTACCTCTTATATTTCCTCTTACAGTTTCAATAACCACTTGTTTACCAATTACTGATTGTAATGTCTGATATACATAGGGATTAGGCACACTTACCATATTTTGTTTACTAAAGTCATTTCCCTCCAAATAACTCATTCTATAAGACTCCTTTCTAACTCGCATTCTTTCTCCTAATATATGATGTAAATCTTATAAATATGCTAGAAGGATAATTCATTATATGAACGGAAATAACATTTTAATAAGATACGGTTTCTATTCCTAAATTGCTAAAAAATGATTTATATAAAGTTACTTTTACTAGTTAATAGGTGATGATATAGGGATATTTTGAATGTACATCTAGGTTGTTCCTTTCAGGATATGTATCATTTTAAATACGCCCTTTGTTAGAATAGTACTCATACTTTTTTTGAGATTCTTTCGTAATACGTGCGTTAAGTAAAATTGCTAACAATAAAAACACTCCATATTTTCCCCCTGTAGCTCCTATGATAATCACACTACTACAAACAAGTACAATTAATAGGATAAACGAAACTAAATAAATACGATCATAATTCTTTGACATCTTCTCGTATTTTATGCGTTCTTTCCTTGCATCCATCTAAATTCCTCCTTTAAATAATCCATTTCACTCTCAAATAAATCTAGCCCTTAAAAAGGAAACAATCTATCGTTTCAAATAATTAGTTTGTTTTTTATCAACTAATTTATATAACGTAAAAAGAAATCCTACCAATATTAAGCTCTCCACCATGATAATCCCGACCATCTCCTTCCTTTTAATCCCAACAAATCAGATAAAATTTATGTATATCCCATATTAGCTGCAACAAGCAAAAAGGATCCCCCTTCTCTTAAAGGCCGATCCTTTTCTCCTTGTATGCAACTATTTTTACCTATTCTTGATTAATTAGAATAATAGCTGGTCCATCTACACGAATTCCACCAACTTCGATTTTTTCATAAGACTCAACTGTAATAGAGATGATCCCTTCTCGCTTCTTTAATTCATTACTTAATTCTTTTGTTAACATTTTTTTCATGTGTGTACTCCTTCTTACTGCTTAATTTACTATTGGTATGTAAATAAAATTTAAATTGGTTTCCTGGTCTGGAAACCAATTTTTTGTAGTTGACCATATGGTGTTACCAGTTCGTTTATCAATTTTACGTAAAGAAGATAAACAATTACTATTCACCGTCTCAGTAGATATAAGGCACTCTTACAGATAGTGGTGAGATTGATTGTTTTTTCTTCTAGAAATAATGACTTAGATAGTATATTACCTAAAACAATGAAAGCCCTACCTCTCTTTCATCCTTACGGCTCCTTGTCCGTGCCAGTGTGAATCAGGATTGTAAAAATCAAGTGACTATTTAATTGAGTTATTTGATGAAACTTCAAACGTTCGTAAAAGAAATTTAAAAATAAAAATGGATTAGATTGAAGTAGTAACAAAAGAGGTATCTACTCTAAAAGTGAGTTGAAGAAATTGAATATCTTTGAAATACTTTCCTTTTAATAATCAACATACATCCAGAAAATTCAGGATATTTCCGAGAGATGTCATACAGTATTTATAATAAATCTCAACAGAAACTTTTTATTTGTTTTTCAGTGATTCCTTTAATTAATTCTAGCTCACTGACCAAAAATTTATATGCATCATCCAACAATTTTTTTTCGCTTGTATTCAGTGCTTTTTCCTTCTTTATACGGATTAAATCACGTATAACTTCAGCACCTTCTTGTATTTCACCCGTTTTTATTTTATCTGTGTTTACTTTATACCTTTGTTTCCAAGGCATTAATTCGCCTGATTCTCCATGCTGAAAAATGTGTATAATGCGCGTTAATGTAAGTATATCAATAACTGGGCGTATATTCGAACTCAATATTTTGCCCTTAGGAATCATGATTTGCATATTACTAATGGACATTTTTATGACATAATAAAGTTGCTTTTTCCCTGAGAACTCTTTTTCTTCTATGGCTTCAATTATACCTGCTCCGTGCATTGGATAAACAATGTTATCGCCAATTTGAAACATATAACCCACCTCCATATGTGGTAACCTTCTCAAGCTTAACACATACGTTATTTTTTATCAAATATTTAATAATATCATGAGTTTATTTTTGGTGTCAACTACTTTTTATTCAGAAGTTAAATTAAGGAAAACAGCCGCAAAATAATAGAGAGCGTTCTAGATTTCAAATAAAAGAAAAGGGCATTCCCACGCGTATATTCTGAAATCTCTACTCATTAACGTAGATCAGTTTTTCCTTGAAAACGGCCAAATCGATCCCGTATTTTTTTCAATCTTATATGATACTCCAAAATCTCAATTCTTGCTTTTTCTGCTAGAGGGGCAATTGGTCGTAAGTCTTTTAACCCCCAATACTCAACCACTACATCAAGTACTTGATCAAAATATTGTAGTGGCCCATAGTTTGCTTCTTTTGCAATCACAGCCATTCTATTTTCAAAATCAGGCATGACGGCACCTGGCATTTTAAAATTCCTAATCACATTGGCAATATAGTAGCAATAATTTGGTTCCAATTCTAAATGTGTTCGAATAACGTCTCGATAAAACGCATAATGAAGTGTTTCATCTTTTGCAAGACGGCGTAATAATGTAGCAAGATCTGGATCATGCTTACTTGCCACCTTAGCTACATTATTGTAAAACACCATTGTTGCAAGTTCTTGTAGCGTCGTATACGTCATGGCTTCGATTGGTGTATGAAAATCAGGCTCAAATCCACACTCAACGACTGATTTTCTTAATTCATGTATACGTTTAGGGTTTACACTTCGAGTGAGTAGTAAATATGTCTCTAATAAATTCGAATGTTGATCCTCTTCTGAGGTCCAAGTATGAATAAAGTCTGTAATAACAGAAAGGGAACCTTTAAAAGTCGCAGATAAATACGTTGTAAACCATGGTAAATTCACTTCTGTTAATAAAGCTGTTTCAATGGCCGTAATTACACCAGAAGGGAGAGTAACTTGACTTTCATCCCAAGGAACTCTTTTAAAGTCCATTCCCTTATCCCATGGTAAAAACTCATGATAACCCCAGTCTATCTTCTGTGCTCTTATTTTATGTTGTTCATACAGTTCTTTTAAACGTGGTTCTAATCGGAAATCTAAATCATTTGTTAGCATATAAGCGCCCCCTTTTCTTACCATGAATATTCAGCTTATTTTTATCCTTAAAAATTTTCTACAAATAAATATTACTTTCCTTTTTTTAAATCAAACATAACAAACTTGTAACAAAACTCTTTAAGAGCGCTATATTTTCATAGGATTTTTTTATCAAAAGAGGGACCGTTACATCTATTTTCTTTTTTATAAAATAGATATTGAGGCAAACAATATGTTAGTTAGTCAAAATAAAAAACTAACCTCAGTAAATACAGAATAACATTCATGGATAAAGATACTCGTCATGTTGTAAATTTTGGTGAGTGTAAAAAGGTGCATGCCTATAAAGAATCGTTTTATAATAAAGATTGATAGTGTTTTATATACACTATCAACTTATTTGGACGTAAGATTATAATCCGATATATTAGATTAAGCGCTTGAAAAAAATACAGTTGATGAGATAGCCTTAAACGACAATTCCCAACAAGCTTAATGCACATTGGCTATGATGAGTTAGACCAATTTTTGTAAAACAGTATACAACAAAAAGGGACGAGGCGATAAACATGCAGTCAACGGAAGCGCATATGAAGGAAAAACAACGTAGAGAAAAAATAGAAATTATATTTAGTCACAGGGTAAAAGGAGAGAATTTTTTTCACGGTTCTTCCTATCAATGGAAAAACATTGTATATCAAAATTATAATAGGATACAACAAAAAGAGTTGGAAATTGAACAACTCATTTCGAAAATGGAAAAAGAAGGGATCCGTTTTACGCAGCACCGTTCACTCATACACTATCCCGTCATTGATTTCGTAAAATATATAGCTAAGATTTATAAAGAGCCCCTCGAAATAAAATAATCATATTTATAAAAGGTTTATTTCCGGGGATTTTTTTAACTTAAAACCAGGAGGACTGCCCCATTTCCATCAAGATAAAGTTTTATAACACCCCCAAAACGAAATTTTTAGGTTTTATTGTGAAAAAAGCCTATTTATCGTTTTGGGGGTGACCTGTTTTCTTAGGTTGATGGCGATGGGGTACCGCCACATACCCATCAAGCTAAAGATGTATATTCCATGCACTTCCGTTCTTGATGCTCACATGCTTGATATTTTTATTTGTTTTTAAAGTTGCTTTTGATTAAAAGGGAAAATACACGCTATAAAAATAAAACCCCAATATCTCTATATTAAAATCGAGAAATCGGGGTTTAGTCACGAAACAATAGTTTTTATTTAAAACAAATAACTAATTAATAATCCTGCTGATAATAAGAAACCAAAAATCGTATTTGTCATCGCTGTTGATTTCATTGCGATGCGCATATACCCTGGATCCTTTGCACCTTTTTGGAAACTTTGAATGGCAGAGATTGGCTTTCTCAAACCTAGGAACATAACTAATGCCCAAGGGCTTATATAACCCATCAATACAATCACCGCGATCCATAAATAAGCAATGAAAAAGGCTACAGCTAGTGTTACTATTGCTTTTTCTCTCCCAAGGAGGATTACTAATGTCTTTCTTCCACCTTTAATATCTTCTTCGATATCTCGGATGTTATTCGACATGTTGATTGCACCTACTAAAATTCCAATTGGAATAGAAATCAATACACTTTCAATTGTTATCGTATTCGTTTGAATAAAGAAAGCGATGAGTACAAAACATGTCCCCATTAACAATCCAGAAACTAATTCTCCAAATGGAGTGTACGCAATTGGTAATGGACCACCTGTATATAAATAGCCAACCGCCATCCCAATTAAACCGATAACGACTAACCACCAGCTACTATTCATACAAATATAAACTCCAATAATTGCTGCTAGTACATACAATAAAAGTGCAACTGTTAAAACATTTTTTGGTTTCAATCCATGACGAACAATTCCACCACCAATTCCAACAGAATCAGCAGTATCTAATCCACGTTTGAAATCATAGTACTCATTAAATAAGTTCGTTGCGATTTGCAATGCTAAACATGCAACCATCATCGCAATAAATAAAAGCCAATCAATTTTGGCAACATAAAGTGATGCCACTGTTCCTAAAATTACAGGAGAAAACGTCGCCGTTAACGTATGCGGGCGCGTCATCTTCCATATTAATTTAGCGGAACTAATTTCTTTTTCTGTCCCCATAACTCTGTTCAATCTCCGATACGATAAACTTAACTAAATCTATACAATTCAATCAAATTTATCTCGTTCAACAAAGGGCGCAATTCCTTAGCCAGTTCTCTTATGAACTTCTCATATTTTCACATGAGCGCAGACTATATGTTTATCTCTTTAGAGATAGAGGATTTTTCCACCACCATAGGCTTGTGATGTACTCTCGTCAGTTATGCGAGATAGTCGTTGAACGTTCATCTTATCCATTTTGACTTAGATGATTCGATGCGGAAGACCCATTATTCTAGTGTTTAGGATTTAACCTTACACCATCTGATTGATTTTTTCTGCTTTCGCAACATTCACGCTCGCCATTTCTAGCCACGTTGTAGTTCAATCAGCTTTAGGGATTACCCGCAGTTAACCCTCACTACTAGCCAATCACTTGACTAGCAGGGCTTACTGATATATTTAATTAACTTTCGTTATAATTGGTTAAATAAATCGTAACAGTTAGTTACCCTACATTTAAGTATAAATTACTAGCAGTATCTTTCTATCTATTTCCTGCTTCACATCTATTATATCAAAAAAAGAATTGGTGGTAGAACTGTAATGCTCTTGCTTGCACGATAACTTTGCATCAAAATACCGTTTCTTCTAATATGGGGTGGTACCCCATCGCCATCAAGCTAAAATTTTATAGTACCCCCAGAACAAAATTTTGTTCTAACTTGTAACAAAAAAGCTCATTTTTCGTTTTGGGGTAATTCTGAATTCTTAAGTTGATGGGCATGTATGGTGCCCCCTATTAAAAGGCGAGTTCGTTCTATGTTAGGATTAAAGTCGTTTAAAACAGCAATCTCTATATTGAGTGGTGTTGAAGCCATGCATATGATGAAAAAAGGGCAACTTGTTTTACTGAACAAGTCTGTCCAAAACCAGAAAGAATGTATTCATAAATTGTTTTACTTAGCTTCATAAGATAGAAATGAAGAGGAAATTGCTATTCTATGTTCCTAACTAACATTTTTGCACCAGAACCCTAAATTTCCCCTTTTCCTAAATTCTAATTTATTACCAACAAACTATGATATACTAAATATGTAATTTATTGGATTTTTCAAAGGGGCTGATAAAATGGAAACAATACTTGTAAATATAGGGATAAGTGTACTCACAGGAGTAATTTTCATCTGTGCTGGATTGGCATTACTCTACAAACCGCCAAAAGAAATTAATGGGATATATGGTTACCGTACGAGTCGTTCAATGAAGAACTCGTTTCTTTGGAAAAAAGGTAATGCATATAGTGGGAAATTGCTAATTATATGTGGCCTTTTAATAGGGGTATTAGGTAGCATTTTAAGTTTTATTATTACAAGATTTGAGTATGCACTCTTTACTATTTTAGGATTAATGTTTGTACTAATTTTCCTCCTAATATTGAAGGTTGAAAAGAAACTAAAATCCCTAGATAAATAACCCCATGCCTATCAAGCTAAGAAATTAGTTGTTCTTCAAAACGAAAAAATTAACTAAATCCCTAAAAATAACTATAGGAAGATAAAAACTCTGTAGCTTTCGAATAAAGTTTGATCAAAATTATGTAGTTGTTTGGTGATAATAAAATTGTTTCATTTATAATAAAATCATTTAAAAAATTAATAAAGTTATTCAATTTATTCTGACGGTAATAATAAAATAATTAAAAAGTGAAAATATTTATTTGGAAAATACGGTTACTCATTTGCGATATTTACGTACCATGAAACAACTAATTACACTGTCTACAACTGAAATTTTCTTTGATTTCGAATGCCTTACAAACAAAAAATTAGCACGAACGTTCGTATGAAGGTATAATTATAAATATCTTAAAATCAAAGGAGGTCTTGCCTTATGAGTCAAAGAATTTCCTACTATGATGTTGCACCTGATGGCATGAAAATTATGATGGATATGGAGAAGTACACTAAGAAGTCTACAATTAATCGAATTACTAGAGAACTTATAAAGATTAGAGTCTCTCAAATTAACGGTTGTGCTTTCTGCATGGATATGCATACATCCGATGCTCGTAAGATAGGTGAAACCGAACAACGAATTTATTGCTTGAATGCTTGGAATGAATGCGATTTTTATACACCTGAAGAGAAAGTTGCTTTTGAACTATCTGAGCATATTACTCTAATTCCCACTAAAAGAGTTCCTGAAGACCTATATAAGCGAGTACGTGAACACTATGACGAGAAACAATATGTTGACCTTGTTCTGGTAATTAATCAAATCAACAGTTGGAATAGAATTTCTATTGCAATGGGAAATACAGCAACTAAAAAATAGTTGCTCTCAACGAACGTTAAATAAGAATAAAATTAAAGGTGTTTAAAAATCACAATACAATTGTTTCATTTTTCTTTATTACGCATTGATCATAAATTGTGACATAACCAAATTTTTGAAATTTATTGTTTCATCCTTTATAGCTTTTATAATAATATTATCTTGGAACACGAAGGGACTGAACTATGCGCAGATATCAATATCTTGACCCCAAAATAAAAACATAATGGAGGTAAAAATATTGATTACAGAACTACAAACCGAAAGATTAGTTTTAAGAAAAATGAAAGCATCAGACGCAGCTAGCATGTTTACAATTTGGTCTGATCCAGAAGTTACAAAATTTATGAATATCAATAGTTTCACTGATGAAAGCCAAGCGGTAGATATGATTGAAATGCTTGATAAGTTATCTCGGGAAAACAGAGCTATTCGTTATTCAATAATTGAATTAGAATCAAATGAAATTATCGGTTCTTGTGGTTATAATTCATTTGATTTCAAAAACGCCAAAGCAGAAATTGGTTACGATATTAGTAAAGCTTTTTGGGGTAAGGGATATGCGCCAGAAGCCATTCTCTCTTTAATGGATTATGCGTTTAGTACTTTAGAATTCAATAGAATAGAAGCAAAAGTTGAATCGGAAAACATCAATTCAATAAAAGTATTACAAAAGTTAAACTTTACATTCGAAGGGACAATGAGAATGTGTGAAAAATCTAATGAAAAGTTTATTGATCTAAGTATTTATTCAAAATTAATAACAGATTAACTTATATTTAATATCCTCAAAATGAAAAAAATACGTTATTCTTTCTGTAGAATCATAGGAAAGGATGGCGTTTTTTTATGTCTGTTTCTGTGTCTGACGAATTACAATTATTTGCTCAAGAGATTCAAAGTTTTTTATCTCCAAATACCTTACAAAATCTTGCTAGAGATGTTGGTTTTGTACAACGAACCAGTAAGTACCAAGCAAAAGATTTAGTAGCTTTATGTGTATGGGTGAGCCAAAATGTAGCTATGACTTCTTTAACTCAGTTATCTAGCTGTTTAGAAGCATCAACAGCAGTACTCATCAGTCCTGAGGGACTGAATCAACGATTTAATAAGGCGGCCGTCCAACTTTTACAACACCTACTAGCCGAACTACTAAGCAAAAAATTGGCCGCATCTATGCCGATTTCTTCTCCATACACTTCTGTTTTCAAGCGTATTCGTATTTTAGATTCAACTGCATTTCAACTCCCGGATGTATTTTCATCGGTTTATCCAGGTGCAGGAGGATGCAGCCATACAGCGGGGGTAAAGATTCAGCTTGAGTATGATCTATTAAGTGGACAGTTCCTTCATATTCATACAGGTCCAGGTAAACAACATGATCGAACCTACGGTACTCTGTGTGTTCCAACTGTGGCAGCGAATGATTTATGTATCCGAGATTTAGGGTATTTTCATTTGAAAGATCTTCAACATATACAAGACAATAAGGCCTACTATATCTCTCGTATCAAGTCGAATACACGTATGTATCAAAAAAATCCTAACCCTAATTATTTTCAAGACGGAAGAGTTAAGAAAGGTACAGAGTATATACAGATAGATATGGAGACGTTAATGAACTCCCTTCAACCAGGACAAACATGTGAAATAGCTGATGCTTATGTAGGAATGATTGATAAAGTGCCAGCTCGTGTAATTGTTCATCGATTAACAAAACAACAGCAACAAAAACGATTACAAGATCAAGCTGTAAGAGAAAAAAAGAAAGGAATGAAGTATTCTCCTCGTAGTAAACGACTCAGTGGTATCAATGTATATATGACAAACACCTCTACAGATATTGTCCCGATGGGACAGGTACATGACTGGTATTCTTTGCGTTGGCAAATCGAAATTTTATTTAAAACGTGGAAGTCATTCTTTCAAATTCATCATTGTAAAAAGATAAAACCAGAACGATTGGAGTGCCATTTATATGGTCAATTGATTGCCATTCTACTCTGTTCTTCTGTCATGTTTCAAATGCGCCAATTGCTCCTCATAAAGAAAAAACGAGAGCTAAGTGAGTATAAAGCCATATATATGATTAAAGACTATTTTCTTCTTCTATTCCAAACTATACAAAAAAACATCCAAGAGCTATCAAAGGTGTTACTTCGCCTGTTCAATCTCCTACAGCAAAACGGGCGGAAGTCTCATCGATATGAGAAAAAAACGGTCTTTGATATATTAGGTGTCGTTTACAATTGTACCCTGTCTGATAATCAAGCCGCTTAATTCAAAAAAGTGAAACCCGTTAGGGTTTATTTCGTATGCAAATCTTTTAATCACCTACACTTGCTCTTTAGAAAAAAGAAACAATCTCGCCTAAAATTGACATTGCATAATCTTAGCTTGATAGCGATGGGGTGGTACCCCTAATACCCCATATTAGAAAAAGAAGAGTTTGAATCCTTTAACGTACAGGGCGTTCCATATATCATTGTAAAGGATCATGAAAATAACATTCAAAAATTAATTCTTGGATTCAGCACTCAATCATTAGAAAAGGCTATTTTATAATAATCATCCAAAAAAAAGAAACGAACATATATTGTTCTTTTCTTTTTTTGGTGTTTAATGCTCAAGAAAACTTATAACCGCATAAGTATATAGAACGACTAGAGCAAAGGCACATATTCCCATAATTATAATCGCTAGTGCGCTTTTCTCTTGTCTAAACCCTATAATTCCAAGAATAAATGCACTCAACATTGTTACCTTAAGCATTGTAGAAAGGTTGGGAATTGAATATCCACTCAACCAGGTAGAGAAACTTACAATTACAGAAAAAGAGAACAACGTTAGAACAATAGATAATATATTAATGTGCTTCCCATACTTCAGTTGCATTTCGCTAGCCTCTTTTCATTATTGAATAATAGGTAGGTGACTATATTTTTATTTTATTCTAAATTTTCTTGAAAATATACAACAAAAAGAAGAGGTTGTCCCAAAAAGTCGCTGAATAGTTACTTTTTGGCACCTCTTTTCTTTATTTTTTACTTTCCTCTAGTTTAGAGATACTTGTTTCTTTTTCAGGTAACGTATCAAGAAAATCCGTTGCTCAAATTCGAACAACGGACCTTCTTTATTTGAACCAATTTAAAACATCCTCAGCAATCTCTTCCGGTCTATCCCAATGCATTAAATGCCCTGTATCTGTGTAAAGCTTAGTCGTAATATCAATACGCTTCTTAAATTCTGCAATCTGCAATTCTCTTATTTCTAAATAATTATGTGGCAGGTCACAATACAATAGTAAAATATCATTTTTAATTTTATGCAATTTCAACGTTTTATACACCGTATATTGGAACTTAATTACACCTCTAGCGGTATCGCCAGTAGCATGCCATTTCACTTTATTATCTTCTCGCATTAAATCATAAACCGCACGTTCTATTAATGGTGACCATCTGCTGTAAACCATTTTTTCTGATTGGATGAATGCTTCTTTACTGTCAAAAATATATTCATCAAAATCTTTTTCGTAATGGGTGATTTCTTCTTCTAATAATCGCGGTGGGCACTCTCCTTCTTTTGCACCTTTATATAGCTCCGCAAAATAATTTGCATTCATTTCACCATGATGATAACCACCATCTAGCAAAACCATTTTATTCACTTTTTCTGTACATTCTGCTGCATAGTGAAGCGCAACGCTTGCTCCCCATGAATGCGCTAATATATGAAATGTTTCTTTTCCTATCTGTTCAAGTAATGCTACTACCCAATTTGTTAAATGGGATGCACCGTAATCTTCATCCTTCTCAAAACTTGGTGTTTTCCCATGTCCAGGTAGATCAAACGATACAATATGATAGTTATCTTTTAAAAGTTCCGCTATTTCTATAAAACTTAATTTTGTACTTCCTAAACCATGAAAACAAATGATTTGAGGATTACTTTTATCTCCCCATTCACAAACACTTGCTTCATATTCGCCAAATTCTACAAAAAAGTGATTCATTTTAATCTCCTCTAATTATCAGATATAAATTAGTTTGAATGCGAAATTGTTTTTTCAGAATAAATGAATTCGACAAAATTATCCAAATCCCTTTTCGTAAATGTTTTTTATAGAATGCGAGAGTTAACTCTCGTTGAAAGCACGAAACGCTTATCATTTAAATTAATGGTTAAACTACATCTTCACCCCTATAAAATTAATATAGTTTAATAATTGTATTATACGTCTATCATATGTGTGATTTTTCAAAGTCCTATCCAGCCCATTTTTTGCTATTTGTTTTCTTTCTTGTACATGCTCCAAATAATACTCCGCTTTTTGTATAAACTCTGGTGCACTATTAAACCTTTCTATTTCAACACCTGGTATGTAATGCTTTGCTACATCTGGACGTATATCCGTTAATTGAAAAGAACCTACGGCATTAATTTCAAACGTCCTATTATTTACTGAATATGCTTGGATATTTGCAGAATTACAATTCAATTCCTTATCACTTGGTGAACGATGTAAATTTATATTGATTTTAGTAGAGGCGTAAAATTGTAACGCATCTTCATACTTTGCAAGTGGCAAGAGTTGTATTTTATCCTTTAATCTTTCATAATTCTTTAACTTCTCCCAACCAAATCCCACAATTTTTGTATTTTTTTCTGCTAAATACTCTGAAATAGAATCAACAAAGGTAAGTCTATTTTCAAATGCTGTACCTATAAAACTAAGATCATATTTATATGTATCTTCTTCCTGAGAAGGTTTAAACACATCTTGATTTGCTGCTAACGGAAGATGAAATACATTCTTACATCCTAATCCTCTATAAAACTTGATACAATTTAAATCTTGCGTAAATATGTAATCATAGTACGGCACAAGATGTTGTGTTACATCCGTATAATACGGATCATCTGTCAGCCAAAGTCCAGTAGTAAAACCTGCACTCTTTAGTACTGGCATGACACTAATAATTCCCTCGTTTAAACCACCAAGTACCAAAATAAAATCCGGTTTCATTTTTAATACGGTTTCTATCGCTCGTTCTGGGTTCACCATAATTGTATTACTGTTTACCTTTTGTAAACTATTCAAAATTGCTTCTTCGATCATTGGATAATAAAAAGGAATGCCTGATTGAATAAATAAAATTTTCTTAGGCGTATTGTCTTTCATGTCATCTCCCCTATTTCTACATAATCAAAGTACACAAAAATTAGCAGTCTTTATTCATTTTATGACATCTTCCTTTACATGTATAAGCAACGTTTATGTCCATTATGTTGCACTTCCCTCTTTTCACAGGCTAACGACCATACTTCTTTTATTCATATCCCTATCATGATATATCTATCATTTTTTATTACTTATACAACTTCATAAAAGAAAAACAAAATTATTTTCTCCTTTTATTATCAGTTACACCATTTCGTAATACAAAGTTGCGCTTTTTACTCATGCTTCTATATATATCAAAAGATACACTTTATATATAAATAGATGAAAAGGAGTAAATAAAATGAATGCATTAGTATCTGCAAGGAATGTAACAAAGATTTATAACAAAAACCAATTACCTGGACTTAATAAAGTGTCATTTGATATTAAAGCGGGCGAATTTGTAGGTATCATGGGGGCCTCTGGATCTGGAAAAACGACTTTATTAAATATTTTATCCACTATCGACACACCTACAGATGGCGATGTTTTTATAAACGGGGTCAACATCGAAACGCTTAACAATAATAAATCTGCTGATTTTAGGAAGGATTATTTAGGTTTTATTTTTCAGGAGTATTTTTTACTTAATAGCTTAACAGTAAAGGAAAATATTGCGGTTCCCCTTACTCTGTTAAAAAAATCACCAAAGGAAATTGAATCAACAATAGAAAGTTTAGCACGGCGTTTTGGAATATTTGAGCAATTAGGCAAGTATCCTAGTCAGCTGTCGGGTGGACAAAAACAAAGAGTTGCAGCTGCAAGAGCCCTTGCGAAGCAGCCTAGTATTTTATTTGCAGATGAGCCAACAGGCGCATTAGATTCAAATTCTGCAACAGAACTACTTCAAAAATTAAAAGAAGTAAACGAGGAACTTCAAACTACAATTTTAATGGTAACTCATGATGCCTATGCAGCTAGTTTTTCTAGTAGAATTTTAATATTCAAAGACGGGAACATTATAAAAGAATTAAAGAAAAATAAGCAAAATAGAAAAGAATTTTTTGAAGAAATATTAAAAGAAATCTCTAAAATTGATGAAAATCGATATAACTAGAAATATGAAAGGAAGATTGAACTATGGGATTATTTACAATTGCAAAAAAGAATTTAAAAAATAACTTCTCCTTCTATTTATTCTATTTTATTTCAGTAGCTTTTGTACTGATGGTATTTTTCTCCTTTATCTCTTTTTCCATGAACGACATTGTTATGGAAAAGATTTCGTCTGACGGTAGAGTAGAAACAATGTCAAAAACAGTGGCGATCTTTGTTATGGCATTTGTACTATTCTATATGTCATACTCTAATACATTTTTTATGAAAAAAAGAATGAACGAGCTCGGCATTTACTCCCTTTTAGGATATAGAAAATCAACGATTCTAAAACTGTTAACTTTTGAAAATATAATAATTTGCTTTGCTGCCTTACTTGTAGGAATTATTTTTGGTGCTATTGCTCATAAAGGGATTGTAGGAGCGATAATTAAAATATTAAAATTACAAATAGATACTTCTAAAGTACCATTTATTAACCTTGATGCAGTACTATTCACCTTTTCTTTTATCTTTGCTGTTATTTTTGTTTTATCTTTATCAAATTGGATTATCCTTCGAAAAAGTTCCTTACTAACTTTAGTACGTATGGAACAAAAGGAAGAAAATAAGGTGAAAATTAATACAGCTTTTTCACTACTAGGATTATTTTTAATTTTAATTGGCTATTTCTTAGCTATCGATATTACACGAGGCATGAAATCCTTGTGGAAAACAATTGGCTTTTCACCAATTGCTCTCTTAACAATGTTCAATGTAATATTAGGAACAATCTTCTTTATTCATTCTTTTTTACCATATGCTATTCAAAAGCTGAAGAAAAATAAAATATGGTTTTATAAAGAATCCAATATTATCGTCATCCCAAACTTTATATTTAAAATCCGTTCAAAAGCAAAAACATTAATTTTGTTAACCTTATTAACCGCTGGAACTTTAGCTATTTTCAGTTCTACTCTACTGACACTTTACTATCCAGTTGCCGCTACAGAACGTATCGTACCTTCAGCTATTGAATTCCCATTAGAAGATAAAGAAGTAGCCAATAAAGCACTACAAACTGTACAAAACACTGTCGATAAAGAAAGTATGAACTATACAGAAACAACCATAATTAACGGAAAATCTAATTCTGAGAGTTTGCCAAAAGAATATAGTATAAAAAAGGAACACGGATTTGATCTTATCTCTGAGTCCGATTACAGAGAGTTAATACATGTTCAGGATAAAAATGTAGAATTTAATCATTTAGCTAAAAATGAAAGCATCCTAGTAAAATATCGACCTGAAAAAGAAAACCCAGATAAAGGGAAAATATATACTTTAAACGTAACCGCTACAACTAATATAGACGTTAAAGTGAAAGACACTACATTACTTAATCCCATTGGATTTGCAAATAGTGTAGGAACGCTTATTATCTCGGATCAACTGTATAAAGAAATAAAAACTTTAAAGCTACCACAAAAAACGATAGTGAGTTTTAATGGGAAAGATATGAGGACTAATAAAGCTGTTTATGAAAACTTAGCCCCACTATTTAAAAATAATATGTATTTTACAAGCAGTTACCAAAAAAATGATTATATTATTCAGCAAAATAGCTCAACGTTCTTGCTTATTAGTTTTATTACTATCATCTTCTTTATTGCAACAGGCAGTATTCTCTATTTCCATAACCTTTCAAGTGTGATGGCAAATAAAAACGAATTTATTATTTTAAATAGAATGGGTTATAACAAAAAGAAGATAAAAAGAATAATAGGTAAAGAAATTTTCACCTTGTTTAGCATTCCATACATATTAGGATTAGCACATAGCATTTTTGCATTAGTTGCCTATAAAACCGCGTTAATGGATGACCTATTAGGGAAAAGCAGTGCCTTTATATTACCTATTCTTTTTGCAGTAATTATTTTTACTGTTGTATATATCGTTTATTATTTGTTAACAAAAAGAGCATGTTATAAAATTATATTTAACAATAAAAAATAAAGCTGATGATAAATAAAAAACATCAGCTTTATCTATATGTAATCTAGCAAAGGTTCGTGATTTTATGAAAAACTACTATGAGCAAAAACAAATTTTAATTTTAATTAACCAACTTTGTATGATTATTTTTTTATGCTATGAATTTTCAATGAACAATATTATAGGAACCGCAAAATTACTCCCTTTACTGTTTATAACGATCATGTCCATTTATGGATCATATATTAGTTTTATCAATTTAAAAAACAATACTCTATTATCACAGTTTTCGAGTTTACTACTTTTTACTTCTTGGCAGTTTTTACTTACACTAAATGATGAACAGATTTTTCGTACATTCAGTACACTACTGAGTGTCTTGATTCTATATAAAATCGTGCAATTTATACTCCTATTCTTTTTCCAAGATTCTATTTATAGTTATAAAAAAGAAAAGGATTGGATTTTACAAGTTACATGTTTACTAACATTAAGCGCATATTTAATAAACGATAGAATATTTTCCATTCTATTTTCATTTCAATGGCTTATTAGTGTTAGTTGTATTATTTTTCTGTTCCTGCAACATTACAAACGAATACAATTTGTTTGTAAAAGTGAAAAAAAGCATTTACTTAAATCTACTGCAATTCTTATCGTTCCTTTTATCGTATATGTTACGTTCTTTGGAAAGAGTCCCGAATACGTAAATAATTTAGGATGGTACATAATAATTTTGTTTCCCCTATTTAGTATTCATGCAATAGCTTTTAAAAATCATATGTCTATAAAACAATATTTCCCCTTAAAAAAAGGCGCAATCACTTTTATGTTTTTATGCATTTTTATTTTTATAAGTGTACTCGGGGTACTATTTCAATTTAATATGGTAACTTATTTCATTTTTATACATACAATTATTTGGTTCGTTCAGCTTTATTTCACATTATTATTTCAAGACACAAAAAACACTATCTCAAATTTGAATACAAAAGAATTAAAAACTTTGCCAGACAGTTCTTATGTTCATAACTTAGTACAAATAGTGAAAGAAGAACAATTAAAAAGTGGATTTTCTAATTATTTACACGATGAAATACTACAAGACATATTGGCTGTAAAAAATATGATGAACAAATCTAACAAAAAAGAAATTCATGACATGATTGTAGCCACACTGGACAACTTAAGTCATACAATACGCATTGAAATGCAAGAGTATCATCCAACTCTATTAAAAACACTTACATTAAAAGAAAATTATCTTAATTTACTCAAAATGATACAAAAAAAATATGAAATGAAACATGTTAATATATCCTTTAAGTGTAATGACGACTTGTTTTTAGTAGAACCCTATCAGCTTGTCGTATATCGAATTTTAAAAGAACTAGTAACGAATGCATTCAAACATTCAAATTGTTCACAGATACATTTACATTTAACACAACAAAATGGTGAAATACAACTTATTGTGAAAGATGATGGTATAGGTTTAACAACTACCGACGCAGACATACTAAATGGTCATAAAGGATTGAATTCAATTAACGAACAGCTACTTTTATTAAATGGTGAAATGACCATTTCAAATAGCACTCCTTCTGGTTTATGCATTACTATTTTTATTCCGATGAAAGGAGACGATTCCTATAAACATTTTATTAATAGATGATCACGCTTTGTTTGCAAAAAGCTTGGAAATAGCCTTAGAAGATTATCCTGAAATAGATGCCTTTCACTCATTACAAAATATCGAAAATGTCATTACAATTATCAATCAGTTTAAACCAGATATTATCTTACTAGATATTAATTTGAGCAATATCAGTAGTGAAGATGGTTTGGAAGTAGCTAAAATGATTTTGGATAGTAAATGTAATACAAAAATAGTTATATTAACAGGTTATGATTTACCTGTTTACCAGTATGAAGCTCAAAAACTAGGTGTGAGTGGTTTTATTAATAAAAATATTTTACCTGAAGTATTGGTTCAAATATTAAGTGACATTAATAAAGGCGCATCTCATTTTCCAACCTCTACAGAAATAATTGAAGAATTAACTCATAGTGAGAAACAAATTTTACAATTACTATGTGATGGCTATAAGCGCAAAGAAATTGCTTCCATGCTATACGCTAGCGAACGTACAATTTCCAATCACATTCAACACGTATTTGATAAATTAAACGTTTCCTCTTCTTTAGAAGCTGTCACGAAGGGAATAAAATTAGGTTATATTCAGCCAAATTATTAAACATAGAAAATGAATACATAAAAGAAAGAGCCGGCTCGTATGAGTTAGCTCTTTCTCTTTTACAATATCTAATACACTCTATAGCAAAAAAACTATGATTACAGTCAAATCACTTCCAAACGACACCTCGCCGCTCATATTCCATTCTATATTCAACAGCAGCTGCAATTTTAGGACTTGCGAACCTTTCCGTGATCCAAAGTCCTAAATCAACTCCTGAAGTAACTCCTCTTGCGGTAATAACATTCCCTTGATCCACAATTCTGTAAGGAAGAAATTCTGCTCCATATTCACTCATTTCATTCTGCGCCAAATGATGCATTGTTGCCTTTTTATCATTCAATATACCGGATGTAGCTAGTAACATACCTCCAGTACAAACTCCCGCCACAATCGTTCCTTCATTGTGCATCTCTTTAATCATTTCGGTCAAAGTACCAAGCTCTGCTTGCTTGCGTGCCCCGTGCTTTGCTTTATGATTCCAGCCACCACCAGGTACAATTAACAAATCTGGACGATTATCCATTCGTAAAAAATCATGTAATTTAACCGTAACTCCAAACGAAGTAGTAATTTCTTGTTTCGGTTCACTTGATACGAGTTCAATCTTAAATGGAGCACCTTCTTCTATCGCTCTTTTTAGTACTTCAAAAGGTGCAAAGGAGACAAGTTCTCCGAAACCGTCAAACAATACAATTTGTATTTTCATTTTTAGAACACCTCATATGGTTTCTTTTTTGAATCCTAAATTTGTAGAATACATGTTATGTACAAATTAACAATGAAGATAGTCTTTCTCCTCTTACTCTGTAAACTTCCAAATGTTCTTCTAATTGCCTTTCATCACTTATTACACTTAGCGTTTTCTTCACAAAATTCCAATTCAAACTACCGGATAGCCATAGTAATGAAGACAGTCTTTTATAATCATTTGAAGTTACAATATTACTAGCCTTATATCCTTCTAAAAATGAACTAGCAACACTTGAACATACTTCATGAGACTGTATTCCTTCTGTTCGCGAGTACCATTTTATTAAAAAGGCTAGTCCTTCAATGCGGTCTACATATCCAATTGATTCAAAATCTACAATTCCTTTTATCTGTTGATTTGAGTCCCATAAAACATTCAAAGGATTTAAGTCTGTTTGTACGATAAACTCTAATTCACTCGTATATGCGCACTCTATATGATATTTAGCTAGATTTATATACTCCCGTACGTCTTTACATGCGCTAGCCTTACTTTCTAACATACTTATAAACTGGGCATACCCATCCAAATGAGATTTCTTTCGAAAAATCGAGCTTTGAAATGTACTAGAAATATCATGTATCTTTCTTGCCTTCTTTCCAAACGATTCTGCAATAGGTTCTGTACAGTGTGTAAGATGCTCTCCTTCAATCCAATTAGACAATACAAATCGGTACTGTTCATCATTCCAAGTGACTAATGTAAATGACTCCCCTGACCTATTCTTGTTAATTTTCATAAAAGGAATTCCATGCTCATGTAAATAATATGTAAAGCGTACTTGCTCTTTCAATTGTTCGTTTGATAACGCTCCAAAAGCTGGATTGATTATTCGATTGCTATTTATAAACCGTGCGGAATATCGATTTCCATTTACCATGATTTTATAGTGTAAATCTGTATGCCAGCTATTTATATGTAATTCTTCTTCTATTACTAATGAACGGATTTCTGTAAAATAATTCATTACTACATTTCTTATTATGTGTTTCACCCCGTTCTCTCCTTTCATACAAAAAATTAGCGTACATGTAATTCATTGCGCTCCCCATAACAAAATGTATTTCACTTCATTAAGCATAGCTAGGATATTTCAAATAGGAAATAGAATTATAGAAAATAGTAGATGGGGGGCCTATTATTGAAGAGATTAACATTCGGTATAATTGGAGCATTAAGTATCACCTTATTCATTGGATGTACAAGTAATTCAAATGAAACGAAAGCTTCCAATAAAGAAGCATCCACAACAGTGAAAGAAAAAGAAATTGCATCTGAAAACGTTATGTTTGAACAAAAAGAAGTGAGAACACTTGAGATTAGTCCTGTAAATTCAAAAAGTAGTAAATAAAGAAAATATGAAAACAATTTTTACAAGTATGGAAAGCGCAGAGAAAAAAACACTCCTTCTAGATCAAGATGCCAAAAACTATATGCATTCAAAAATGAAGGTTACTTATGAAGATAATTCTATTCAAGAATTCTTTGTTTGGATAGAATCTGACGATGGCATCGTAATAGCAAAGGCAAGTGATGAAACGCACGTTGAAGGATATGATTTACGTGAGGATAATTCTCAAAAAATCATTCAGCTTTTCAAAAAATAACTTTTATTTTTCTTTTGAATAGATTAAACCATCATTTTTTCTAAACTGACTGATTTAGTATTTGTTATCAGTAACGCCTCACCATTCTTCAAAATTTCTTATCTTAACTTTGTCATTTTACAAAATATTATCTCTTTTTCAACTAATCCCCAATAGTAAATATGTGTAGTAAAAAAAGAGCCAATCTCCAACAAAATAGTAGATTGGCTCTTCCCTTTATTTACTCCCCTGTTTCAGAAAATCGTTTTATACGTTCCCCAATTTCATCGCGAACACGTTGAAATTCAGACCATTCTTTTCCTGCCGGATCATCAAATCCCCAGTGAACACGATTTACGTGCGAAGGTGTCGAAGGACAAACAGAATCCGCATGACTACAAAGGGTAACGACTAAATCAGCGTTATTTAAAATATTTGCATCAATTATATCTGATGTTTGATTCGTTATGTCGATATTTACTTCATTCATTGCTTTAATAGCATTTGGATTTACTCCGTGCGCTTCGATTCCTGCAGAATATACATTCCACTTATCGCCTAAATATTGTTTGCCCCATGCTTCTGCCATTTGGCTTCGGCATGAATTTCCTGTGCATAAGAAATAGATTGTCTTTTTGTTTTTCATGTTGTTTTCCGCCTTTATTTTTAAATTATACTGGTTGATCATTAAAATATTTACGCTTAAACCAAAAAGCAACGTTTACAAGTGCAATCATTACAGGTACTTCAACTAACGGCCCGATAACAGCTGCAAATGCTGCACCCGAATGAATACCAAACACACCAACTGCTACAGCAATTGCTAATTCAAAGTTATTACTACCTGCTGTAAATGCTAACGTTGTAGTCACTGGATAGTTTGCACCAATTTTTCTTCCCATAAAGAAAGAAACAAAAAACATTACAATAAAATAGATTAATAATGGAATCGCTATTCTTACTACATCTAATGGTACGCTAACAATCATTTCCCCTTTTAAAGAGAACATAACGATGATTGTAAATAATAATGCAAGTAATGTCAGTGGACTAATCTTCGGTATAAATACCTTTTCATACCACTGTCTTCCTTTTAACTTAACGAGTACAAAGCGTGTTAACATACCTGCTATAAAAGGAATTCCCAAATAGATAAATACTGATTTCGCTACTTCTATCATTGTAATATCGACAATAGCCCCTTCAATCCCTAACCATTCTGGAATGACTGTTACAAACACGTATGCATAAACGGAGAAGAATAACATTTGGAATACTGAGTTAAAAGCTACTAAACCTGCTGCATACTCTTTATCCCCATCTGCAAGATCGTTCCAAACAATTACCATTGCAATACAACGTGCTAAACCAATCATAATGAGCCCGACCATGTATTCTGGCTTATCTGGAAGAAAAATAATTGCTAAAACAAACATAAGTACAGGACCAATAATCCAGTTTTGTACTAAAGATAAAACCAATACTTTTACGTCTTTAAATACTCGGCCCATTTCCTCGTAACGAACTTTCGCTAATGGTGGATACATCATGACAATTAAACCAACAGCGAGCGGGATGGACGTCGTTCCAACTTGTAATGTATTCAGTCCGTCTACTACACTAGGAAACACAAACCCTAAACCAATCCCAACAGCCATAGCTAGAAAAATCCATAGTGTTAAATATCGATCTAGAAAAGATAAACGTTTCATTTTATTTTCCATCTCCTATTAACAACAAGAATTTTGTTCTACTACGTTAGAAGTCGTGCAACAAGATGCCTCTTCTATTTTATGAACATCACTATGTGCTTTTGTATAAAAGAATTCCCACTCGTTCCCATCAGGATCTGTTACCCAAAACTTATCTTGAACCGCATAGCAACAAGTCGTATCCATCTCATCACGTGCAAAGAAACCTTCTTTTTCTAATCGTTCTTTATGTAATGTAATTTCTTCAGCTGTATCCACTTGGAAACCAAAATGATTTACCTGATTTCCATTCACTTTATCTCGTACGTTCAGCGTAAAGTTAAGTCCTGGCGTCTCTAATAAAAATTTTGCATAATCCACTTTCACCTTAACTGGTGACACACCAAATACCTTTTCGTAGAATTCGATAGACTTCTCTAAATCCGTAACATTTATACCAACATGAACATATCTCATAGCTTATTCCTCCTCTTTATATGTTATTAATCAAGTTTTTTTGATTAATAGTGCAAAATTTTAACAACAGCTACCTTTTCCTGTTTTTCTAAAGATACAACATAATTCTTCTGATAATAAATTATTTACTTCCGCATCATTTAAATCATAATAACTCCACGTACCTTTTGTTTCTTTTACAATTAAACCTGCATCTAATAAAATCTTTAAATGATATGACAACTTAGATTGCGTCATTTCAAAAATCTCTGTTAAATCACATACACAAGTCTGGCCTCGCTGGCAAAGTTCATACATGATTTCTAGACGCTTCTGATCCGCCAACGCTTTAAACTTTTTCTCATAGAGCTGAAAATCTTGTGCCACTGTAGTTCACTCTCCCTTCATCAATTTTTTTTGATATTTATAGTATATACGCAGATGAGTTCTATATGCAACTAGTTCATCAAGTTTTTTTGATTTATCAAAAAAACTTCCTCGCATCCTATCTTTGCTACAACTAAAAAAGCCCATAGCCTTTTCAAAAATGAAAAACTATGGTTCTTTTTACAACTTAATAGTTACAATATTTCGGAGGAATGGAGTCTCTATAACTGTTTTAAATTTTAATTTGATCATTATAGAGTAGTGCCCCGTCACCCTCAATCTAAGAAAAATAAATACCCCAAAATGAGAAAAATCGATATAACTCTTGTTTTTGGTGCATATTCATAAAAAGCACGTCACCCTTTCTCATTAACATAAGAGAATAGTAACGTGCTTTTTATTTCAAAAATAGTCTAAATCCTTAAGTTGATGGTTGTGGGGCGGGACCCTAATAAGAACGGTATCTAAGGTTGTATGAGTGGTGTTAGTTCCATTCCAAAGGCCTCAGCCGACGATTAACTCAAGTACCGGTTTCGGATGACCCCCATGTGATGAAGTTCGTGTCCTGCGATGCCGTACGCGAGGGCGCGCGCCGTAATGCTTAGGTTGTTGGCTGTGCCCTTGCGGGTCCATGCCTCCGCCGGTAGTCCGCGCAGCAATGTGATCGTTGATTGCCGTACGGCCCGGTAGTCTTCGGCCAATTGCTCGGTTGTCCAACTTCCGAAAGGAGGCATGAACAATTCCTGATCAAAACCAGTCAGAGACGTCTGGTCCCCTCTTGCGAACCGGAGCAGGCGGTAGGTCATGACGCGTTCCGAGTCTGCAATGTGGCCCACGACTTCTTTCAGCGTCCATTTTCCTTCCGCATACCGATACGCGTACTGGCTTTCGGTCAACGATGCCAGGAGCTCGGTCATTTGCTTTTCCTGGGCGAGCAGAATATCGATGATGTTACCGTCCGGCACCAAACGGATATATTCGCCGGAGTTCCCGGCGTATTCTTCTTCTGACGGTCTTTGATTCATGCGTAGTCACCTCTTATATGTAGATATAGAAAATTATAGCACTCGTCTATGTCTAATAAATTCTCGAAATGATAGAACTTTCCTTCTAATAATTGAGGATAAGCAACTATTTAGTTTGTCGGTCGCCACACTATCCTGATTCGTTAGCACAATAAGCAATGCTAATCAATAATGCATAAAAATTATCTGTTATACAATATTTCGAAGTTATTAATATATAAAGGTAACACCTTCTTTTTTAATTTAAAGATGGATTTTCAGTTATATTTTGAAATGAACCGGAGTAAAACACACTAGTCTAACTACTTTTTTATAAACATCGTAACATTATTCCCCCCCCATATTGCCATCAATTTGAGAAATGTATTCTTCTCAAAAATGAAAATCGACCTAAGATCCTATGGACAACTATGAAAGGATAAAATTTTCGTTTTGGGGATATTTCAGAAGTATAGCTTGATAGGTATGGGCAGGGACCCCAAACAGTACGATTTTATTTCAAAGACACAACGATTTTACTACACACTTTTTATTTATCTCACACTCTCATCTGCTAGTATTACTATTTTTTATTACTAATGTTGCCGTTTCACTCGGATGGCTAAGAGGAAAATGATGGCCATATGGAACAAAATCAACCTTACCAAGATGCGATGGAGCAGAATAGCCTCTGTCATAATCCCCCCAAATAATGTGAAGATTATACTTTGTTACTTCATTGAAATCACCTTGATCGTTTTTCAGTAGTAAACTGTTAAGCTGAACCGTAGTATTTAAAATTCTAGGAGAAGTAAAACTGTTACTTATTTTTTCAATATAATGTTCAGGGATGCTCTCCGTACTTTCAAACAAACCATTACTTAATAAATAACGCCCTATCAGATTAGTAGTTGCCAATTTTAATGTCCATTTGTTCATAAATTGAGGAACATTTAGCGATTTAGCATTTTTTTTAGCAACAGGTGGCTGAAGTAAAGTGATTGAATACTTCTTATCTATGTACTCTTGTACCAATGCTTCCAGAAGAATAAACGCACCGAATGAATGGCCAATTAGATGTGCACCATTAGTAGCTTTCTCCAATAACTTTTTCACTACATTCAAATAGATATCTAGAAGATTTTTCTCTCGTTTAAAAGGAGAACGTCCCAAACCTGGAAGATCCAAGATCCATACAGGTTGACCAGTTTTTTCATGAAGTTCTTGTGCTAAAGGAAATAAATCCTCTCCATCACTCAATAAACCATGTAATAAAATAAACGGTTTACCCTCTCCTTGTAATTGGTAAAGGGTAGTGTTATCGCATAATGTTCGTTTAAATAAATGATTATGCTGGCCATTTTGATACATCATTCGATAATCCAGATCAGCTACTACGGCAGGGAAAAATTTCATTACACTCGTCTTCTTAAACCAATCTCCTCCCATAATTTTTTTCGCTGAAACATTTGAAAATTTTCGTTTTGTAATAAAATTCAGTCCATCAGAAGGAATTTTTGTTATTTTACTTACTCCACTATTCATAATTGCTTTCATAAGTGGCATTGGGACAGAGAGTTTTGGTGCCCTCATATTCATACTTTCCGACATAATACTTAATAATTCAGCAATGTTCGGATCGTGCTGTTTGTCTTCAACAAGTGTATATGTTTGAATAGTCGGTTGCTCCAATTTGAAAACCTGCACAATAAACTTCGCAAGCTCATCGTTTGAAATAAGTGGTAACCTATATCCCTTACCTCCAGGAATCACTGGCATGAGCCCTCTTCGCATACTCATCACAAGCAAACCTAATCCTGCTATCTGCTCTGTACTCCCTGTTTTACTACTACCGACTACAGTTGGCGGATTAATTACAGAAAGCGGATAACCTACTGCTGATGCCTGGTGACGGATATAAAGATCTGCTAAAAATTTTGTTCTCTCATATGGATTTTTTATTTTCAAATAATTGTTTCCTTCTTGAAACACATCAATTGCAATCTTACTATTTTTATCATCAAAGGGACTCATATAACCTACAACATGAATAAATTGTTGCAAGCCCTTCAATTGATGAATACTTTTAGCTAATTCACTAATATGTTTGGCACCATTTAAAAATACGGAAGCTGCCTCTTTACTTGTCGCTTGAATATCCATGGGGCCTCCTGCGTGAATAATCACATCCGTTTTCAATACCCTCTCCTTATCTTCAGCACTTAGACCTAAATCTATTTTCGTCAAATCACCTTCAATAAAGTGCATAACTTCCTTTTTTAAGATGCCTCTTTCTTGAAAAATGCTTGTTGCTTTACTTTTCGACCTTACTAAAAGAAGAATTTTAACATCCTCTTTGGCTAATTCTTTCACTAATTGCTTTCCAATAAAGCCTGTTCCACCAGTTAAAAATACTGTTCTCATATAAAATCTCCTTTTTAGTACTACTTAGTACTAATTTGATGTAAAAAAAATGCTTCTTTTATCGAAGCAATTTTAAAAAATGATTAGCTGTTTTCGTGATTACAGTTGCATCCTTCAATGTTTCTGAAATAAATAACGCTCCTTCAAGATTTGTAATAAAAAGTGATGCTACCTCATCAATATTAATCGTATTTCTGAATTCTCCATTCTCTACCCCTTGTTTAAGTAATAGAGAAACTTTCTTTTGTAATCCTGTAAAAAAAAGACCTATTTTTTCTTTTATTTGCGTGGCCTGTGTAGGACTTTGAATATAAAGAGTAATAAATGGACAGCTCCCCTTATACTCTCTCGACTGAACTCCTTGTGATAATTGCTTTAAAAACAGTTGGATACGATCTTCAACTAAAAATTGGTTCTGAGAAAGTACGTCATCAATTGCAGATTGATACATTTCAATCCAATAATCAACGACCCCTTCTAATAATACTTCCTTATTAGAAAAATGATAATACACATTAGACTTTGAAACTTTGCTTACACGTACTAATTCATCCATACTTGTATAAGCAAACCCTTTTTCTAAAAATAATGTTGCAGCTACTTCAATCACACGTTTTTGATTCATTAATTTTACCTTTGTCATAACTAGAACTATATAGTACTAATTTAAATATTGCAAGTATTTATGTTCATTTAGAAAAAAGTTTGATTAAAAAAGTTCCACTAACATTGATTTTACTGCAAAAAAATCTTATTTTGAATAAAGTTGAACTGAACCCCGAAATTGTTAATTCACTATCGTCTAATAGAGGTCACCATACATGCCCATCAACTTAAGAAAAAGAAATGCCCCCAAAACGAAAAAATGAGCGGCTTCTCAGAATAGCTATCTGTAGAGAAAGAAAATTTTAATTTAGGGGGATATGAAAGTATTAGCTTGATGGTGATGGGGTGCTCCCCCATCGCTATCAAGCTAATATTCTGAAGTACGCCCAAAATGGGAATTTTATATTTCTATGGTTAATTAGATCTTAGTTATTTTAGGATTCCTAAATTTCCTCAGTCCAATTTAGAAGTTCTTTTCAAAAAATAGGGTTCTTAAATCCGATAAGCATCTTAAGAACCCTTTTTTTTGAAATAGCATTCTAAGTATAAGCATCTTAAGAACCCTATTTTTTGATTTAGCATGGAAAGTATAATCTTTTCTAATTCAGCTTTATTTAAAACATCCTCAATAATTACAACTTGATAGGCATTGTCCTTTCCTTTTGCAGGAACAATTATTTTCATCCCCTTTATATTCCTTCCAGTTCATAATTCTCTATCTTGTCATTGTCATTAATCATAAATAAAATGGATCTTCTCCTGGTTCTATAGTGATGGTTTTTTCCTTGTTCTAAAATAGCGAATTGATAAATGAATTTTCTTAAAATTAAAGAAATTGAGCGCGAAAGCAATGAAAATAAACTATTCTTTTCATAGAAATATATAGAAAGTTCGACAATCCTAATTATAAAAATTCACTCCTTTATAATTGACGGAAAATTCAAATTCATTATATAATTTTGGTATTACCAATGTCTTCAACATGTATTACCATAAAATAAAGGAGACGATGACTTGAAAGAAAAGGAACGCACCTCAGATAAAATTGTGAACGAATTAATTAAATCCATATTGGCCGGTGTTTATTCTATAGGAAGCACTTTACCGCCAGAAAGAGAGCTTGCGAAAGAATTTGGTGTTGGTCGCCCAACTATTCGTGAGGCGCTTCAACGTTTAGGAAGAAGTGGATGGATAACAGGGAGAAAAGGAATGCCATCGATTATTAATGATTATTGGAGCAATGGTAATCTAACGACACTTATTAATATTGTTGAGAATCATCATACCATTACAGATGAATTTATTATGTATTTATTAGAATTTAGAAGTTCGTTGACTCCGACTTATATTCGTAATGCTGTTACGTTTAATCAACCTAAAGTGGTTGCTCTCCTTGCTAATCTTGAGCAACTTGAAGATAGTGCAGAAAGCTATGCAGCATTTGATTGGGATTTGCAAAAAAGGTGTGCTGGGCTTGCTGCCAATCCAATCTTTCTACTCATTTTAAATAGCTTTGATTCCATTTATGTAGATATGGCAAAAAGGTATTTTTCTGTAAAAGATCATCGTGAGTTATCCTTCCACTATTATCACGATTTATTAAAAGCTGCATTAAAGGGAGATGCGATTGAAGCAGAAAGATTGTGTAAGACAACATTGGAGAAAAGCTTGGCTCTTTGGAAAGATAGAAAAAAATAAAGAAAGCTGGAGGCGTGAAAAATGAAACTAAAATATTTTAAAGAATATTTTTCCTATCCTGATATTTTGATTATGAGCTGTCTTTTCCTCACTAGCTTTGGATTTATGATTTTACATTTAACCTCTATCGGAATTTGGGGTGCTTTTATTTTGGGAATGATTATGTATTCCTTAGCTGAGTACGCTACTCACAGGTTTATTTTTCATCTAAAGCCACCAAAGAATGCATTTTTATTAAAAACGCTTAAGCGCCTACATTATGACCATCATACAAATCCGAATGAATTACATTTATTATTTTTACCCTTATGGTATAGTGTGCCAAACATTGCAATTTCAGGAGCGATTTTTTATTTTCTTTCATCCAGCTTTGTCATGACAAACGCATTTATTGCAGGTATTATGCTCTTTTTATTATTTTATGAGTGGAAGCATTATATCGCGCATCGCCCCCTTCAACCAATATCACCATGGGGGCGATGGATGAAAAAAGTTCATTTATGGCATCACTTCAAAAATGAAAATTACTGGTATGGTGTTACGAATCCAGCCTATGATTTTCTCATGGGAACCTTTAAAGACCAAAAAGATGTTGCCCAAAGTAAAACTGCTAAAGACCTAGAGAAACGTGGTGACCAGAAAATAGAATTATAAAAATAATCCATTGTCATCATCCTGGAAATGTTGAATGAATTTTGCAGATTCGACATTTCCCAGGGAGTGGCAGGCATTTTTTCCCATTGAGTAGTACGCATGGTAATAGATTGCGTAAGGATCTTTTGAAAGTTTGTTCTGATCATTTACGAATTTATGTTCTTTTTAGAGGTATTTGTTGGAATGTCTATTGATCAATGAAAGATGAATGTGAAAATAAAAAAGAACTCTTTCATCTGTTGAGGAGTTCTTTTCATATAAATTACGATTGGGGTACCGTCACATCACCATCAAGCTAAGAAATGCAAATACCCCCAAAACGAAAAATAAGCTGCCTTCTGTCAAAAATACACGAAATTTTTAGCTTGAGGTGTTATAAAATTTTTAAGTTGATAGGTAGGGGCAATACCCCATCGCCATCACCTTAAGAATTCAGAATTACCCCAAGACGAAAAAATGAGCGTTTTTGTTACAAGTTAACACAAAATTTCGTTCTGGGGGTACTATAAAATTTAAGGTTCATAGCGATGTGACGGTACTCCTATTAAAGACATTTCTCCTTCTAAAGTAGACAGTACTTGCAATCTTAGTACGAATCACAGTTGAATTCATGTTACTTAATCGTACCCATTCCGGAAATTTTAATGTTAACCTTGACGTTGACATCGCCTTTTGCTAATTCGTTATTCCATTTATTTTGGACTTTTTTCCATTCTGGATATGTGTAAGTTCTTGCATATCTCCCAAGCCCAATAGGATCAATATTGGCAGTTTGTATTTTCTTTATTAATTGTTTGAAATCAGCTTCCAGCTTAGTTTCGATCGCCTTTTGTAATTTTGCTGCATCCTTTCTTGTATGGAACGAAAAAAGCCGTTCTGTAATGCCGACCCTCATCTTTATATCTGTATTAAATATAAACTTATTATCATATCTTACCTTTGTCTTTACTTTAATATTATATGCAGTAAAACTTATCCAATCTTTATCCTGGCTATTCGACTTTAGTTTAATTGCAATTGTAAATGGAAAATCGCCTGTAGTTCTTTGTTGCAGAATGCGTAATAATTTATTTTCATCGTATTTTAGTGTTAGTTTATACCGTCCTTTTTCATCTAGCAAAGCTGTACCTGTCACAAATATTTTTTTCATTTTTTTCATCTCAGTCATATTTGCTGTTAACCCTTTGTCTGCTATTTGTTCATGTAGTTCTTGAAGATTTGTTTTTACTGTTATATTTCTTAAAGAGGCGGTATCAACTAGTTTTGTTAAATATAGAGGAAGACGCGGCTTATCATTTGGATTATAATAGATGACGTCTGAAACAGGTCCATCTACAGCAACAACCCTTGTGGTAACTGTATTTTTGGGATCTCGGTAAAATGGATCGAGATATTTCATCCAATTTTTTTGTTTCAGTAACCGTTTTCCAACTAAAATAACCTGTGTTTTGCTTCCCGAGGTAAGTGCCATAACAGTAGCATCAAATTGGTCTCTAGATTTTCGAACCGTAGCAGATTTTACAACAGTAGTTTCTTCTTTTACTTTTGCTTCTTTATTAAAAACAGGGCTTGATATATACACTAATAAATTATCATTACGATCTAAATCAATACCAAGAACAAGAGTAAGAGAAACGTCTTCAACATTTGTTTGATCAAAGCATCCAGTCATCATGAATACCGATAACAAAATACAACACAGTACTTTTCTTTTCAATGTATCCTCCCCTGGCGAAACTTCTCATATAGACAGCAGTACAGCCATAAAATGATAGGTAATATATAGGTTAATCCTAATCCAGCATTCGATAATACCTGTTGCCAAATTTCGGCTTCATTCCAACTAGGATGAGTCCAAAATATGAATCCGATAATGAGCAATAAGAGAATTACTACATGAGAGCTATGGTCTTGTTTTCCAAGTAATTGGCTTGAACAAAATACAGCGCAATATATGGTGGGAATCCATGCTGTGGAAACAACGGGTAAGTAAAGAGCCAATAAAATCATGTCAAAACGTTCTAAAAAACGAAACTCAATTACTTTAAGTAAATTTAGTACTGGTTGGTTAAATTGCGTAATGCTATCAGGGCTAAAATAGGCAAAGCAAACAAAAGTAGCAAATAAATAAAATAACATCGTTAAAGTATTTGCAATAACCATTCCATGGACTGCATACTGTTTTTTTTGTAAAAAGGGATATAAAAAGAACGCAATATCAAATCCTAAATAAGCAAAAATAGTGGTCGGTACAGCTGTAAATATAGGTTTCCACCCATCTTTTAAGAGCGGAAAGAATGGCATCCAACTTCCGTTCTCTTTAAGAGGTATCAAGAAAAATAACGGAATCCAAAGCATCGTATAAAAAGTAAGTTCGGAGTACCGCCCTATAATACGAGGGCCGTTACGTGCGACAAGAAAGGTAGGAATCGAAAACAAAAAGATAACGAGATAGTCAGGCGTTTTTGGAAGAAGCCATCCCTTAAGATAAAGCATAGCGTTCACAAGAACTACACAAGAATAAAAAGAGAAGTACATCATGTAAATAACAACGAATGCTCTCCCTACTATTTTTCCAAACAATCGTATAAGAATGTCATAAATCGTGTCCTCGGGATATCTTGCAGCAGTTTTGACTATAAATACACCTGATATTGTGGAGAATATCCAACCAATCAATATAGCTATCCATCCATCTGTTCCGGCTTTTTCTGCAAGCACACGGGGAAGCGATAAAACGCCAGTGGCCACCTGCATTCCATTGATTAAAACAATATACTGCATAAGAGAGATTTCATTATAAGCATACTTTTTCATAATTTCACCTTTTATTACGATTCTTTCCTTGTCGAATAGATTGAATGGTTCCATTCCCCTTAGGACGCCTTCTTATTGTCCATAAAGGAAAGCGTACAAAAGCATCTTTCATATCTGCAAAACGAAAGGGTGCTAATGGTGTTCCGTAAGAAGTACCTAGCGATTTAAGACTACTTAGATGCCCAATTAAAGTCATCCACCCGATAACAAGTCCTACAATTCCAAATAAGGCAGCTGCTAGCATCATTGGAAAACGTAAAAGTCTTACTGCCGCTCCCATATCATAGTTAGGAATAACAAAAGAAGAGATGGCGGTAACAGCGACAACAATAATCATAATATTGCTTACAATTCCCGCCTGAACAGCCGCCTGACCAATGACAATACCACCTACAATTCCAACTGTCTGACCAATCGGAGTAGGTATCCGTAAAGCCCCTTCTCTCATCGTTTCCAATGTTATTTCCATAAGTAATGCTTCCATAACTGGAGAAAAGGGTACACGCGTTCTTGATTCAGCAATAGATAAATATAGCTCTACAGGAATAACTTCAAAATTAAAGGAAATAAACGCAACATAACTCGCCGGCAGAAATAAAGCAACCATAAAGGCGATAAAACGAAGCAACCGAATAGACGAAGCAACTAACCACCTTGTACCGTAATCATCAACTCCTTGAAAAAAGGAAATAAAATTTGTTGGAGTAATTAATACATTAGGTGAATGATCCATTACAGTTACAAATCTGCCCTGTAAAATGTGAGATACAGCCAAATCAGGTCTTTCAGTTAATATAAATTGCGGAAACGGCGAGTAAGGGTGATCTTCAATGAATTCTATAAGTTCGCCATTACTAGTCACAGCGTCGATTGTAATATTTTGAATTCGTGTTTCTAATTCCTTCAGCACATCTTCAGAAGCTACATCTTTCAAATATAAAATAGAAATTTTGGTTTTGCTTCGTACACCAATTACTATTTCTTTTATCGCTAATTCACGATGAGGAATATATCTTCGAATCATTGCGATATTTTGACTTCCAGTTTCTATGAATGCTTGATGTGTACCCTTTAGAGCTATTTCGTTATGTGCATCTTCAACACTTCTTTGTGGCCATCCTTTTGTATCCAATTGATGTGCTGTTGTTCGACTGTGGATTAATAAAACACTATCTCCCCCATAAATAGCATTTTCAATCTGACTCAATGTATTAATAATTTTAATTTGTCCTAATGGAATTGGAAGTTCTGTATTGGTATCAAAATCACTATTCATCAAAGGACTTAGGACATGATTCTGAATCAATTCTTTATCTGTTAATCCAGACAAATATACTAAAGCTGCTTCTAATCCATCTACTGTTATTTGAAACCGCCGAATTACTAAATCAGGCGCTTGACGAAATATATTCTGAATATCAGCTATGTTTTTGGTTAAATCAGCGTCTAAGAGGGCATCTTCAATATTTTTTTCCTGAAAATGAGTATTGTCTAGTATTGGAAATGACTTAGGATTATCTCTATATTTTAAACGCCTCAAAAATTTAGCCATGATTCTCTCACTTTCTATGTACTTTTTATAGTATGTTTAGTATGCATATATTAAGAAAAAATATCCTACTAACTAGAGAGGTAACATTAGAATTATTACTATAAATTTCCGGGTGCATATTTCATAAAAATCAAGTTCAAAAATAGTCCTTTAAGTTGATGGATGTGTGGTACTACCAAGCTAGTAATGTGTTGCTCCCCCATATAAAGAAATTTTAAACATCTTAATCTACCTTTCCTTTATGTAAATATGGGAATAACGAAATTACCCCAAGGATAGCTAAACAAGCTCCAATCCATAGCGGAGATACAAAACCATATCCTTTACTGATCCCAAGACCACCAAGTGACGAACCAATAACAATACCTAGCGTAATAAAAGAACTATGAACGGTATTTATCATTATTCCATTACTAGCTGTTTTCATCACCCTCGCAACCATAGCTGGATTCAATGCTACACCAGTTAAACCAATAAAAATCGTAGAAATAACTGCAATGTATTTATTCTCTGCACTTAAAGCAAATAAAGACAACGCTATGATTAATATAATTAATCCACCCATAAGTATTTTCATTGTAAATTTATCAGCGAACTTGCCAATTATTATATTCCCAATTACCGTCGCACTACCATAGAGAGCAAGTAAATATGGAATACTTGCACTTGAAAAGCCTGTGACATTTGTAAAGATCGGAGTGAAATAACTAAATGCTGCAAACGTACCACCAATAATGAACATACTTGTTACGTACGCTGCCCAAAGATGAATATTCTTAAATCGCAGAAGTTCGTCTTTCCAATTTAATTGCTCTTTATTTGAAGATGATGGTAACAACCGTTGAATCATAAGCCCTGATACTAGCACAAGAACAGAAACAGCCCCAAAACTAATACGCCAGCCAAAAGATTGGGAAATAACGGTTGTTATAGGTAAACCTAATACAGTTGCGAACATTAAACCTGCAAGTACAATTGATGCAGCTTTTCCCCTTGAATCAGAGTGAACCAATGTCGCAGAAAAGGAAATCGCAACTCCAAAAGCTGAAGCTGAAGCAATACCAGTTATAATACGTGAAATCATCATAATATCATAGTTCCAAGCAATAGCTCCGAGCGATTGACCAATTAAAAATACGAACATTAAAAACAATAATGCTTGTTTGCTGCGCATTCGTAAGAGGATTGCAGTTAAAATGGGGCCTCCTATTACCATTGCTCCTGCATAAGCTGAAATTAAATACCCAATAGATGATACAGAAACCTGGAATGCAAGAGCAAGTTCATTCATCATACCTGCAACCATAAATTCTGATGTAGTCATACAAAAGATTGCTAAAGCTAATAAATAAATAATCGATGGCATAAAAACACTCCTTATTCATTATTGTAATGATTGGTACAAAAATAGTGCGAAAAAAGAGCGCACTAAGCGCCACAAATAGACTCTATTGTTCCTTTGATAACTTGTTCAGACAACACCCGATTTTGCATCGATACATTAAGAACACGGAATCCGTAATAACTGCTTAAAAGCAGACTAGCTAATTCCTCAGCTGATTGCTCCTTTGAAATTTCACCTGTTTGCAATCCTTCCTCCATCACTGTTACAATAGCTTGTTTAAGAAGTTCAACATGCTTCGAGAAAATTTCTTGTACCATTAAATCGTTTTTAGCACGTTCTATACTGGCATTAATCAATAAACATCCTTTTTGATCAACATTCTGAAAGTCTTCTTTCAATGCCCATTCAAAAAAATTACTTAATCGTTCTTTAACTGGAATTGGAGTATGTAACAATTTCCTTTGTTCCTTAATCCCAATTTCATGGTAGCGTTCTAATACTTGTTTATACAGTTCATGTTTACTACCGAAAGTATTGTATAAACTTCCTTTTCCAAGTCCTGTATCACTGCATAAATCTTGTGTAGAACACCCTTCATATCCTCTTAACCAAAATGTTTTCATTGCAACATCTACAATTGAGGAATAATCAAACTCTCGAGGTCTGCCGCGTTTATTCACCCGTATCCTCCTCTCATTTTAAAGATAACATGAATAGAATACCCTTTTTGTACCACGCGGTCAATAATTTTGTTTTATTGTTACTGTAAAATAAAATTTGATTATGTTAGATTACGAATAATTAAAAATAGACCCCTTATTCAAGTTGTCTAGCGAAAAAATCACGTTTTAATAGGCTTCTTTAGCATGCCTACCTTTCTATAAATTACTAGCTATGAAACAAGGATCGTTTCATAACTAGTAATTTACTTGATTAGCTTGATGGGTATGGCGTAGTGCCCCTATAAACAAAATCCTCCAGAAACATCTAAAATCTGCCCCGTTACCCAGCGGCTATCAGAAGAAGCAAGAAATGCTACTGCATCTGCAATATCTTCAACTTTCCCTATTCGTCCGAACACAGATGAATTCGCAGCAAAATTTCGTATTTCCGGATCATCTAGCAATTTTGCATTGATATCTGTCTTCGTATATCCAGGCATAATTGTATTCACTGTTATCCCTCTTTCTCCAAGATGTTTAGCTAGAGGCAGTGTCATCGTATTTAATGCACCTTTACTTAAGCCGTATGCAATGGAACCTGTAAAACCAAGTCGTACTTCAGCTGATGAAACGTTAATAACGCGCCCCTCTGCTCGTAGTAACGGTAATGTTTGCTGAATTAAGAAGAATGGTGCTTTCATATTTACAGACATAATTTCATCAAAAACTTCTTCTGTCGTATTTTCAATTGTTCCTTGTGTACCTATCCCTGCATTGTTTACTAAAATATCAATCTCTGATGTACCAACTCTTATTTGTAATTCATTCTTCAATTGTTCTACTAGCTTTTTAACACCTTCAATTGAATTAAGATCAGCTTCAATTAAGAATGCCTTTCCTCCATTAGATTCAATCTCACGAATTGTTTCATCTGCAGCTGCCTTATTTCGTCCGTAGTGAATCGCAACTAATGCACCGTCGTTTGCCAATCTCATCGCAATCGCACGACCAATTCCTCGACTCGCCCCTGTTACTAACGCTACTTTTCCATCAAGATTCTTCATTTTTTCCATCCTTCCTAAATTTCCGTTTGATAAAAACCTATACTTATATTTTCATGCAAACACCAATCATTTTAAATATAGATTTATAGGTAATTCAGTTCGTTTACTTATGATATTATAGTTATAATTCGTAATTTACTTTAGAAAATAAAAACAAGGAGGCTACACAATGCAAAACGCTGTAAAACTGGATGAAATCGACCATAAAATAATGAACTTGTTGTATGAAAATGCGAGAATTTCTGTTTCAGAAATAGGACGAATTATATCCATGACGCAACCTGCTGTAAAAGAGCGTATTAATAAACTTGAGGATCAAGGTGTTATAGCGGCTTACCGAACGAAATTTGAGCCTTCTAAAATTAATAAGAACATTCAAGCATTCATCATGTTTAAAACGAGCCAATGCTCTGATTTTATCCAATTTTGTAATGCCGCTCCTGAAGTAATAGATTTATATCGAATTAGCGGGGAGTTTAATTATATGATGAAGGTCATGAGCGATTCGATGGATTCTCTCGCTACATTTTTAGACTCTTTAATGCAATTCGGATTATCATCTCCTTTAATTGTTTTAAAAAGTGAGTTTGAGGAGAAATTGTCGTTCTGATAAAGGAATAAGAGAATTGACATCTCAATGTGAAAATGAACACTTTATTTAAATTGACAGGCACCAGCTTTCCCAAAAAAGAAAAAGGAGTGGATCATCCACTCCTTTTAATCACCTACCCCTGATTTCTCTGCGCCTCTCTAAACTCCTCCTTCACCTTCTCTAACAACCCTTCTTCTGTAATTAATCGATACGCTGTATTTGCTAGTGCTTTTGCGGATGTAATTAATGCTTTATCTCCAAGTTCTGAACGTGCTGCTTCTCTAAATTCATTCGTATGCGCAATTAAATCGTCTGGACCGATTTTAATGTACGGATGAATGGTCGGTACGACTTGGCTTACGTTTCCTGCGTCTGTTGAGCCGATGCCAAATCTTTCTTTACGATTTACGTCTTCACCTTGTAATTCTAATTCTTCGGCTACGACGTCATTAAATGTTTTTGTTACGAGTAGTTCATCGATTTCATTTTGGAATTGATGAATTTTCACTTTCGTACCTGTTGCTAGCGCTGCTCCTTGTGCGATGTTTCTTACTTTTTCTGTTACTTCTGCACATCTTTTTCTCGTTGCTGCACGGATGAAGAACCTTGCTGCTGCGTAGTCTGGAATAATATTCGGCGCTTTTCCGCCCTCAGTAATCACGCCATGAATTTTCACATCTGACGGAAGTTGTTGGCGAAGTGCGTTAATACTGTTGTACAGCTGGATGATCGCATCTAATGCGTTAATTCCTTCTTCTGGTGAAGCTGCGGCATGAGCTGTTTTTCCGTAAAAATGAAAATCAAGTGGATCGACTGCTAGTGAAGGACTCGTTGTCGCTGTCTTTCCGCTCGGATGAATCATAAGCGCCGCATCAACATCTTTAAATAAACCTGCTTTTACATAACTCGATTTTGCGCTACCGTTTGGCCCGCCTTCTTCTGCTGGCGTTCCGAATACGACAACTTCCCCGCCAATTTCTTCAAGCGTTTCTGATAATGCGATCGCTGCTGCAACGCTAATTGTGCCAATTAAATTGTGACCACACGCATGACCAAGTCCTGGTAAAGCGTCATACTCAGCTAAAAATGCGATGACCGGTCCTTGTTTTCCTGAACTTTTGCGCGCGATAAAACCTGTTTCATGTCCAGCTATATTGTGCTGCAGCTGAAACCCTGCGCTTCCTAATAATAAACTTAACGTTCTTGATGCATAAAACTCTTGATTACCAATCTCCGGATTCGCATGAATATCGTGACTTGTTTCTATGTACT
Organism: Bacillus sp. BB51/4; assembly: GCF_008368845.1. NCBI lineage: Bacteria > Bacillati > Bacillota > Bacilli > Caryophanales > Bacillaceae > Bacillus > Bacillus sp. BB51/4. The sequence continues at coordinate 119,254 of NZ_QOSC01000018.1, forward strand.
TTTCCTTATTTCTTTCTATACTCTCTTCAATTGTTTTTCTTTGTGACGTTACTCCTGTCGCTCCCATTTTTCTTCCTCCTTTTATTTTCACGTAAAAAAGCCTCTTTCTAAAAGATAGAAAGAGGCTTCTGTATATACAGTCAAAATGAGCTTCTTTCTTATCTTTCAAGTTACCTTGCTGGAATTGGCACAGTATTCATAAAAGAATCCGCTGCCGAGGTGTCATAGGGCCAGTCCCTCAACCTCTCGTGATAAGAATTTTCATAAGATTATATTAAATTACATTCATTCTATGTTCATTCCGATTAAAAGTCAAGGAATTCCTATCCGAATTTACCGAATATCTAAAAATCCTTTTAACACACCAATTGTTTCCGGTGCTTGTAATCTTGCACATACGTACGGAAATTCCATACTACCTTCAAATATCATTTGTGATGTGAGCGGTGCGCCTGCCCAAAAGATTTCATCATCGATTACGATAAACGGGAATGCTTTATTTTGCCTTTGTAACTTTACATTTTTTAATGGAACTGGTCCATCACTATACACTGTTATTTGCGCATTTGTACGCATTAACGCTTGCCATACTCGCTTATCCACTTGTTTTGTGCTTGGAAGTGAAATAATAATTTTTCGTTTTGCGGCCAAAATATCTTTCAATAGTCCTTTCGGCTCTTCAAGATTCATTTCCATAAACCAACGTAAACGTTTCGAAATTTTCCGTTCCCACAATTGTCTTGATGTCGTACGATCATACACATCTCCGTGTCGTTCTATATGAGCTGTTAATTGTGATAACGCTTGTTTTCTCGATAAGTTTTTACGCATATAATGGCAATCTGATAATTGAATGAACTTCCCTCTCGCTCTCGTTACTGCAACGTTGACGAGGCGATGGTTTTTATGGTCAAAGAATAACACGCCAGGTCGTTCTTGCGGATAACTATCAACCGTATCAAAAATCATCATATCTCTTTCAGACCCTTGAAACTTATGAACCGTCGCCGCTAAAACTGGTATGTTTTGATATTTCGTTCTCTGCAACATTTCTCTAATACACGTTGATAAAAAGCGGGATTGTGCCCTGTAAGGTGTAACAACACCAATCGATTGAACACCATCTAACAGCCCGATTAACATCATTTGCATCGCTACTAAACCAGACATAATGTTAAATCGAGAACCAGAAGCAGCGTCCTTTAACGAAAAGGCTCCCATTAAGCTCGTATCAAATAAAACACTTGCCTCATTTGCGAACGGTTGTAGTTTCGCAAGTTCTTTACGTTCTGAAACAGACGGATGATCGTATACTCTATTTTTATAAATAAATGAGTTTGTAAACTTCGATATATCCGCATGCATACGTCTTTGTTCCTGCAGCATAAATAGGTTCGGATGTGCTTCTGATTTATTGACAGAATCAACAATCCCTGCATGGTAAAACATATCTTCCCCAAGCCATTTTCGAACGAGTTCATGGTTCGCCATCGCAATTGGAGGTAACTGTAAAAAGTCCCCACAAACGACGATACGTTTTCCAAGTGAAGCAGCTAATGCAATTTGCGGAACATATGCCATACTCACTTCATCTACGACAACTAAATCAAATGTACGCTCATAAATAAGTGAATCAATGGCACATTTCGATAAAGTTGCGCCGATTACTTTTGCATTTTCAATATATTCTTTTTCTACTTCTTTAATTTTCGCTTTTTGCTTTCGAAGATCACTTTCAATCTCTTGTATACGCTTCTTATCAGCAGAAGTCGCTTTATATGATAAAATCTTTTCACGAAGATCTTGTCGTGTTTCCTCTAAATAGAGTCTTTCTTCTCCCCATGATCCGTTCGTCGTTTCAACTAGCTTCGACGTAAGTAATGTTTCATGATTTCGTATATGTTCATGTTGACTATAACCGTAACGAACAATTTCGCCAGGTGTCCATTTCTTTTTCTTCTCAATTTGCTTCGTTACTTCACTCATTAATACGTCTACTGCCGCGTTACTATGAGCTAATACAAGTACCGATTTTCCTTTTTGATAATGAGCCGAAATAATACGTGATAAATTGTAAGACTTCCCTGTTCCAGGTGGTCCCCACACGTACGTTGTCGGATTGTAAAATGAACGATACGCCAATTCATTTTTCGGATTTTTCATCTTCTCAATATGTTTTGGACTGCTCGTCCCATCAACAAGACGCTTTATACGACTACGTTTTAGCTTATCTTTATGTGCCTCTTTCAATCGCTCTTGTAGTTGCTCTAACAATTGCCACGGTTCACTGTATAAAACAGCTTCTCGTATTTCACCTTGTATATAATCATTTAATTTCAGTTCTATTTCTAATCCATGTACAGATAATACTTCTCCTGTCGCTTCCTCACCATCAAACTCAATCCGAATTGGTGAACCTTCCGGTAAGCTTACTTCCGATATGAGCTGAAATACGTATACTGTACTTTCATAATCTGTATATAAAAAACGACCGTTCATGATAGAAATTTTACTACCACCTATCGTTTTCCAATGTTTAATTTCATACGCTAATGCATAATGCCACTCTTTCATCGTTGCCGATAATGAAGGAGTTTGAGTAGGTGTATTCATCGTATAATCTCCTTCCTTCTCCCCAAACATACTTTCTCACTATACCATATAACACGCTAAAATTTGTAAGGTTTTTATCTTGCTTATTTTCTTAATTTTCAATAACATGTTGTATATAATTTTCAGAAAGAAGGGATCTACATGCCAGTTAGAAGAATTGAACACATCGGTCTTATGGTCGCAAACTTAGAAACATCTATTTCATTTTATGAAGAAGTAGTTGGCTTACAGCTCATTAAACGTATGGGTCACCCGAATCCAGACTTAAAACTCGCTTTTTTAGGTGTAGAAGAATCGAAGGAAACGATACTCGAACTCATTGAAGGCTACAACTCTTCTCTTCCGGCAGAAGGAAAAGTACATCACATTTGCTTTAAAGTGGATTCATTAGAGGATGAAATCGAAAGAATACAGAAACACGGCGTAACCTTCCTACTAGGAGAGGAAATTGAAACATTACCAGATGGAACACGTTACATATTTTTCGCGGGTCCTGATGGAGAGTGGATTGAGTTTTTTGAGACGGAGAGATAAAACGAAGCTTTAGTCAGCCCACAATTAACGGGATCATAACTTTATGATCAACATAAGGAGTAGAAACTGATGAATACAGTTTTTATTATCGTTTTTTGGGCACTTATACTATTTCCACTTCTTTATATAATCCTAATAAAGAAGTGGAATATAAAAGTAGCTGCTTTATTTGTTGGAAGGATTCTATTAAGTATTTTCTATTTCATAAATGGAATGGTGTTAGGACTGCAACGAAATTGGGTAGAACCTCCCTATGAAACAGAATGGGATTTCTTTATAAAGTCTTTATTACACAGTAAAACTGATGCATTTATACACTTGTTACTTCTCATTATTATCATTACCTTGGATTTAGCCATTACATTTTATTATATTAATAAAAAGAAATAGGATATTCTCTCCTATTTCTTTTCTTAATGTGATGCTACCCCATGCCCATCAACCTAAGAAAAGCAAATACCCCAAAACGAGAAAATTGACATCTTCAGATGAAAATGTACAATTTTTTTGTTTTGGGGATGCTTCAAAATATTAGCTTGGTAGCAATGTGTCTCTACCCATATAAGTTCGTGAGCTACGGTACTATGACCATATCATACAGCTATTTGAGTGTTTAAATGTTTTTGGTCAGAGCTTTTGTCTTGATATTATATGAACTCACTTGATTACTCCATAATTTTTGGGTAGTGAACGATTTTAGATTACCTAAAATCATCATGATATCCTAAATAATATTTAAAAAGCTAAGCCCATACATCGCAGCAACTGTAAAAATGACTGTCCATACTGCTAGACTGACCGTCATCCAACTTATGACGTGTGTCCGGTTAGATCCAAATGTTAAAGCTAATACGGCTGCAATATCAGTTCCTACGAGAATTGGAGCTAGAAGAGCCAAACCTGGAACACCATATCGATCCCATATTTTTCTTGATCGGGTTTCTTTTTTAGAAGGTGTTGTTATACCTTTTTTTTGTTTTCTTGCTGCTTGCCATTTTGCATACTGTTTAAAGAAAAAACCGAGTAATAGAACCAAGATAAGATTTCCTGCAAATGCTGTTACTCCTACTGCAAATGGTTGTAATCCCCATGCGATACCAAGTGGTACAACAATTGATACATCCATCCATGGGGCAAATGCTAAAAGAAATAACACTACATATTGCCATAATGCCCCCGCATTTTGAGCCCACTCCACCATATTGTTTCATCCCCTTTGTTAAATACGATTTAAAATAAAAATAGTGGTTAACCAATAGACAATATATTGACCTGCACCTAGTAAACCAATGCACAATAATGGAACAAAATTATGTTGAGAAAAGAGAAAGCAAATCCCTGCCGTTACTGGAAGCGCAATGCTATAGTAAATATACACATTTCGGCAAGCCTTATAGGTTACCCACTGCTGCCCTTCATCTATTTCACGAAATTCGGATGATATAAAACCAAATAGCCTAATCTTATCATGAGGATTCTTTCGGTTATAAATCCTTGTGAGAATGAGCCATAAAAAAGTAACCGTCACTAAAATCCCGAAACATAACTTAGCTAAAATGACTTGTGTATTCATAAGAGAAAATAGTAAAAATGCAATAATCAACACAAATATACTGGCCCCTATAAGTGGAGATCTTAAAACCTGTTTTATCATAATCGTTCCTCTCCCTTTAAATAAAAAACCTCTTCTACGGTAACTTGAAATACAGCAGCTAATTTTAACGCCATAGTGACAGATGGAGAATAATCACCTTTTTCTATTAATCCAATTGTCTGCCTTGTGACCCCAATTGCATCGGCCAAGTCTTGCTGAGTCCATCTAAATCGTGCTCGTAATTCTCTAACTCTGTTTTCTAGTATCATAATTCCCCTTTCCTCATTTACAATTACTGTAATTGTAAATGATTACTAACAAAATGTAAACAATCATTTGCATTATGTAATGAATAATTGCTAAACACGACATAAATTACCCTTATGTTAAAAAGGGGTACAGCCGAGATACGTGTAAAAATAGGTCATAGTGATACATTTTTTTCCAGACGTTATTTTTCAGAGACATTTGTAACATAAACGCGTTCGTTATTGTTACGTTTTGTGTTTGAAAATATGAAATATCCTAATTGTTGAACTAGCTGTAACAAAATACTGTATCAAAAATAATTCGTAACATTATTAGTAAAACAGCTTTTTGTTACACCGAAATCTGATAATGGAAATAAAATATAGCCCATAACCTTAAATTACACGCATCTCGACTGAACCCTTTTTTATTTGAATTTAACATAATATTACGATGTAAAATTTTTTTATTTGCTGTAATATTAGGAAGGGATTACTTAAAGGAGTAGACAGATGAAAAGATTAAACAATACAACTTTTGGGGTTGCCGTAGGAGCAAATTTCATATTTTGTATAGCTTTGTATATTTATTTTACTTATCATTATGAACTTATTTATATTCACCCTGGTGAACCATATTTAGATACTGGACGTGATCTCACATATATAATTTATGCCTTAATGCTCCCATTAGTTATCGCCATTATTTCTTCAACTATGGCATTGAAAAAAAATAAAGATCACGCAAAATTGTTGGTTCCTAATATACACTTTTCCGTAATATTTTTGATATTCACTACCGCCTGGTTTCTTTTTATGTGTATTTATGGTTAAGCGCTACAAGTCTTAACATTAAATGATATGGTGCCCCCTTATAGGTAGTTACTTTGAGAAGTCAGCTAATTTTTTTCGTTTTGGCTTTTATTTTTCGTAAGTTGATGGGCATGTGGGCGGTACCCTTTATTGTAAAAAGACAACAAAGTTATTAAATTTTTAAACCTAAAACAAGCATAACCCCGTTCTAAATTTAGGACGGGGTTAAAATATAGTTTTTTAATTTTCGATATAAGATACTTAACTTTACTCAAAAATATAACAATAAAGTCGTTTGAAAATCTAAGGTTTATTCAAAAATAGCGCCCAATTGTTGAAGAAGATTCATTCTATCCCCTTAAGTCCCCAATATTTTTTAGGGAAAATAATTATTTCGTCTACATAATTAAATAAGCGATTGGACTTTGGGATAATTCAACCTAAAGTTCTATTTTATATTTTTTTTGCTGCATAATCACCATAAAAGTAAGTGTTCTCTAACTCACCGTATTTAGGAGAAGCAATTATAGTGTATTTACCATTTTCATCAACTTCAAACAAAGCTACATTATTATATTCCGATCCCCCATTTGAATCATCTACTAACATATCTATGTTGTATATCCCTTTTGTTAATACTCCACTTTTTTGAAAGTCCTCAATTAGATCTTGGGCCTTTGGAATAGTTTTAGACATGTCAAATTTAAATAGAAAATTTACTACACCTAAATACCTGACATTATAATTTTCACGTCGGGGGTCACTTGGTATTAATGTAGGTAAAAGTTTAGTAGTATCTATCTTTTGGGTCTTTTTAAAATCATCAAGTAGTTCTTGAGAATAAATTATATTAAACTCAAGGTTGTCGTAAGGAAATATATAAACAGGACCATTCTCTACCGAAATAAATTTATTAGGATATTTCACTAATCCATATTTTTTTATGATTTGTTCAATTACTTGAACTACTTCTGGATGTTGCTCAATATATGCACCCTTGAATTGTTCAAGATAGATATCGTCACTGTCATCATTTAAAATTTTCCAAGTACCTCTTTCAATCATTAGAAACGGATAAGCACGATATGGCTTTTTCATTTCTACATAAGTTTGATGGTCAACCCCTTGAAACCAATAATTATCTGTCTCAACAACAGAAAACCCACCTTGTATTCCATAGTTTGTTTTTAAATATTCTTGTATTGGTTGATTCAGATCATCTTTAGAGAAACTAGAGAAACATCCACTAAGAATTAGGATTGGTGTACTTACTAAGATAACTTGAATCAATCTTTTAGTACTCTTCATTTTTTTACCCTACATTTCTAAAATTTTAATAATATTATAACATTCCCATTCAACTAAACTGCCAGGTTGGCTAAAGTCCACTTCTTTACATTCTTAACGAAACAATTAATAAAATCACTTCATAATCTGGCCTAATTACTGAATAAAATGACCGGTATTTTTAAAACAACTTTATTATCTCTGTACATTTATAGAACTTCTATTTCTTCATGTCGGTAAGGTAATTCAAGCTCAAGTAAGATTATTACTTAAATAACATTTGTAAATGGACAGGCTCAGTAAACAGTATATAAATTGTTAAAATATCACTCATACCTGTTAAAACAAACAAAGCGAGGGATATTATAATATTAATCCCTGCGTAGCCTCCTTCGTCTTGTAAAGCATATGCTATCAAGCCGAAGACCAAAGACATAAAAAGGAGAGTCATCTGTAAAATATCCAGTCCAACGGTTAATTTCACATCAGCTGGAGTGAAATCACCAACAGTATAATTGTATTTACCATATGTAGATAGCAGGATCCAACAAACAAGAAACAAAATTAGACAGCTTGATGCTATGGTGTTGTACTTCTTAGAACGCATATATCTTCCCTCTTATCCTTATAAAATAAATCAAAAAACAAAAAGCACTATTATGAAAGGAATGTTATCCTTCACAAGCACTTCTTGTTTAATGTTAACAAATATTAACAATCATTACGAATGTTTTTTAGCAGGCGGAAGTAAAATCGCATTGCCATCAAACTAAGATTTTGAAGTACCCCCTAAATGAAAATTTTCTTTCTCTATAGTTAGTTATTTTGAGAAGTCAGCTCATTTTTTCGTTTTGCTTTCCCCGTAGTATCATGTTATCCTTTAATGAGGGAATAAATGGAATTTTCACTTAAACATGTAAGGTTGGTTTTAGATGATAAAGAAATTTACTAGAGTAGTATTAATTGCAGTTATGCCAATTGGTCTTATTACCGGTTGTGGCACTACTGAAAAAGCTGAGGCACAAGAGCCGAAAGCAGACTATTGGGATTACTCATATGGTCGTGCGGGTATTTTAGTAAGCGGCAAAGCGAAAGAGCGTCAACAATACGAGATTGGGTATATTGACGATAATATGTTAATTGGAATCAATGAAAACATTGAGGACTGTATTACTTTAGACAATAAAGATGAAGCTGGTTACATTTGGAAACAAATAGAGCGCGGATCTATTATTGAAGTGCAATACGGTAAAGACCGCAACGAAATCGTAGGCGTACAATTAGTAGGAGATCGTGAGCTATTCGAAATTAGTGACAAGCTAGATCGAAATACGATAAACGAGATCGTTGGAAAAGTTAAAGGTAATTTGTAATAAATACATATCGACACCAGAACGAGTATATGATTTATTTGAAAGTCGATTCCTTATTTGAGATAAGGAATCGACTTTTTATAATTATCTTTTTTGTAAGTTGTTTTTCCAAAAATAATAGCTATTATCAATGGCTTTTTTTTAAGAAAGCTTTGCAATCTGTTCATGTTCCAAAACCCAGTGTGATTACAGTAGACAAAAATCAGGCCTATCCTATAGCGATTGAGAGTCGTAAAAGGGAGATTTCACACCGATTTCTCCCTTTTACAATTTACTTGAAAAATAAATATCCCTTATAAGTGTCTATATAAATGCGCCCGTCTTCTTTTTCTTTTACTTCGCCACCAAAATTTTTTATCCAATCAACCAAGCCTCGATTGTTTTCTGTAACGTTTTCTTTTACAAATAGATATGAATTAATTGATTTATAAGATGTATAGTTAGTTAAAATTATTTGGCTAAGATAAATAGGAGTATCCGAATTTGGAGTCTCCTGAATTATATATGGAGATGGGAGAATGTTATCATTGTTAATATATACATAATATTTAGGTTGATTAATTGCCCATTTTAGCCATATTACTTGAACTATTATGATAATTATGGTTACCGTTTTTTGTGTTTTTTTGAAGTTTTGTCCTGGGAAAGAGTAGTAAATGAAAGTGGGAATAGCAAATAAACTAACCCAAGCTACCCATTTGTCTATTAGTGCACCATTTATCCAGAAGATAAATCCTAATGCTTTTATGAATAAAAATAAAAAAACAAGACTTGTGAAAATTATTGATAAATAGTATATTTTCTTTTTCATTGTTTTCTCCCCTAAATATATTTTTACAAAACGAATATAAAAAGAGTATTTTAAAAAGTGTATAGCATATAGATGTAAAGCCCAAAATAGTAACCTAAATTAAATATTGCAAGCATAACGCGTTGGTAAGTCTTACTGGCTCCAGCTGAAAATAAAACGCCTATAAGTGGTGCAAATAAACCAATTTTCCAAAAGATATTTGCTGATCCACCTATCTCTAATGTATCCTCATTTATTATAGTTAAAAGAGCGTAGGGTACACACAATAAAGATAATATAGCCCATTTGTTCAAAGTGCCACCTCTTTTCAATTTTTTAATATGAATAGTATATTAATTATATATATTAAAGTTTCGTTTGAGAAATTTCCACTTTAATAGGGGTACGGCACATGCCCATCAACTTAAAATTTTGAAATACCCCAAAACGAAAATTTTGTGTATTATGCTCGTTTTTATTGTTTTGAGGTAACCCATCCTTTTTAGCTTGATAGCGATGGGGTGCTACCCCATATAAAAATATAGTTATAGAAAAAGAGAGATTGGATTCCTTTTGAGAGTACGGATCCGCTTTTTTCTTGCTACTGATAATGAGACACTATATGGGTGTTTTTGCCCATCCCCCGAAAAGGTGGAGTAAGACAGAATATACCAATTATTCATTAGGAAAAATAATACTTGAATGGGAGTTCAATATAAATTATTTAAATTAAAGTGGTGGTTCTGGTGCAAAAACTCCAAAATCCTTGCAAGTAATCTCCTAATCTTGGACATACTGATAGTATAACTCTAAAAAAGGTGCGTGATCAGTATGGAAAAGGAAAATCCGTTTAAATGGAAGCACTATCAGACTGATATTATCTTATTAACGGTAAGATGATACCTACGGTACAACCTAAGCTTTCGTGATTTGGTGGAAATGATGGAGGAACGGGGCTTATCTATTTCTCATACCACGATTATGCGTTGGGTTCATCAGTATGGTCCTGAATTGGACAAACGAATTCGTCGTCACCTCAAGCAAACCAATGACTCTTGGAGAGTCGATGAAACATATATCAAAGTTAAAGGGCAATGGATGTACCTGTACCGTGCTGTTGATTCGAAAGGAAACACAATCGATTTTTATCTAAGCAAAACAAGAGACCAAAAGGCTGCAAAGCGATTCTTCAAGAAAGCTTTGCGGTCTTTCCATGCCTCTAAACTTCGTGTGATTACAGTTGATAAAAATCCAGCTTATCCAATAGCCATAGAAAAATTGAAGGAAGAAAAAAAGATGCCACTAGGCATCCAAATCAGGCAGATAAAATATCTGAATAACATTGTGGAACAAGATCATCGTTTTATTAAGAAACGAGTACGCTCTATGCTAGGATTCAAATGTTTTGACACAGCTACATCCATTCTTTCTGGAGTAGAAGCCATGCATATGATTAAAAAAGAATAGGTTGATTTACAGGATCAGTCTGTCCAAAATCAGAAAGAATTCATCCATCAATTGTTTGGACTTGCAACATAAGATATGATTCCGTTAGGAATCTATGCGCTTTATTATCTTTTATTCTATTTTTGCACCAGAGCCTTGCATAATATAGCTGGTTTTTTTATTTCTTTAAAAATGGATGGCCGTTTTTTTTTGTATACTCAAAAAGGAAAGGGCTGCTCATAAGTCGGTTTCACTTTTTAAACCATGAGGACTTTTTCAGTGCCTCCTCTTCCTTGTGGGAAGTCGACCCTTTTTTAAAACACAACAATTGACGTATTTTATCAAGAATCTACAGTTGTTTTTAATATTTCGAATTTCCCTTGTTTATCCACGGTAAACATGACATTATTATTACGACTGTCCGTTCCTCCTATGGTTGTTTCATTAGGGCTGGAATACATGGTCACAACAGCTATCTTATAAATGCCCTCTGTTAGCACGTGGCTCTTTTCAAAATCATCCATAATACTTTGAGCATTGGGAACAGTTTCACTATTTTTGTAGGTATTGTAATAGTAATTAAAATTGATAACTCCTGTATAATTAGCATGATCTCTAGGTTTACTATCTTTTAACATTTTCATTATATTGTCAGTGTTTATTTTTTGATCACGTTTGAAATTTTCAATTAATTCCTTTTCTTTTTCTTTATCTATATGTATATCTAAATAGTAATAGAAATTTGGTTTATTTTTACGATAGGAGAATTCACTTAATAAGTTATACTTTTTTATTATCTTATCGGATTGTTTCAAAACATCACGATGTTGTTCAACATAAGCTCCTTTAAATATTTCTAGAAAAACATCATCGCTTCCATTTTTAACTATTTCATATGATTCTTTGTCTACAAGTAAATAAGCAAGAGTGCGGTATGGTTTTTTTATTTCCACGTAAGTCTGTTGATGAGAAGCTCCAAACCCACTATCAGTAGAAAGAATTTTAAAATCCCCATTCTTTATCCCGTAGTTTTCGGACAAATAATCTCCTATTGGTTTTTCTAATAGTTTTGTGTCTATAGAGCAACCACTTAATAGGAATAGTAGTATGCTCAGTAATGAGATAAAAACAGTTACTTTTGGTTTCCTCATTCAAGTTCTCCCTTTTCTATTATATACTTCATACAATCATAGTTGGGATTTTTGCCCATCCCTTATTTAAATCTCCCTATGTTCATTTTTCATTCTTACCCTTCCTTAAACTACATTTTACCATTTTTAAAGATAAAAAAGGGACTCTCTTGTGAGAAGTCGTTCCTTATTTAAAACACAATAATCGTTGTATTAGGGGGCAACATACATCGCCATCAACTTAAGAATTTTCACTACCCCTAAGTACAAAAAAACGTTATTTTTTCTTATTCCCTCTTTTCGGGAGATGGACATGTATGGTGAGGCCTCTTATGTTTTTTGTTTAGTGAACAGATAAGCCATTCTAAAATTACTGTATGCAGACGTAAATACAGCCATTTGTAAAAAAGTCATGGAGGGATATTATGTTAAATTTTTATGTAACACTGTTTCTTATATTCGGCACTGCAATATTCTTATTTTTTAAGTCTGGTTCACCAAAAATTAAGGCTAAAAACCTATCGTTGATAATGGTCTGTTTAGGGATAAATCTACTCACAAGTCCAATGGCTTTTTTTTATAGGCGGGATGGCAACAGCCCCTCCAGATAGTACTGCACTTGATTTTTAGGGAGGATTTCTCTTCATTCAGGGAATACCGCTTCTCATACTACTTGCAGCTTTTTTGAAGTTGGCACTAGCAAAGAAAACAAAACAAATATAGAAGCATATAATGAATAGGTGGATTCCTTGTGAGAGTAGGGATCCACTTTTTTCTTGCTATCAATAATGTTACGTTATGTTAACTTTATATGCATATCCTATTCATCCAAATGTACACAAAATAGGCCTTGCTAATGGTACAATTAGGATAACGGAGGAATATTATGGGATATCTTAATCAGCTTTATGTAATACTGTATTTTATAATCGGCCTTGCAGTATTCTCATTCTTCAATTCTGATTCACCGAAAACTAAGGATAAAAATCTAACATTCATAATGGTCAGTTTAGGGGTAAATCTATGCACAATTCCAGTGGGTTTATTTATAGGTGTGATGGCAACAGACTCTCCATATAGTACTGAACTTGATTTTTGGGGAGGATTTCTCTTTATTCAGGGAATACCGCTCCTCCTACTACTTGTAGCTTTGATATGGTGGTTTATCCGCAAGGGCAAAGAAAAAATCGACACATAGAATTTTAAAATGACTTCCGCTAACGATAAGTATGTAAAGGGGTATCGCCACATGCCCATCAAGCTAAAGTTTTATTGCACCCCCCAGAACGAAATTTTGTACTAACTTGTAACAAAATGCTCATTTTTTCGTTTTGAGGTATTTGCATTTCTTAGCTTGATGGTGATGGGGGGTACCCCTACTAGAAAGATTGTCTCCGCGTGAACGTGAAGAACTTGAAAAAATAAAAAAAAGAAGCAATGAAAGAACCACCGGATTTCTTTGAATATATTCAGCCTACCGAAAAAGATAATAAATGATACATAATGCCTCGAATAGAATATTTATCAAATTGATAACATATGTATCCCTTTCTATTTTTACAGAAATTGTAATATCATAAGTGTATGCATATAGAAGAGGAGGCATAGTTTCTATGAAAAATGTTAAGTTTTATGGGTTGATTCTAGCATTCATCTTGCTACTGGCAGCTTGTAGTAGTAATTCCTTTGAAGATTATACATCAAAAGCTGATAAGAACATTAAGGATAAAAAATATAGCGAAGCTATTAAGAATTATCAAGAGGCTTTGAAGTTGAAGGATGATAAGAAGATTAAAAGTAAGTTAGAACAAACCGAAAATTTAAAGAAAGCGCAAGATGCTTTTGATAAGCATGAAATCGGGAAAGCTATGAATAATGTTCAAAAGGCAAAATGTGATGAAAATAAAGAATTAACAAAGCAAGCAAATGCATTGCAAGGTGAGATTCAACAAGAATTTTTAGCTACATTTAATAAGTTGAACATGAATGATATTACTGGCGATGTAAAAGAAGCCCGTAAATCTTTAGATGATCTTATGGCTTGGATACAACAATCTGACCTATTAAAATCTCAAAAGGATTTTGTTGATACGTTACCTGAAAAAGAAGCAAGTATCTCTAAACTAGAGGAAAGTAAAAAATAAAGAAAAGAGGTTGCCTAAAAGTAACTATTCAGCGACTTTTGAGACAACCTCTTCTTTTTATTATGGATTTTTAAGAAAGTTTAGAATAAAATAAAAATACGGTCACCTACCTATTATTCACTAATGAAAAGAAAAGGAGGTAGCGAAATGCAACTGAAGTATGGGAAGCACATTAATATATTATCTATTGTTCTAACTTTGTTCTCTTTTTCCGTAATTGTAAGTTTCTCTACCTGGTTGAGTGGATATTCAATTCCCAATCTTTCTACAATGCTTAAGGTAACAATGTTGAGTGCATTTATTCTTGGAATTATAGGGTTTAGACAAGAGAAAAGCGCACTAGCGATTATCATTATGGGAATATGTGCCTTTGCTCTAGTCGTTCTATATACTTATGCGGTTATAAGTTTTCTTGAGCATTAAACACCATGAAAAAGAAA